>DASSBZ010000242.1:0-2066 GCA_035698205.1 Gemmatimonadaceae bacterium | reverse complement strand
GCCAGCCCGCGCGAGAGGTAGAACATCGCGCCGCCCATCAGGCGCCCGTCCGAACGCACCTCGCGATACATCTGCCCCAGCGTGCACTCGGAGAACTTGGACGTCATACCGATGAGGCCCGCGATAATCATCCAGAACGTGGCGCCCGGCCCGCCAAGGCTGATGGCGATGGCCACGCCGGCGATGTTGCCGAGTCCGACGGTTGCCGACAGTGCGGCGCTCAAGGCCTGGAAGTGCGACACCTCGCCGGCGTCGCTGGGGTCGGAGTACTTGCCACGCGTAACGTCGAGGCCGTGCTTGAACGCGCGCAGGTTGACGAAGTTCATCCGGATCGTCAGGAACGTCGCCCCGAACACCAACCAGAGCACGACGAGCGGGAGCGTCTTGTCCGCGTCCCAGAAGATCACATCATAGAAGAAGAACGCGCTCAGAACGGCGTTGACCCGCCCCATGGCCCGGTCGGCGATGCCACCGGCACCGGGGGCAGTGGCCGCCAGGGCGGTCGTGTCGGGCGCCTGGGCGGCGGCGACCACGGCGGTGCCGGAGTCGGCCTGGGCGAGCAGGTCGTGCGCTGGCAGCAGCGTCGCGACGAGCGCGCAGGCGAGCACGAGAAGCAGGACGTGGACGCGACGAAGGGTCATGTGGCTGGAAGAGAAGGGTGATGCCCGGTCACGGAAGCGCCCGCAGCGGAGAGGCGGCGGGCGCGAGGGACCGACCGAAAGCGCGGCGAACGGCACCGCGCGCCGGGGTATATACGTGCATGAGGCGGATTCCGCCATACCGTTCGGCCAGGCGACCGCGAATTTTCCCGGTTCATGCGCGATCCGCTCGTGTACCGACGCCCGCGGTCACGCACGCGACGAAATTCCATCAGGAGCGCGACTTAATGATTGCCAGCCGTGCGGTTCTCGCCCTCGTCGTCCTCGCCTGGATGCCCTTCGGCGCAAGTGCCGGTGGCGCGCAGGAGCCCGCCCTCTGGGGGGATCCGCTGGAGTTCTCCACCTTCTCCATCGCCGCCGTCGATCCGCGTACCGGTGAGGTGGGGGTGGCGGTCACCACGCGTGTGCCGTGCGTGGGCAATGGCGTGCCGTGGGTGCGCGCCGGGGTCGGCGCCGTGGCCACACAGGCCAATACCCGCACGGCCTACGGCCAGCTCCTCCTCGATGCGCTCGCCGCGGGTCGGGCGCCTGACGACGCCCTTCGTGAACTCCTCGCCGCGGACAGCGCCGCACAGTCGCGCCAAATCGGCGTGATCGGTGTCGATGGTCGAGGTGCGCAGCACACGGGTTCGGGGAACAGCGACTGGGCCGGCAACCGGCGCGGCACGCACTTCGTCACGCAGGGAAATCTCCTCACGGGCCCGGATGTGCTGGCGGCGGTGGCGGCGAGCTTCGAGGGGAGCGAGGGGGCGCCGCGCCATCTGGCGGACCGGCTCATCGACGCGATCGCTGCCGGGCACGCCGCCGGCGGGGACGCGCGCAAGGGGCGTGCACAATCGGCGGCGGTGATCGTGGCCGACGCTCGTCCCGGCCGTTCGCGTCGCGCCGATGGCATCACCGCGAACATCAACGTCTGCGAGCATCCGGAGCCGGTGGCCGAACTGCGACGGATCTACGACACGATTTCGCAGACACTCGGCTACCGCACGCTGCAGACGTTCACGGGGAACGACATCTGGCAGCTCAAGATCATGCTCCATGCGCTCGGCTACTTCCGCCCCGGCGTCGTGGAACTCGAGCGCGACCGCGAGTCGTCGATCTACACGGTGGAAGCTGTCACGGCGGTCGAGGCGTTCAGGGCCGCCGCGCGTCTTTCGACCGCGTCGAGCGGCTCACCGCCTGGTCTCGTGGATGCGGAGACGGTCGAACGGCTATGGGCGGCGCTCGAACGCGAGGGCAAGGCGGCCGCGATCCGCGAGCAGCTTCTCGACCTGACGAGCGTGCGTCGTTGAGATGAGTTCGAGGCCGGCGATCGTGCGTCCTGACGGCGGAACGACGGGAATGCTCCGCCGCGATGCAACGCACGCCGTGCTCGATCGTGAACGAGATCGCGCCGAGCGCATGCTG
>DASSBZ010000241.1:0-4138 GCA_035698205.1 Gemmatimonadaceae bacterium | reverse complement strand
CGGGACCCGCGCGACATGCCGGTGGAGGAGTGGGGTGGCATCGCCTACTCACTGGCCGCGCTCGATGCCGCGCTGCCGGAGCACTGGCAGATCGTTCCCGTGATGAAGGTGGGACACGACCTCGCCGGGCAGGCCCGCCGGCACCTGACCACGTTGCGCCGACTGGCGAGCGACGCGGCACTGGTTGAGGTGCCCTTCCCCACCAGTCGCGTCGAACTCCACTACCTCAGCGCCGAGCGTCGAACCGAACGCATGAGCGGCGGCGTGCCCCCGTGGAGCTGGATCGCGCTGCAGCCACTGTTGCGCGACCTCGATGCGCTGTACATCAACCTGATCTCCGGATTCGAACTCGACCTGGAAACCGCGCAGCTCATCCGGCAGCACTTTCGCGGTCCGATCTACTGCGACGTCCATTCGCTGTTGCTGGCGGTCCAGCCATCGGGCCTCCGGACGCCGCGGCCGCTGGAGAACGTCCCGGCGTGGTGCCGATGCTTCGACCTGATGCAGCTCAACGAGGACGAACTGTCCATGATGGCGCCGGATGCGATGGGGCTGGCTGCTACGGCCATGGCCAACGGCGTCCGGAGCCTCGTCGTGACGCTCGGCGCGCGCGGCGTGGTGTACTTTGCATCGGCCGGATTCGACGGGCTAGAATCGCGCCCGGCGCGCGCATTGAACGACGCCGGGGGCGCGATCCGGACCGCGATCCTCCCCGCCGTGCCCCCGCGCGACCCGGAATCGATCGATCCGACCGGCTGCGGCGACGTGTTCGGCGCCACCTATTACTCGCGACTGCTCGCGGGTGATAAGTTGACTGCCGCACTGTCCGCCGCGCTGATTGCCGCCGGCCGTAACCTGGAACATCGCGGAGCCGGCGGGCTTGCGCACCATTTGCGAGGAGAACTCAGCCAAGCGTGACCACCGTCATCAATGTGCCCCCGTCGCTGGACGACGCGACGTTCGAGCAGGTGCTCGACCAGGTGGCCGAGCACCCGGCTGACGCGCGGCTGCTCGTCGACGCGCGACACACGCGATGGGCCTCGCCGTTCGGGCTCACCGCCCTGCTGACCCTCGCCCAGACCCGCACCGAGCGGCCGTCGTTCACCGGTCCGGAGGCGGAGGAGACCGCGTCGTACTGGGCACGTGCGGGCTTCTATCGCAACGCCGAACAGGTCTATGACCTGCACGGACACGTGCCGCGCGCGCGCAATGGGGGCGAGTCGAGCGTGCTGCTCGAGATCACGCCGGTCGCGCGCAGCGAAGACGTGCACGAGGTGGTGGAGCGTATCCAGCAGAAGGCCCAGGCCATCCTGGTCCGCGAGCTCAACCTGGATCCGCAGGCCACCATGCGCTTCGCGATGACGCTCTCCGAGGTTTGCCAGAACATCGTCGAGCACGCCGGGCGCGGCGGGTGGGTTGCCGTGCAGACCTACAACTGGAAGCAGCGCCTGGGCCGGCGCGTGGTGCAGATTGCGGTGTGCGATGCGGGCATCGGGTTCCGGAAGTCGCTCGAAGGCGCGCACGCCCGTCGCATGACCGATCGATGGGACGATGGCATGGCACTCGAGGATGCACTGATTCGCGGCGTGAGCCGCTTTCGCGATCCGGGGCGCGGGCAGGGGCTCGCCGGCGTCCGCAAGTACGTGCACAAGTGGACGGGCAAGCTTTCCATCCGAAGCGGCACGGCACGCATCGCGATGGTCCCTGACTGGGACGACGACGTGCCGCTGATCGAACGGCTGGCCGATTTTCCGGGGGCGCAGGTGCAGATCACGATCCCCGAACGGGTGGCTGCACGGTGATCCACCACATCGACTTGAGCGTCATGCTGCGCCAGGCGGTCTGCGACCTGTACTCGAATCTTGTCACGAGACCTACCGGCGCCGCCGTGCGACACGAGATCGAGCGGTTCATCGGGGAGCGACGGGAGTCGAGCCTCACCGTCATCGACTTCGAGCACGTGGGGCTGCTCGACTTCTCCTGCGCCGACGAGGTCGTCGCCAAGCTGCTGCTCGGCCAGGTGACGCGCGGCGCGACCGGCGAGGCATATTTCCTGGTGCGCGGCGTGCGCGACGTGCACCTCGACGCCATCGAAGCCGTGCTCGAACGCTACGGGCTCGCGCTGGTGGTGGATCTCGACGGCACGCTGAATCTCGTGGGCGATGCAAGCGATGGCGAACGTCGCGCATGGGCGGCGCTCAACGGGCTCGGACGCGGCCGGCCGCGCGAGGTAGCCCATGCGCTTGGCGAGGATCTCGTCTCGACCGCGCAGTGGCTCGGGACCTTGCACGAACGCCGCCTGTGCATGCGGCTGGAGGACGAGTACGTGGCCATCTCGGAACCGACATGAGCGGGAGCTACAGCGCGCCACTGCAGGTGGTGGGGTTCATCGCGACGCGGCGCGGCGACGCCGAGCGCGGCCCGCTGGTGCGCGTGCGCGCCGACGACGCGCGGATGCGCCTCGTGCAGGATGGCGAGCTCGCCTGGGTTGAGGGACCGCGGCGCCGGGATCTGGCGCAGGTGGTGATCGACGATACGCTGCCGCGCGGCGGCGTGGTGCTGCGCGACATCCTCGGCGTGACCGTCTCCGACGTGATTCGCGTGATCAAACCCGACTTCGACCGCGAGCGCGATCCGCGCGCGCTCGCCTGACCCGGCCACCGGCATGCCACGCAAGCCCCGCCCACTCGGATTCTCCACCCTCGCCGTACACGGCGACCCCGGCGTCAGGGACCCGCTGAGCCCGGTCGTCTCGCCGCTCGTGCAGAGCGTCAACTTCGTGCAGAAGCCCGGCTCCGCCGACGGCCTGCTGTACAGCCGCTACGGCAACACGCCTAACGCGGAGCTCGTCCAGCGCCGGCTGGCACTGCTCGAGGGATCGGAGGCCGCGCTCGCGCTCTCCAGCGGGATGGGAGCGACGGCCTGCGCACTCATGGCGCTGCTCCGCCCCGGCGATCACCTCCTCGCCTCGCAGTGGATCTACGGCGGCACGCACAAGCTGTTCGTCGACGAGTTCACCAGCATGGGCATCGACGTCACGCTCGTCGACCCGCTGGAAACGCGCGCCTGGCGCAAGCGGCTGCGCAAGGAGACGCGGGCGATCTTCATCGAGTCGCCCGTCAACCCGACCTGTCGGGTGCTCGACCTGCGCCCCATCAGTTACCTGACCAAGGACGTCGGGCTGGCGCTCGTCGTTGACTCCACCTTCGCCAGCCCCGTGAACTTCCGTCCGCTGGAGCACGGCGCCGACGTCGTCATCCACTCCACCACCAAGTACCTCAACGGGCATCACGACATCCTCGGCGGCGCCGTCATGGGCACCGCATCGTACGTGGAGGAAGTGCGCCAGAAGATGATGGTCTGGGGGCAGGCACCCGATCCGTTCACCTGCTGGTTGCTGGAGCGCGGCCTCAAGACGCTCGACGTGCGCGTGCGCCGGCAGAACGAGAGCGCCATGCGTATCGCCCGCTGGGCCGAGGAGCGCAAGGAGATCAGGAAGGTGCACTATCCCGGCCTCGCGTCGCACCCCGACTACGAGGTCGCGCGCGAAACACTCGACGGCTACGGCGGCATGCTGGCGCTCGAACTGGCCGGTGGCGGACGCGCGGCCGATCGTTATGTGAAGCGCCTCAAGCTGGTGACCTACGCCGCAAGCCTGGGCGGGGTGGACACGCTGGTGAGCGAGCCGCGCTACTCGTCGCACGCGGCGATGACCTCCGCCCAACGCGCCGCCATCGGCATCCCCGACGGCTTCATTCGCGTCAGCGTCGGCATCGAGGATGTCGATGACATCATTGGAGACCTCGAGCAGGCGCTCCGCTAGCTGACGAGTCAGTTTGTCACGCGAACTCCCCGAATGTCGGGGAAGCACCAATATTTTGCCAAGCTGGCGAATGGCGTCGGCACCTGGCCCCGGGGAAGGCACAGATGACCGATCACGACGCGACTGACGCTCCGGGAGAGGTCACCCGTCTCCTTCGCTCCATGCGCGAAGGCAGCGACACCGCGCGCGAGCAGCTCATCGGGCTCGTGTACGCCGAACTGCGTCGCGCCGCCGATCGCGCCCTGCGGCACGAGCGGCAGGAGCACACGTTGCGCGCCACCGACCTGGTGCATGAAGCCTTCCTCAAGCTCGAAG
>DASSBZ010000240.1:0-7165 GCA_035698205.1 Gemmatimonadaceae bacterium | reverse complement strand
TACCTCAAGCACTTCAAGCTGCTGCACACCGCCGGCGCGTACTGGCGCGGTGATGAGCGCCGTCAGATGCTGCAACGCATCTACGCCACGGCGTTCTGGAAGAAGGACGATCTGGACACGCACCTCTTCCGGATCGAAGAGGCGAAGAAGCGCGATCACCGGCTTCTGGGAAAGCAGCTCGACCTGTTCCTCTTTCATCCGTTCGCGCCGGGTGCCGCGTTCTGGACCGAGCGGGGCACCACGGTGGTCAACGAGCTCAATGCGTACCTGCGCGAGCTGCAACGTGGTGACTACCAGGAGATCCGTACGCCGCTCCTCTACAACCGGCACCTCTGGGAGCTGTCCGGGCACTGGGGGAAGTACCGCGAGAACATGTTCCTCGTGCTGGACAAGGAGACGGGCGAGCACGACATGTCGCTCAAGCCGATGAACTGTCCGTCCCACTATCTGCTCTACTCATCGCGCAAGCACTCGTACCGCGAGCTGCCGCTGCGCTACAGCACCTACGACGTGCTGCATCGCAACGAGCTCACCGGTGCGCTCTCGGGGCTGACGCGGGTGCGACAGTTCCAGCAGGATGACTGCCATGTGTTCCTGCGCGAGGACCAGATCGCCGACGAGGTACACCGGCTCGCGCAGTTCATTCTCGGCTACTACGCCACGTTCGGTCTCACCGCGACGCTCAAGTTCGCGACGCGGCCGGAGGTGCGCGTGGGATCGGACGAGATGTGGGACCGGGCCGAAGCGGCGCTGCGCGGTGCACTGGACGCCACCGGATTGCCGTACGAACTCAAGCCGGGCGACGGCGCGTTCTACGGGCCCAAGGTGGACTTCGACGTGAGCGATTCGCTCGGGCGGGCGTGGCAGCTTGGCACAATACAGCTCGACTACGCGGCGCCGGAGCGCTTCGACCTGACCTATACCGGCGAGGACAACACGGCGCATCGCCCGGTGGTGATTCACCGCGCCGTAAGTGGATCGTTCGAGCGGTTCATGGCGATCCTCATCGAGCACTTTGCAGGTGCCTTTCCCGTGTGGCTGGCACCCGAGCAGGTACGCGTGCTGCCCATCTCGGACGATCAGGCCGCATATGCCTCGGACGTTCACCAGCGGCTCTTCGACGCCGGTATCCGTTCGCACCTGGATGCACGGTCGGAGACGCTCAAGTATCGCGTTGCCGAAGGCGTGCGCATGAAGGTGCCCTACCTGCTGGTGACCGGGCGGCGCGAGGTGGAGAACGGGACGGTGGCGGTGAACGTGCGCGGCGGCGGCGAGAAGCAGCGGCCGGCGCCGGTGCCGGTGGACGTGTTCATCGAACGCGTGCGCGCGGAAATCGCCAGGCGGTCGCTGGAACTCGACGCGGGACGCGCGGACTGATCTTGTGTCGGCCGTGACGGTGCGCGAGAGGATGACGCGCCGTCGTGTTGTTCGAGTTCCGGCGCCGGCCTAACTTTCCGTGGCTTGGCGCGCCGCCATGTGGGCGGTGAGCGCCGCGTCCCATACCGTTGCGATCGTCGATGTCCGATCCGAGTCGTCAGCCTGTCATCGTTTCCGCCGTGCGCACCCCCGTCGGGCGCTACCTGGGCGGACTTGCACCCCTCAGCGCCCCCGATCTCGGGGCCATCGCCATCCGCGGCGCCATCGAGGCGGCGTCCATCTCCGCCGCCGAAATCCAGGAAGTGATCCTCGGACACGTCGTGCAGGGTGGCACCGGCCAGGCGCCAGCGCGTCAGGCCATGCTGAAGGCCGGCGTGCCGGCGAGCGTGTCGGCGCTGACCATCAACAAGGTCTGCGGCTCCGGGCTCAAGGCCGTGATGCTTGCCGCGCAGGCCATTCGCGCCGGCGATGCCGACGCCATCGTGGCGGGGGGGCAGGAGTCGATGTCCAACGCGGCGCACTATGTGTACGGCATGCGCGGCGGCATCAAGTACGGCGACCAGACGCTCGCTGACGGCGTGTTGAAGGACGGGCTGTGGTGTGCCACCTGCGGGGTGGCCATGGGCGGCCACGCCGAGTACACCGCGCGCAAGGCGGAGATCACGCGCGAACGACAGGATGCATTCGCGGTGGAATCGCATCGCAGGGCCGTCGCCGCGACTGACGCGGGGAAGTTCGCCGCCGAGATCGTGCCGGTGGAAATTGCCGGCCGCAAGGGACCGACCGTCGTGAGCGTCGATGAGGGCCCGCGGCGCGATGCGTCGCTGGAGACGATGGCGCGGCTGCGCCCCGCCTTCCCCGAGGCCAGCGAGGAGGGTGGCAAGGATCTCACCGTCACCGCCGGCAATGCTTCGTCGCTCAACGATGGCGCCGCGGCGCTGGGGGTGGTCTCGGAGGCATTTGCGCGCGCGCATGGCCTGACGATTCTGGCCCGCATCAACGCCTACGCCACCGGTGCGGTGGAGCCGCGCGAGCTGTTCTTCGCGCCCATCCGCGCCGTCAGCAACCTGATGAAGAAGGAAGGCACGGTCATCGGCGACTACGACCTGATCGAGGCGAACGAGGCGTTCGCATCGCAGGCGCTGGCCGATGGCGACGCACTCGGCTGGGACTGGGATCGCGTGAACGTGAATGGTGGCGCGATTGCCCTCGGTCATCCGCTGGGCGCGAGCGGTGCGCGGGTGCTGACCACCCTGCTGCATGCGCTGGCCGATCGCAACGGAGCGCGTGGACTCGCCACGCTCTGCCTGGGCGGCGGCGATGCAGTGGCCCTCAGCGTGGAGCGAATGAACTGATGAAGCATTCCGCCGCAGCCCTCGAGCGCGTACCGGCGCGGATCACCGCGATCGGAGTCATCGGGTTCGCACTGGCGCTGGCTGTCGCCTCGCAGATCGCGATCCCGATCCCCGGCACGCCGGTGCCGTTCACGTTCACGCCGCTGGTTGTCGTGCTGGCCGGTCTCTGGCTCGGGCCACGCGCCGGTGCCGCGAGCATGACACTGTATCTCGTGCTTGGCGCGACCGGACTGCCGGTGTTCGCGCCCATGGGACCGCCCGGCCTCGCGCGTCTTGTCGGTCCAACCGCCGGATACCTGTACGCGTATCCGCTCGCGGCATTCGTGGCCGGGCTCGGCGCCAATCGTGCGCGCACCGTCGCGGGGCGATTCCTCGCTGCACTCGCGGGAACCGCGGTGATCCTGCTCGGCGGCTTCGCCTGGCTGGCGGTGCTGGGCGGCAGCCTGGCGTCGGCGATGACGTTCGGCATACACCCGTTCATTCTGCTGGACGCGCTCAAGGCGTTGCTGGCGGCAGTGATCGCGCCATCCCGCAACCCAGCGTCCTCCGACCGCGCGCCTGCTTGACGGCGCGCGGTTGGCTTTTCGGCGCCGATGGCCGGTTGCACGCGGCCTGGCGCATCCTCGCGTTTCTGGTCATCGCGTCGGTGGCGACGCTCGTGCTCGCCCAGTCGGTGGCCTTCGTCGCGCCACAGCTGCTGATGTCGACGAGTGCGGCCGCGGTGGCGGTGACCGGACTGATCGGGCTGGTGGGAGCCGGTCTTGCGCACCTCTTCATGCTCGCGGTTGTGGAGAAGCGCGGATGGCGCTTCGTCTCGCTCGATCGCGCGGCGCTGAATCCCCGGGCGCTCACCGTCGGCGCGTTCAGCGGCACGCTGGCGATACTGGTGCCCTCGCTGCTGCTGGTCGGTGTCTCATGGTTCCGCTTCGGGCCGGCCGGCGCCGGCAGTTCGCTCAAGGCGGCGGCCACGCTCCTGCTCATCCTCGCGCCCGCTGCGTTCAGCGAGGAGCTCCTCATCCGCGGCTACATCTTTTCCGTGGCGCGCGAGTCATGGAGCACCGCGGCCGCGGTGGCGTCGACGAGCATTGTCTTCGGCCTGCTGCACGGGTTCAACCCTGGTGCCAGCGCGCAGTCGCTGCTCGTGGTGATGCTGGCGGGGGCATTCCTCGCGTTCGTGCTGCTGGCAACGCGCAGTCTCTATGCCGCGATGCTCGCGCACCTCGCCTGGAACTGGACGCTGGCCGGCGTCCTGCACGCCGCCGTGAGCGGATTGCCGTTCACGGTGCCTGACTATGAACTGCTCGATGCCGGGCCGGACTGGGCGACCGGTGGCGCGTGGGGGCCCGAGGGTGGGCTGGGCGCGGCGATCGGCCTGTGCGGTGGCATTGGTTACCTGTATGCGCGGCATCGTCGCCGCCGGGAGTCGCACGCATGAGTGATCGGGTCGTGGTCGTTGGCGCGGGGCAGATGGGGAACGGCATCGCGCACGTCGTGGCGCAGGCCGGGATGCCGGTGACCATGGTGGACGTGGCGCAGGATGCGCTCGACCGCGCGCGCGCAACGATCGAGAAGAATCTCGACCGGCAATTGAAGAAGGGCACCATCGACGATGCAGCGCGGACGGCGACGCTCGGTCGCATCGCGACCAGCACGTCCATGAACGCCGCCGCCGACGCGACGATCGTGATCGAGGCTGCCACCGAAAAGCCGGAGCTCAAGTTCGCGATCTTCCGAGAGCTCGACACGATTGCGCCGGCGGGTGCGATCCTCGCCTCGAACACGAGCTCCATCTCCATCACGAAGATCGCCGGCTGTACCGGCCGCCCGGAGCTGGTGGTCGGCATGCACTTCATGAACCCGGTGCCGGTGATGCAGCTCGTGGAGGTTATTCGCGGGCTGGCCACCTCCGATGCGACCGCCACCCGTGTGATCGAGCTCGCCACGGCGCTCGGCAAGGTGCCGGTGGAGGCCAATGATTACCCCGGCTTCATTGCCAACCGGATCCTGCTGCCCATGATCAACGAGGCCTGTTACGCCGTCATGGAAGGCGTGGGGACTCCCGAGGCCATCGATGCGGTGATGAAGCTTGGCATGAACCATCCCATGGGGCCGCTGACGCTGGCCGACTTCATCGGACTGGATACCTGCCTGGCAATCCTCGAGGTGCTGCACGACGGACTCGGCGACCCGAAGTACCGTCCATGCCCGCTGCTCCGGAAGTACGTCGATGCCGGCTGGCTCGGTCGCAAGACCGGGCGCGGCTTCCATTCATACGCCGGTTGAGCGGAGCCACATCGTGTCGCGGAACCTGCTTTACCTGACCGAGGAACAGCGCGAGATCGTCAGCGTGGCGCAACGCTTCGCGGCCGACGAGATCGCGCCGCATGTGGCGGAATGGGATCGCGACGAACGGTTCGAGCCATCGATCGTGGGCAAGCTCGGTGCGCTGGGATTCCTCGGCATGCTCCTCCCCGAGCAGTACGACGGTCTCGCGCTGTCGACGTCCACCTATCTCCTCGCGCTCGAGGAGATCGCCGCCGTTGATGCCTCGACCGCCGTCTTGATGAGCGTGCACAACTCGCTGCCGACGCAGATGATCCTCCGCTTCGGCACCGACGAGCAGCGCAGCCGGTTCCTGCCGGCCATGGCACGCGGTGAGATGCTCGGTGCGTTCGCACTCTCGGAGCCCGAGGCCGGCTCCGATGCGGCAGCGCTCTCAACGCAGGCCACCTTCGATGGCGAGGCGTGGGTGCTCAACGGCACCAAGGCGTGGGTGACGAACGGCGGCGAGGCCGACGTGATCGTCGTGCTGGCGCGCACCGATTCGCCTGGCGACCGCAAGGGCGCACGCGGGATCTCCGCCTTTCTCGTCACCCCCGATCTCCCCGGCTTCAGGGTGGGGCGCAAGGAGGAGAAGATGGGGCTGCGCGCATCGCCTACGGTGCAGCTCGCACTGGAGCAGCTCCGCGTGCCGGCGAGCGGGCTGCTGGGCGAGCAGGGCGCGGGGTTCGTGCAGGCCATGCAGTCGCTCGATAACGGCCGACTCGGAATCGCGGCACAGGCGGTGGGCATCGCGAGAGCGGCGCTGGAGGAGGCCACCTCATACGCCGGCGAGCGTCGTCAGTTCGGCACGGTGATCCGCGAGTTCGAGGCCATCCAGTTCAAGCTCGCGGACATGGCCACACGCGTGGCGGCGTCGCGCACGCTGCTGCATGCCACGGCCGACGCCAAGGATCGGGGCGAACCGGTGACCGCGCAGGCGTCGATGGCCAAGCTGTTTGCAAGCGAGACCGCGATGTTCGTAACCACCGAGGCGATCCAGATTCTCGGCGGATACGGGTATGTGAAGGAATATCCGGTCGAACGGCTCTTCCGCGACGCGAAGGTAACGGAAATCTACGAGGGCACGAGCGAGATCCAGCGAATCGTGATTGCCCGCGACCTCTACTCCCGCAACGATTGAGCGCTCCGCGGGACTCACGCACGACACTTCACCCGGATGTCATTCCATGTCGACCCTTGCCACCATTGACTCAGCCGTGACCGGCTCCCCGGCCATCTTCGACACCATGGCGGAGATGCAGCACGAGCAACTGGTGCTCTGCCATGACAAGTCGAGCGGCTATCGCGGTATCATCTGCATTCACGACACCACGCTCGGCCCCGCGCTCGGCGGAACGCGCTTCTGGCAGTACGCCAACGATGCGGAAGCCATCATCGACGCGCTGCGGCTTGCGCGCGGCATGACATACAAGAATGCGGTGGCCGGGTTGAACCTCGGCGGCGGCAAGGCGGTCATGATCGGTGACAACCGCACGACGAAGCGCGAGATGCTCTTCCGCGCGCACGGCAGGTTCGTCGAGTCGCTTGGCGGTCGCTACGTCACCGCCGAGGACGTGGGCACGAGCACGGCCGACATGGACTACGTGCACATGGAGACGGAGTACGTCGCCGGATTGGCCGCCAAGTCGGGCGATCCGTCGCCCGTGACGGCGCATGGCGTGTTCCGCGCCATCCAGGCGTCGGCGAAGCACCGGTGGGGGAGCGATTCGCTGGAAGGGCGCACCGTCATCGTGCAGGGGCTGGGGAACGTGGGATACAACCTCAGCCGCGAGCTCAAGGCCGCCGGTGCCCGCCTGATTGTCACCGACATCGATGCCGCGCGCGTGAAGCGGGTGGTGGATGAACTCGGGGCCACCGCCGTGGGGACGGACGAGATCTTTTCCCAGCAGGGTGACATCTACGCCCCGTGCGCCCTCGGCGGCAGCATCAACGACAAGACCATCCCGCAACTGCGCGTGGAGATCGTGTGCGGTGCGGCCAACAACCAGCTTCTCGAGGAGCGCCACGGCGACATGCTCGAGGATCGCGGAATTCTCTATACACCGGATTTCGTGGCCAACGCCGGCGGCGTGATCAACGTGTACAGCGAG
>DASSBZ010000239.1:0-11381 GCA_035698205.1 Gemmatimonadaceae bacterium | reverse complement strand
CTGGCAGACGCCGGCATCCATTGCCACGTGAGCTTTCCGCGTACCGTCGCCGACACCGCGATGATGGTGCGTGACATCGGCGGCGAACTCGGGGCGAGGGATGCCGCGGAGCCGATCGCCGTGGCGATCGAGTCGACGCTGCGCGACGTCACCAGCCGTGCTCGCGAACGTGCGCCGGTGCGTTATGCCTATCTCATCTGGCGCGATCCATGGATGACCGTCAGCGATGACACCTTCGTGGCTGCGATGCTGGGCGCGGCCGGCGGGGTGAACGTGTTCGGCGAGACCGCGGACCGGTATCCGACCGTCGAACCCGCTGCGATCGCGCAGGCAGAGCCGGATGTGGTGCTGCTGTCGAGCGAACCATTTCCGTTCCGTGATCGGCACGCCGACGAGTTGAGCGCGGCGAGCGGCGTGCCGCGCGACCGGTTCCTGCTCGTGGATGGTGAACTGCTCTCGTGGCACGGTTCACGGACCGCGCGCGGTGTGGCGTACGCGGAGTCGGTACTCGCCGCCCCCACCCGGGGTCAGGTCTGAGAATCATGCTGCCCGCTCCACGCGGTATGCTGGTGGCTGCCTGCATACGGTTCTGCCGGGCTGGCGAGGTTCGCTTGACGCGGCGCGGCATGCTGCATCGGGGAGCAGGTCTGAACGAGCCGGCCCGCCCCGGGGTCAGGTCTTGCCTTGATGCATCCGCTGGGCGTCGCGTCTTGAATTGCCGTGGCGCGGTTCGCATGTTGGGCCAATGAAATCCGACTCCACTCCACGAGACTTCGCGCCGATGTCACGCTTCTCCCTGCGCACGAGCGCATCCCTTCGCTCCCTGGCTCTGATGCTGCTGGCCGCGACGACCACACTCGGCGCCCAGGGGACCGGGACCGCCGGCGCTCGCACGAACGGCGGCGGTGGGCGCATCGACGAGGTATACTCGCAGCGCATCCGCGAGTACACGTCGGATACGCTGTTCATCGCGCCCACAGTGGCCACGGTGCCGATGAGCGCGACGGTGCCGTCGCCCATGAAGCACTTCGGCACCATCATCGGCGCTCCCGGCGTGATGCACCATACCGCCGAGATCTACGGCTACTTCAAGGCGTTGGCCGCGGCGACGCCGCGCGTGCGGTTCGAGACCATCGGTACCACCGAAGAGGGGCGTGACATCACGCTGGCCATCGTGGCGAGCGAAGCGTCGATGGCCGAGCTGGAGGTGCAGCGTCGCAACATGGCGCGGCTCGCCGATCCGCGCGGTGTCAGCGCGTCGGAGCTCGAGCCGCTGCTCGCCTCGACGAAGCCCATCTACTATCTGAATGCAGGGCTGCACTCGCCGGAGATGGGATCGCCGGAGATGGTGATGGAGCTCGCGTATCGCCTTGCGGTGAGCGACGAGCCGGCCATCCGGAGGATTCGCGAGAACGTCATCGTCCTGATCAACCCGGCCTCCGAGCCGGACGGGCGAGACAAGCAGGTGGACTGGTATCTCGATCGCACCAAGGGGCGGCCCGAGTTCGACGACGGCTTCCCGCGCAGCACGCCCTACTGGGGGCGCTATGTGGTCCACGACAATAACCGCGACGGGCTCCAGATCTCACAGGCGCTGTCGCACGCGATCTACGACACGTACTACAGGTGGCATCCGCTGGTCATGCACGACCTGCACGAGTCGGTGCCGTTGCTCTACATCTCCACCGGCACGGGTCCGTACAACGTCAACAACGACCCGATCGCGATTTCGGAGTGGCAACTGCTCGCCAACAGCGAGATCACGGCGCTTTCGGCGTACGGCATGCCGGGGGTGTGGACGTGGGGATTCTTCGACGGCTGGTGGCCGGGGTATGGTGTGTGGGTTGCCAACAACCACAACTCCATCGGCCGGTTCTACGAGACTTTCGGCAACGCCGGTGCGGATACGTATGTGCGTGACCTGTCCGATGCCCGCTACGCCGGGGATCCGGTCACGTCGCGCCAGTGGTATCGCTCGTGGCCGCCCACGAAGAAGGTGCGCTGGTCGGCGCGCGACAACGTGAACTACATGCAGGCCGGCGTGCTCGCGGCGCTCACCTTCACCGCCAACAACGGCGAGATGCTGCTGCGCAACTTCTGGCAGAAGTCGTCGAACAGCCTCGGACGCGGGCGCACGCAGAAGCCGTACGCCTTCAGCATCCCGGGTTTCGAACGGCAGCACGATCCGAAGCGCACCGCGTATCTGATCAACCAGTTGCAGCGGCACGCCATCGAGGTGCACCGTGTCACCGCCGGCGACTCCACCGGCGACTTCATCATCAAGCTCGACCAGCCGTATCGCGATCTCGCGGTCAACCTGCTCACGACGCAGCAGTTTCCCTCGACGGCACAGTATCCGCCGTACGACGACATCGCGTGGACGCTCGGATATCTCTACGGCGTGGAGGTGAAGGCCGTGGACGATTCGAGCGTGCTGGCGCGCACCGATCTCGTCGCCGTCAACGATTCGGTGGTGGCGACTGCCACGGCGACGGGGGCAGGGAGCGGGCGGTGGTCGCTGGTGAATACGGGGCAGGGGGAGATCCTGCCGGCGCTGTACTGGCTCAAGGAGCAGGCACCGAAGGCAAAGGCGTTCGCGAACGAGTCCGCGCTGGCGCGC
This sequence comes from Gemmatimonadaceae bacterium, assembly GCA_035698205.1. Taxonomy (GTDB): domain Bacteria; phylum Gemmatimonadota; class Gemmatimonadetes; order Gemmatimonadales; family Gemmatimonadaceae; genus DASSBZ01. Next base: position 8,761 of record DASSBZ010000239.1, on the reverse strand, counting down.
GCGACGGATACGCTCCCGGCGGGATCGGTGCTGTTCCAGGGGCTCGACGCGGCGACGGCGCGCGAACTGGCGGCGCGGTTCGCGCTGCCGTTGCGCGACATGGCGGCGGGGTCTGGTGGCGACGCCTCGACCGCGATGTCGGTCGCGCACGAACTGGACCTGCCACGCATCGCCGTCTATCACACCTGGTATGACACGCAGGACGAGGGGTGGACGCGCTACACGCTGGAGCAGTACGGCATCCCCTACACATCGATCGACAAGGACGTGCTGAAGTCGGGGCGCCTGCGCGCGCGGTTCGACGTCATCCTCGTGCCGCAGGCGCGCGGCGACGTGGGACGGCTGGTGCACGGTGTGGATCCCAGGTGGGGGCCGCTGCCGTTCCGGAAGACCGACCGTACGCCATCGTTAGGCACACCGGCCGCGACCGACGACATGACCGGCGGGATGGGCTTCGAGGGGCTGAACGAGCTGCGGAAGTTCCTGGCCGACGGCGGCACCATGATCACGCTCGGCAACAGCTCGAGGCTGGCCGCCGAGACCGGGCTCGTGAGGGACATGGGAACGAAGACCACGCGCACGCTGTTCCACCCCGGCTCCGTCGTGCGCGCGCGCACGCGGCGCGCCGTCTCGCCCGTCCTGTACGGCTTCCCCGAGACGTTCACGATCTTTCGCGGGAACGGACCGTTGTTTACGGTCGCCGAGCGCGACTCGGCGGCGGTTGTGTTGCAGTATGGAACGAAGCTCCCCGATCCGCCGAAGCCCGATGGCGTGATCATGGGGATGCCGTCGTCGTATGCGTCGAAGCGTGACCAGGCGGTGAAGGCTGTCCTGACGCAGGGTGTTGCCGGCGATTCCGCAACCGCCGATTCGGCGGCGGGGACGCCGTCAGCCGCGAAGTCCGATTCGGGGAGTGGCGGGAGCTACGTGGTCTCGGGGATGGTTCGCGGCGAGAGCGAGATCATTGGCGAAGCGGCCATCCTCGACGTGCCGGTCGGCAAGGGGCGGGTGATTGCCTTCTCCTTTGATCCGCTCCACCGATTCCTGAACCACCACGACTTCCCGCTGGTGTGGAACGCGATCATGAACTGGAACGATCACGTGCGCGCGGAGCCGGCAACGTCTGATCGGTGAGGCTGGTGCGCGTAGCCGGTCCGCGGACTTTCGTGGGCCGGCTACGGTGCATACGGCAGAGCAACTGCAGCCCGCAGATTTTCACGGATTTTCGCCGATTTTCGCAGATTCGACCTCGATGCGTATGGCGGCATTCGACGATGCCGACCGCCAGGCCTTCGCTTCCTTACGCGGGCCAATCTGCGTCAATCTGTGGATAGCAGTTTGCCGTTTCCATGATTCAAGTGAGACGCCACGCGTCGCGTCCGTTACGCGAGGGCCAATCTGCGTCAATCTGCGTAATCTGTGGACAGCAGTCGCCCTTCCCATGATTCGAGTGAGGCGCCAGGCAAGCCTGCGCCAACGGTCGCTCTACTCGAGACGAAGTGCCTCGGTTGAATGAGGCTGGATGTGGGACGACGGACGCCGACCACTTCAGAAGCTTGGTCAGCTCCGGCGCTACTGCGGCTCCGTGGCTCGCTCACCCTGACGTGCGCGCCCACCGGAAGAACAGGATCGACATCCCGACCATCGCGATCATGCCGCCGCCGACGCTCATCATCAGGCCGGCGAGCTGGTGATCGAACACGGTGCTCACACCGGGAATCGGCGGAGCCAGTTCGTAGGTACTGAAGAGCGGGAATCGACTATAGACGAGGAACGCCGAGACGCCGATGTTCACGGGGCTGAACATCAGGCCGATGATCAGGTACCCGATCTTCAGCGGATCGACGAACTTCGGCCGCGCGGGCACGCGGCTGACCACCGGCCACCAGAAGATCGCACCGCCGGCGAGCCAGAGCAGGTCGATGGCCATGTTGCCGAGCTGCGACGGCATCAGCGTATCGACGACGACGGGCGTGTGGGTGATGGCAATGATGATGTTGAACAGCACCAGCGCCATCACCGGTTTCGTCATGACGGTGAGCACGCGGAGAAGTCCCGCTCGCCCCTCGAGCAGGCGCATCGCCTGCGGCGTGATGCCGCACAGCAGCAGCGGCGCGGCGATCATGGCGATCATCATGAACTGCGCCATGTGCACGCTCGCCAGATAGCCGGACGCCAGCGTACCCACGGGCCAGTCGAGCGCGATCCAGAGCACGGCGGTGCCGAGTCCGAGCGCGGCGGCGCGCCACGGTTCGAACGACGATGAGCCGGCCGCGCGCGCACCCGCGGCGTTCCAGCGACGCAGCATCACGAACAGCACGATGATGAACAGCCAGACGCCGGGATACGCGCGCCAGCTCCAGTCCCACGGGATGTTCGAGGTCGAGCACCACCACTGCATGTCAGCGCGTCCCCGTCGCGTCGTCGCGACCGGCTGCGGGAGCCCTGACGGCAGGCGCACCGAGTACGGACTCGAGCCGTGCGTAGGGGACGACGATCGCCCGCGTGCCGACCACGCCGCCGCGCGCGAAGGTAAGCGACACGGCCACGTGGTCGCCGGCACCGAGCGGTCGCAGCATGGGCTCGAGCATGCCGTGCGCTCCCCCCGGCGCCAGCCATGCTTCGCCGAGCGCCGGAATCACGAATGGTGCATCGAGCGGCTCCATCACCATCGAGGAGCCGACCATGCGCTGGTCGTGCAGCGTCGCCGCGCCGGCGGCATCCGTCTGGATGGCGACGAGCGTATCCGCCACGTCACCTCGATTCCGGACGCGGAGGTAGAGCGACGTGCGCTCGGCGGTGGACGGCACCGGCACGACGACCCGCGAGACGACGAGATCCCCCGCTGTCACGTCCGGGTCCGGCTGCAGCGCGCCGTCGTCGGCGGTGGGGGTCGCCGCTGGTGATGCTCGAGGCATCGTGCCGCGCGCGAGCAGCGGCAGGTCGTTCGCCCAGTCGGTCTGTCGAATTCCGAACGGATAGATCAGTCGTGCCGGGCCATCCCTGCCGAACGCGATGACCTGCGCGGCGTGGCCGACGAAATACTCGCCGGAGTCGGCACCAGCGGCGGCCGCTTCGCGCTGTGCCGGTCGAAGGCCAAGGGCGAGCTGGATGCGGTCGACCTCATCGGCCGTTCCGGTGAGACCGACGAACGTCGGGTCGAACTGGTCGAGCCAGGCGCGCAGTACGCCCGGTGTGTCGCGAGCGGGATCGGTGGTCACGAAGATCGTGCGGATCGCATCGCGGTCGTCGAACGACATCTTCGCCAGCACGGCGGCGATGTTGGCCATGTGCAGCGGGCAGACGTCGGGGCAGTTCGTATAGCCGAAGAAGAGCAGCGCGACCTTGCCCTCGGTCTCACGACGGAAGTCGAACGGCCGGCCGTGCGTATCGGTGAGGGTGAAGTCGGGGCGGGCGATGGGGGTGCCCACGGCAACGCCACGGAATCCGGTCTGCGCGACTCGGGCATCGGCGCCCGGTTGATCATCGCCAGCGGGAGCACACGCTGGCGTTACTAGGGCAAGGCAGAGAACTACCGCCGCACGCCCGGCTACTCGAAACAGCTCCGACATGAAAAGTTGTGCGCCCCCGGTGGTTCAGCTCTCGTGTTCGACGGCAGAACCTGAAAGCTAGCCGGGCAATACAGCGTGCCCGTTTGACGTACCCGACGATCGCCCGCCCGCCCGACTCGGCGACGAGCGGTCTGGTACCGCATCCGTAGAATCACGGAGGTGACCGGTCCGTAGAATTCCGATTGATTCCATCGGAAATACCGATTACTGTCTGGCTCTGTGAGAAGCGTTCTCAGATAGGATGTTTCTTGGTCACTACCAATAATCAGCTCGGGGTCGACGTGATATTCGTCAAGTCCAGGAAGTTGAGCCGCAGAGTCTGCAGTCTGGTGTCGATCGTCGCCGTTGCCGCCATCGCCGCCGCGTGCAGCGACAGCGAGAGCGGCGGTCTGGGTCCGGATCCAGACCTCATCGTCTACGACTCGATCACCATCGACGCATCGACCGGGTGGGCAGGGGTCCGTCTGGGCGAACCCGCGACGCTCGTGCCGATCGTCGGCGACCCCTCCGCCGCCGCCGACTGGGAGCTGGCGTTCAACGCCACGGCGATCATGCTCAACGGCGGAGACGCGGGCCCTGGCGACGTGGCGGGTTTCTGCCTGTGCGCCAACGCGAGCGCGACCGACGATCAGGTCCTGAACATGACCGATGCGAGCGAGCAGGCCGCGTTCCTGGCGGTAGACGAATCCAGCATTCCGTCCGCCGACGCGAGCTGGCAGACTGATGGCGCCCTGCTCGCGATTGACGGCTGGTACAACTACAACCCGCAGACGCACGTGGTCTCGGCCGCTCCCGAGAAGATCTTCCTCGTTCGCAGCGCGAGCGGAGATGCGTTCGTCAAGTTCCACGTAACCGATATCACGGGAAGCACCGTCACCTTCGAGTATGCGGTCGCTCCGTCCGCGGACCAGCCGTTCGGTGCCGCGCAGACGGCGCAGGCTACCATCTCCGACGATGCGCCGGCGTGGTTCGACCTCGAAACGGGAACGGTCAGTTCCACCGAGGACCCGACGACGTGGGACTTCGCCTTCGTGGGTTACTCCATCGAGGTGAACGGCGGATCGAGCGGAGGCGGCAGCGCGGGTGCGGCCGCCTTGGACGTGCCCTTCGCCGACTTCACTTCCATGGATGGAATCCCCTCGTCGGCATTCACGGCCGACGGTTTCGGCGGCGTCTTCGTGGAATCGCCCTGGTTCCGCTACAACCTGCTGGGCGACGATCACCACATCTGGCCGACCTTCAACGTCTACCTGATCCGCACCGGCGACGACGTCTACAAGATCCAGCTCACGAGCTACTACGACCTGAACGGGAGCGCGCGGCGGATCACCTTCCGCTATCAGAAGCTGGGCGCGTGACGGCTCCATCCACTCCCGCCCGGGTGGCAACGCCCGGGGCGCGTCGCGGCGCTGGCGTACTGACCGCAGGAGGCCGGCTGTGCGCCGTCTGTGCGATCGCCACCGCTGCAGCGTTCACACCGCTGGGCGCAATGCAGGCACAGGAGCCGGTTGCGCTGCGCGGGCGCGTGGTGGATGCGGTAACGCGCGCGCCTCTCGAAGGCGCCATGGTGCAACTGGCCACCACCGGGCGAGATGACGGTCCGGCGGTGCGCACGGACGCGCACGGCGTATGGCGTCTGGTCGCGCGGGTGCCGTCCGGGTCCGGCGCTCCCGAAGCGGTGCGTGTCTTCGTGCGCTTCCTCGGCTACGTCCCGCGCACCGTGACGATCGACCGGCTGGTCCTTGCGCGCGGTTCCGAGACGGAGATCGCACTGAGCGCCGTTCCGCTCTCGCTCGAGCAGGTGGTTGTCACCGCGTCCCGTCGTCCACAGCGCCTGGCTGACTCCCCGGTTCCCATCGAGCTCGTGTCACGAGCGGACATAGAGCGCACGGGTGCGTCCGATCTTGCCTCGGTGCTGGGCGAGCAGATCGGCGTGATTCCCACGGCGGGCCATCCGTCCGGATCGGGCGTGATGCTCCAGGGGCTTGCAGGCGAGCGCGTGCTCGTGCTTCTCGACGGTCGGCCGCTCTCGGGGCGCAACTCCAATACCTTCGACCTCTCGCGCATTCCCGCGTCAATCGTGGAACGCGTGGAGGTGATCAAGGGTCCGCAGTCCACGCTCTATGGCTCCGATGCCATGGGCGGGGTGATCAACATCATCACGCGCAAACCCGAGCGCGGCGCGCCGAGTTTCGAGCTCGGCGCGATGGCGGGCTCACAGGGGCGGCGCGACTACACGGCGCAGGTCGAGGGGCAGCTCGCGAATTCGCTGTCGGCCGTGGCGAATGCAGGATATCGGAGCGTGCTGCTCGCTCCCGGCGTCGAGAGTTCACGGGGCGCGTACGCGCGCCGATGGGACGGACTTGGCACGCTGCACTGGCAGGCGGACAACAACCTGCTGGTAGAGGCGAGCGGGATGGTTGTAGACGAGGAGCAGCGGTGGAACGAGGGGCTGTACTACTTCGGCTCGAACCGGCAACTCGATGGTCGACTGGGGGCCGTGTGGACGCCGGGCTCGATGCGCATCACGCCCTCGCTGCACATGTCGGAATACAGGCATCTCAGGCAGCGCAGCACACTGGCCAGTGCACCGCCAACCGATTCCGGCCCCGAGATACAGCGTCTGATCGACGGCGAGATTCTCTTCTCGAGCGCGGTCGGCGCGAGTGGCCAGCACGCCCTGGACGGCGGCGTACAGGTACGTCGCGACGAGATCCGTTCCTTCGAGGTGCGCGGGCGGCAGCGCGTGACTCATTCAGTGGAGCCGTACATTCAAGGCACGCTGGGGATCGGGCCGGTGGACATCGTTCCAGGTCTGCGGCTGAGCTGGAGCGAGCAGTGGGGGACGCACTGGACGCCGAGGGTCGCCACGCTGTACCGGGCAACGCCGCAACTCTCCTTCCGAGCATCGTTCGGCCAGGGGTTTCGCACGCCGGACTTCAAGGAGATGTACCTGAGCTGGGCCAATCCCATTCCCGGCTCGTCGTACGCCGTTCACGGCAACCCCGATCTCGAGCCGGAACGTTCCCGCAACCTGGCCGCGAGCGTCGAGTGGTCGGGGGAGCGTGTCTATGGGCGCGTGCAGGGGTTCGACAACCGGTTCCGCAACTTCATCGAGTCGCAGTTGATCGGCGATTCCATCCCGCCGGGTTCCACAAGCGGTACGGATCACTTCGCGATCTACAGCTACGACAACGTCGATCGCGGTCGCACGCGCGGCGTGGACCTGGACGCCGGCCTGTCGCTCGGCCAGATGCGCGTCGATGGCGGCTACAGCTACCTCGACACCGAGTGGCTGACAACCGGCGAGCCGCTGCTCGGTCGCCCGACGCACTTCGTCAGGCTTGGCGTCACCACGCCGCTCCCATTCGGCATCCGCGCGAGTGCGACGGGGCTGTATACGGGGAGCGCGCCAGTTGCGCGCGACGATGCGGGACGAACCACCTATCAGGACGCCTTCACGCGGCTGGACCTGCGGCTCACGAGGGCGCTCGCGTTCGGGGTCGAGCTGATGGCGGGTGCGGACAATCTGTTCGACGCACACCCAACGGGCTGGCCCGGCGTCGCGCAACGCCATCTGTACATGGGCGTGCGCTGGCGCGTGCAGGAGACCGGAAGCGGGCGCTGAATCCGGTCAGTCACGGCGTCGCCGTTCGCGAGCGGCGTCGAAGGCGCACTTGAGCCACGAAGGTCACAGAAGAAACGGAGGAGGATCAGCGTCCCTGTCAGGACTCCTTTCCTCCTCCGATTCCTTGTGACCGTCGAGCTGCCTGTCGCTCAGGGGGCAGTCGGGCGAACCGGAAGCTACGGCTTCGGCCGCGCCCGGAACTGTTCGTAGAGCCGCGTGTGGCGGTCGGTAAGATCCACCGCCTGGCCGCGGATGAAGAGGTGCTTGACGGTCGTCCGCACGTCGAGCGGATTGCCGGTCGTCACGATCACGTTCGCCACCTTGCCGGCTTCGAGCGAGCCATAGCGATCGTCCACGCCAAAGATCCTTGCCGCGTCGAGCGTGACGGCGCGGATCGCCGCGTCCATCGGCAATCCATACGCCGTGGCCAGCGCCGCATTGTATGGCAGGTTGCGCGAGTTCGCCGCGTCGTCGGTCTGGAACGCAATGGTCACGCCGGCCTTGGCGAGCACACCAGGGTTGGCGTAGATCATGTCGTACGGCTCGTCGTCCGACGGTGCGCTGGTGAGTGGACCGACGATCACGGGGATCTGCCGCGCCGCCAGTGTATCGGCCAGCCGCCAGGCGTCCCGTCCACCGCGGATCACGACCTTGATCCCGAAGGAATCCGCGAGCGCCAGCACGCCGCGAATCTGGTCGGCCGAGTTGACGTCGAAGATCGCCGGCTCCTCGCCGCGCATCACCGGGATCATGGCTTCCATGGCCTGGTTCACGCGCTCCACGCCGCCATCGTTCTGTGCGAGGCGACCCTTCACCGCCGCGTAGGAACGGGCATCGGCCAGATACTGGCGCAGTTCGCGCTCCTGTCGGCTCATTGCCTCCGCGCGCTCGGCGGCGCTCTGGCCACCACCGAACCGGCGGAAGCCGCCGCCGCCGCTCGACGGATACGTCATCACCATGCCGGCGGTGTTGTCGATCCCCATCTGTTCGCCGGTCCAGCCATCCAGGTTCATCAGCGCCGCACTGCCGCTGATCATCCCGCCGGTCGCACTCGTGATCACGGTCGTCACACCGTTCACGCGGGTGACGGGGATCAGCTCGGAGAACGGGTTCACCGCGGTGAGGGCGTAGTTCGCCGGGTTGAAATCGCCGATCTCGCGCGTGTCCTCCGAGCCCGGCACGGAGGAGATCTCGGTGAGGCCGAGCTGGGTGCCGGCGTCGATCATGCCGGGGTAGACGAACAGTCCGGTGCCATCGATGACCGTTGCACCGGCGGGTGCATTCACGCTCGCACCGACCGACTGGATCATACCGTCGGCGATCACGACGCTGCCGTTCGTGATCTGCGCGCCGGACACGGGGACGACGGTGGCATTGCGGATCACGTACGTCTGCGCCGGCAGCAGGGTCGTGGCGCCGGCGAGCGCGATGCCGGCGGCAAGGAGCTGGGCGCGCATCAGTTGCGATCCTCGTCGGAGGTGACGTTCGTGCGGGTCCGGTTCTTCATCAGTTCGATCAGGTGTTCGAGGGTGGGTGCGGTGTTGCGGTCGAACCAGATGCG
>DASSBZ010000238.1:0-9260 GCA_035698205.1 Gemmatimonadaceae bacterium | reverse complement strand
GAGCTGCCTTGCCCCCGGCGCTCATGTCAATGCGGTTGGATCGAGCGTGAAGACCGCGCGTGAGCTCGACGGAGCCGCCATGGCCCGCGCCCGCATCTTCGTCGACCGGCGCGAATCGGTGCTGAACGAAGCCGGCGACTTTCTCCTCGCGCGCGAAGAAGGTGCGGTATCCGATGACGATATCGTCGCCGAGCTCGGCGACGTAATCGCTGGCCTCGCGCCGGGGCGCTTCAGCACCGACGAGATCACGCTGTTCGAATCGCTCGGGCTGGGCGTCGAGGACGTGGCGGCCGCGTGGTTTGTGTATTCCCGCGCGCTGGAGCAGGGACGTGGCACGTCAGTACCCCTCGGCGCAGATTCCGCGACATGACCTCTCCCACACGTCACGAGCGCGAGCCGCTGCGCGCACCGACGCTCGACGCGATCCGTGCCGCCGCCGTGCGCATTCGCCCCCACGCACTGCGCACGCCGCTCCTGCGCCTGAACGTCGACGACGCGCCCGTCGAGATCTGGCTCAAGCTGGAGAACCTCCAGCCCATCGCGTCGTTCAAGATCCGCGGCGCCGCGAATGCCATCGCCCGCGCCACGCCGGAGCAGCTCGAACGCGGCGTCTACACCGCCAGCGCCGGCAACATGGCGCAAGGTGTGGGCTGGATGGCAAAGGCGCTCGGTGTGCCGTGGAGCGTCGTGATCCCCGACCACGCCCCGGCCAACAAGCGCGACGCGATCGAGCGGCTCGGCGGCAACATCATCGCCGTTTCGTTCGACGACTGGTGGCGCGTCATCATCGAGCATGAGTACCCGGGGCTTGACGGCTTCTTCGTGCACCCGGTGTGCGACACCGCGGTGATGGCGGGCAACGGCACCATCGCGCTGGAGCTCGACGAGGATCTCCGTGACTTTGACGCGGTTGTCGTCCCCTTTGGCGGCGGCGGATTATCGATCGGAATCGCGGCGGCGCTCCGAACGCTGCGCCCCGGGGTGCCGGTCTATGCGGCCGAAGTCGAAACCGCCGCGCCGCTGTCCGGCGCCTTCGCCGCCGACGGTCCCGTGGACGTGCCGTACACGAAATCGTTCATCGACGGCATCGGCAGCCGCCGGGTGCTCGATCCCATCTGGCCGCTGGCGAAGGAGTTGCTGGCCGGTGCGCTCGTGTCGTCGGTGAACGAGATCGCTGACGCCGTACGGCTGCTCGCCGCGCGGAATCGCGTGATCGCCGAGGGCGCAGGGGCGGCAGCGCTTGCCGCCGCGATGTCGGGCAAGGCAGGCAACGGCCGCGTGCTGTGCATAGTCTCGGGCGGAAACATCGACATGCAAGCAGGGGAGTGGCCGCTCGCAGAGGGATGAGGTAGCGCGATCTGTGTGTGGGCGCAGGTGGCTTTCAGTTGCGCCATTTGACAGTTGCGCCTTTTGCCACCGTGCGCCCTTTGCGTCCTCGTCCCCCCTCAACAGCCGGTCTCTCTCGTCCGTACCTCTTTCGTCCTCTCCTCCCTCTCTGTCCCCTTCTGGAGCTGCCTAATGAGCGTGCGTCTCGGGCGCCTGCAGCGCGCCTCTGCCATCTCCGCCGCGTTCGTACTCGCCCTTGCCCCGGCAGGTGTATCTGCCCAGTCGTCGGCGACAGGAACGCCCACAACCGCGGCCGGCACCGCGCCGAGCGGCGCAGCGACCGCCAGGCGCGCCCTCACGCTCGACGACTACGGCGCCTGGTCGCGCATCTCGTCGACGGCGCTGAGCCCCGACGGCCGGTGGCTCACCTACACGTATGACCCCAACGAGGGGGACGCGACACTCCATGTGCGTCTGCTGAGCGACACCACGACCTTCCGCGCGAATGTCGGCTCCAATCCGCAGTTCAGCGATGACTCGCGCTATGCCGCGTTCTTCGTGTCGCCGCCCGAGAAGGAGGCGGAGAAGCTGCGCAAGGCACGGAAACCGGTCCCCCGGTCCGCGATCCTGCTCGAACTCGCAACCGGCCACCGGGACTCCATTCCGAACGCGGCCGAGATCACCTTCGCACAGGGCGGTGGCTGGGTGGCCGTCAAGCGCGCACGCACCGACACCACCGGCAAGGCGCAGGGGGCCGACGTGATCCTGCGCGAACTCTCGTCAGGCACAACGCATCATCTGGGCGCCGTGGGAGACCTGGCGTTCAACGAGCCCGGTGACGACGCACCGTCCACGATGCTGGCCTACGCCGTCGATGCCGCCAACCATGTGGGAAATGGTGCATTCGTGCTGGAGCTGGCCACGGGGCGCACCACGCCGCTGGCAACGGGCCGTGAAACGTTCGACGGGCTCACCTGGAACGATGCCGGCAACGCCGTGGCCATCCTCCATGGCATCGCCCCCGACAGCCAGCAGTACCGCGCCAACCGGTTGCTGGTCGTGAAGGCTCCTGGTGGCGCGTCGCCGCAGCGAATCGAGACGACGCTGTCGTCCGTGCCGGACGGGATGGTGCTGAGCGAGAACGCGACGCCGCGCTTCAGCGGCACCGACAAGCTGGTCATCGTCGGGCTGCGCGCGCAGGAGGTGGATCCGGCCAAGCGCGACGAGCCGGTGGCGAACGTGGACGTCTGGCACTGGAAGGACCCGCAGATCCAGAGCGTACAGATCGTCAGGGCGAACCAGGATCGTCGCTTCACGTACGCCGCGGTCGTGGATATGTCGAACGGTGCGCTTCGCCCCCTGGCCAACGACACGCTGCGCACATTCACGTTCACGCAGCCGGGCGACATGGCCATCGCGCGCGACGAGCTGCCGTATCATGGCAGCGTGCAGTGGGGAGGCGGCAAGGCCGACTACTACGCGGTGAACACGAGCACCGGGGCGCGCACGCTGATCGCCCGGGGCCTCACACGCACCATGGGCACCTCCCCCGACGGGCGCTGGTTCCTCTACCTGGACAACGGCAAGGTGATCGCGCGCGACCTGCGCGGCAGCACGAGCGTGAACCTGAGCGACGTGGCGGGCATCGACTTCGTCGACGCCGAAGACGATCACCCCTACGAACGCCCGGTGTATGGCGTGGAAGGCTGGACCGCGGACGGCAGGAGCGTCATCCTCAACCATCGCTTCGATGTCTGGCAGGTACCGCTTGCCGCCAGTGGCAAGGCCGTGAACCTCACCCGCGGCGTCGGCGACTCGGCGCAGATCCGCTTCAACCTGGTGCGTCTCGACCAGCCGGCACGCGGCGGGCGTGGGGGCGGGGGCGGCGGATTCCGTGGTGGTGCCGCCTCCGACGACGAGGGGATCGACATGAGCCGCCCGCTGGTCTTTTCCGCCTACGGTGAGTGGACCAAGAAGAGCGGCTATTGGATGCGCGAGCCTAACGGGATGATGCGTCCCATTCTCTTTGACGATGAATCGGTGGGCGCGCTGGCGCGTGCCGAGCATGGTGATCGCGTGATCTTCACGCGCCAGACCTTCGAGGAGTTCCCCGACGTCTGGACATCTCCATCCGTGGAGCAACTGGCGAAGGGCGTGCAGGTCACCGACGCCAACCCGCAGATCGCGGAGTTCGGCTGGGGGCGCGGGGTCCTCGTGGACTACACCAATGGCAAGGGGCAGCGGCTGCAGGGCGCGCTCTTCCTGCCCGCCGGCTACGAGCAGGGGAAGAAGTACCCCATGGTCGTGTACTTCTACGAGAAGGTGTCCAACCGACTCCACCAGTTCTCGATGCCTGTCTATGACGACCGCCCGCACTTCAGCGAGTACGCGAGCGACGGCTACCTGGTGTTCATGCCGGACATCGTGTATGAGGAGGGCAAGCCCGGTTCGAGCGCGCTCGATTGCGTGACCAGCGGCGTGAAGAAGGTGATCGAGCTCGGGTATGCGGACCCCGCGCACATCGGCATCCAGGGGCACAGTTGGGGAGGGTACGAGAGCTCGTTCATCATCACGCAGACGAACATGTTCAAGGCGGCGGTGATCGGTGCGCCGCCGGCCAACCTGATGAGCATGTACTCGCAGCTCTACAAGAACTCGGGGACCGCCAATGCCGGCATCTTCGAGATCGGGCAGGTTCGCATGGGTGATGGACAGAACCCGTGGACCGCCCACGAACTCTACGAGAGCCAGAGCCCCGTTGCGCACGTCCGCAACATCGAGACGCCCTTCCTCATCCTGCATGGCACCGATGACGGCGCCGTCGACTGGCTGCAGGGGGTGGAGTTCTACAACGCGGCCCGGCGATGGGGCAAGCAGGTGATCCTGCTCTCGTACCCGGGCGAGAACCACCATCTGGCGAAGAAGGAGAACACGAAGGACTTCCAGACGCGCATGAAGCAGTTCTTCGATCACTACCTCAAGGGTGCCCCGGCGCCGACGTGGATGACCGATGGCGTGCCGCACCTGATCAAGGGCACCGAGGCGGCGCTGCCGTAGCGGTAGCGGAGGTCCTCACCACCAACGGCAAAGGGCCGGCCCCCACACGGGGACCGGCCCTCTGTCCATCAGGTGATACTCCTACGCACTCATCCGCCGATCGTGCACGGCACCTGCAACCCGCGAGCATCGCACTCGGCGGTCGGAATCAGCATGTGCTGGTGCACCACGTCGCCCGGCCGGTCGATCGGCAGATCGCCGGTGCGGTTGTAGCGCCTGGCATCGATCCAGCGCGTGCCCTGCGTCCACATCAGCGAGTACAGCCGGTTGTACAGCAGTTCGTCGATGAAGGCATCGTCGGAGCTGCCTGCCGTCAACGTCGTCGGCGCCAGGCCGCCGGCGTTCACGCGCACCAGGTCGATATCGGAGATCGCGCCCGGCTTGTCACCCGTATTCCAGCGGATCTCGGCGCGGAGCAGCAGCAGCTCCTCGTTGATGATCCACGGCACGTCCGCGCCGCGATCCGGGATGGATGGATCGTCCGGATCGTTGTACATCACCGGCTTGTGCGTGCCGGTGAGGTCGTTGAGCGTGCGTGGCGCCGCTGCCGGGAACGTCTTTGACGTCAGCCGAAGATCCGGCTCCCCGCTGCCACGAAGCTGCGCGCCCGTGATGATCGATGGGTGCACCCAGTAGCGGTTGTTGTCGAGTGTTTCCGAGACCGGGTTGGCGGCTTCACCAGGGTCGCCGGTGTAGCCATAGTACACGCCATCCTTCAACGAGCCAGGGAGGCCGCTGGCGGAGACGAACGACGCCGACATGGCCGTCGCCGCCTGGGCCCAGCAGGCAGCGCACGAATAGAACGTCGCGCGGTGCACGTAGACCTTGGCGGCCAGGGCCCGGTTGAACTTCGCGAACGACGATGGCGTCTCGAAGCCCTCGAATCCGGGGACGAAGGCGAACGGGAACGACGCCCCGCCAGCCTGGAGATCGGCGAGTGCCTCATCCAGCATCGCCGACGCGGCCTCCATGGCGGCTTCCGACGTGACCAGCGGTGCCGGCTCCGCCTCGATGGGCCGGTCGACGTCGATGGGCATTCCTACCGGACCGCTGCGGATCGCGAGCTTGTGCAGGTGCCACGCCTTGAGCGTCTTGGCGAACCCCTGCGACGCGCTCACCTCCTCCGGCGTCATGTCGGTGGCCAGTCCGAGGCCGGTGAGGTACGTGTTGATCGTACGAATGGCGCCGTACTTCCCCGACCAGCTCCCGCCGGCGCGACCGCCGGGCTCCTGCGGGCCGGAGATTTCCTCGCCGGTCTCGCGAGGATCGTTGCCGTTGAGGTTCCACCCCTCGCGGCCGTAGATCCCCCACTGCTGGATCTCGCCACCGAGGTCATTCTTGGCCTCCGTCTGGACGCCGATGGCCGTCCTCGCGAGCACCGCCCGCGTGGGCGCGCCCGTGAGCGTCTCGGACGTTGGCGCATTGACGTTGTCGATCTCGAGATCGGCGCAGGCGCCGATCAGCACCGCACCGATCACCGCTGCCACCGCACCCGCGGCGCGGCGGCGCATCCGGGCTGCGCGCAGCCTCCTTGATATGATAGTCATCAGAACCCCAGGGAGATGTCGAGGAAGAAGCTGCGGCTCGGCGGGTAGGCGGCGACGTCCAGGTTGTTGCGGATTGCCGCTGAACCGAGGTTGGCCACCTCGGGATCGAGCCCGGTGTACTTCTGCCAGGTCAGGAGGTCACGACCGGTGAGGTTCACGCGCGCGCTCTTGATGCCGAGACCGGCGCGAGCCACCCACGAATCCGGAAGTGCCATGCCGACGCTGACTTCGCGCAGCTTGAGGAACGACGCATCCTCGATGTACGGCGTCATCACGCCATTGTTGTACCCCTTCATGCGGTACTCCCACTCCGGCGAGCCGTAGTCGTGCGACGTGCCGGCATCGTCGTAGAGGAACTGCGTGAGGTTGATGATGTCGCCGCCCTTCTGATAGTCGAGGACCGCGCTGAAGTTGAGCGCCTTGTAGCTGATGTCGTTCGTGAATCCCATGCGGAAGTCCGGCGCCGTATTGCCGATCTGGACGTCGGTCGACGTGCGCTCGCCGTTCTCGTCGAACGCCCGCCCCACGAGCTGCGTGATCGGCTCACCGACTTCGATGAACGTCACACCAAGCCCACCGAATCCGGAGAGGGGCGGCCGGAACGCTGGCAGTCCCGCCAGATCCTTCACCTCGCTGCGGTACATCGTGTAGGTGGCACGCGACACCCAGATCAGGTTCGAGCGCTGGACGGGCGTGACGCCGATCCCCGCCTCGAACCCACGGTTGGCGATCTTCCCGCCGTTGAACACCTGGCTGCTGAAGCCGGTGGAGGGGGCCGGCACGCGCTGCAGGAGCAGGTTCGTCGTGTTCCGGTTGAAGCCGGTGAGCTCCCACGTGAGCCGGCCATCCATGGCCAGGCCGTCGATGCCGACTTCGATCTCCTTCACGCGCTCGGGGGCCACGATGGCGCTCCCCGACGCGCCCGCCACGGTGAAGCCGGTGAGGCCACCGAGCTGCGGCGTACCGAGCAGGGTGAACTTCTGGTTGAATCCCGGCAGGTTGCCCGTCTCACCGTAGGCGATGCGGGGCTTGATCTCGCTCCCCTGGCCGAGCACGTCCAGAATGCGATACGACGCCGACACCTTGGGGAACACATAGTACTTGTCGATGTCGCCGTTCACGCTGCTGCGCTCGGCGCGAAGGCCGGCCTGCAGAAGCAGCGTCTCGTCGAACAGCCGGACCTCCTCCTGCCCGTAGAACGCGATGGTGCGCTCCTTGGTCAGGTTCTCGGTGCCGGTGGTGTTCGTCCCCTGGCCGACGTTCTGCTGGCCGGGCACCAGGTTCGTGGTGGTGATCCGGCTCGTCTTGAGATAATTCTCGCCGAACTGGATACCGGCCGACGTATTGAGCGACCAACTCCCGCCGCCCGGGATGAAGTTATGGATGGCGTTGACGTTCCAGTTGAAGATGCGGCTCAGGCCGTCACCCTCGATGGCCACCCCCGGCAGCGTCTGGCTGCGCTCGAAGAAAAGCTCGTTAGGCGTCCAGAGGTTGTTGTTCTGCTGGAAGGCATCGAGCCCCGTGGCCGCCACGACCCGGAGCGTCTGCGTGCCGGTGTTCACGGCATCCCAGTTCAGGTTGATGCCACCGGTGAAGCGGTTGGTCTCCTCCTCGTTCCGCGCCAGTTCCGTCGTCTGGATGGAGTTGGCCTGGATCCCCCAGTCCGGGGTGAGGAAGTTGCCGTTCGCATCGCGGGCGTTCAGGTCCACGAAGCTCGGCGTGTAGGCAAATGCGTAGCCGTGGCAGGCGAAGTTGTTGCAGTTGTTGTTCCAGCCGCGCTCGTGCTCGGCGCGGTTGAACACCGTCGATACCTGCATCTGGAACTTCTCGGCGATGGTCTGGTCGACGTTCACGCGCAGGTTCTGTCGACCGAAGCCGGTCCCCGGCTCGATCCCCTCATCGCGCTTCCATGTGCCACCAACGAAGTAGCGAGTGAACTCGCTGCCCCCGCTCACGTCGATGCCGGTCTCATACGACAGCTTGTCGTTGCTGAAGACCTGGTCGAAGTGGTTGAAGTACGGGCTCGAGTTACCGTCAAACCAGTGCGCGACCCCAGCACCGTACTTTGCGATAGCTTCATCGCGGGTCCAGTGGCGGCTGTCGAGGTCCTTGGACGGCTGGAACTGACCGACGCGCTGGCGGACGGTGACCCTCGGCGCGCCCACCTGGCCGCGCTTGGTCTTGATGATCACCACGCCGTTGGCCGCCTTCGATCCGTAGATCGATGACGCTGCGGCACCTTTCAGGATCTCGATGCTCTCGATGTTGGCCGGGTTGATGTCGGCCACGCGACTCACACCATCGTCTTCGGCAGCGGTGAACGCTGCCGCCGAGATGGCGCCACGCCCGCTGGCGATCGTCTGGTTGGAGTACAGCACACCGTCCACGACGTACAGCGGATCGAAGCTGCCGAGGATGGTGTTGTTACCACGTACTTGCATCTGGAGGCCACCTCCGGGAGCGCCGGAGTTGGACTGGATGTTCACGCCGCTCACGCGCCCGACGAGGGCGTTCTGCAGCGTCGGGGCGGCGACGGTGTTCAGCGCATCGCCAGACACGTGCGCCACCGCCGTCGTGGCGCTGCGCCGGTCGATCGTCGTCGCCTGTCCGGTGACCACCACGCCCTCGATCTGCAGCACGTCGCGCTCGAGGGAGAAGTTCACCGTGCTCTGGTCGCCCTGGACCGTCTGCACTGCGCGCTTGTAGCCAATGGCCCTGGCCTGAACGATCACCTGACCGGTGTACACGATGAGGCGAAAGTCACCATCGTTGTTCGTTCTGGTCTCCATTGTCGTGCCTTCGACCGAGACGATGGCGCCTGCGATCGGCACTTCTCCGCCAACGACCGTCACCTTGCCGGTGATCTGTCGTGTCTCCTGGGCTGCCGCGAGTTGCGGGAGCGCCAGGATGGCGGCGAGGGCGAATAGCATACGTCGTATCCGCACGAGTCCTCCGAAGTAAGAGTATCGGCCGTCACGATGGCGGCCGTGAGCGTCGTCAATGAGCGTCTCTGTCACGAAAATGTCAAGCAGGAGCACGTCCTGACCGTGGCGGGAAGCGGCTCGTCCCGGAGGTCCCAGGCGTCAATCCGGGACGCGCCCCGTCACCAGGTTTGAAATCGCGCCGACGGGGCAGTAACTTTCGAGGCGTGCCAGTTCCTGCCTTGCGCACCCCGGTCGGCCGAATTCTGTGAGGACGCTTGCCGTCATTCCGGCGCGACTCGCCGCCACCAGGCTCCCCCGAAAACCGCTGCAGTTGCTTGGTGGACTCCCCCTGATCGTCAGGGTCTGGCAACGCGCCCTCTCCCTGGATGTCGCCGACCGTGTGGTT
>DASSBZ010000237.1:0-2314 GCA_035698205.1 Gemmatimonadaceae bacterium | reverse complement strand
ATCTTCTCCTGCTCCTCGGTCAGCTTCTCCGGCACCGCGATCGCCACCTCGACGATCAGGTCGCCGCGCGTGCCGTCCTTCTCCACCCCCTGTCCACGCACGCGGAACCGCTTCCCCGATGCGGTCCCCGCCGGGATGCGCAGCGCCACCTTCTTGCCGTCGAGCGTCCGCACGCTCACTCGGCTGCCTAACGTGGCCTGGGCAATGTTGATCGGCACGGTCGCCACGAGATCGAGCCCGTCGCGCGTATAGAACCGGTCGGGCTTCACCTGGATGGTGATCACCAGGTCGCCGGGTTCCCCGCCGTTCGACCCGCGCCCCCCTTGCCCCTTCAACCGGATCCGCGACCCGTTGTCCGATCCGGCCGGCACGCTGATGATCACCTTCTTCCGCGTCCGCACCTCCCCCGTGCCACCGCACGTGTGACAGCGCTCGGTCGGCACCTGGCCGCGGCCAAGGCACATGGGACACGGCCGGTTCACGGCGAAGCCCCCCTGCCCGAACGAGATCGTTCCCCGACCGCTGCACTCGGGACAGGTCTTGAAGCTCGCGCCGGGCGCGGCACCGTTGCCGCCGCACGTCGCGCACTCCTCGTTCACCTCCAGCTCCACCGGCACCTTGCCGCCGGTGGCCGCCACCCGGAACGGTACCTCGAGCGTGGTCTCCACGCTCTGCCCCTTCTCGGATGCACGACGCTGCCCGCCTGGACGGCCGCCCGCGCCGAAGATGCTGCTGAACAGGTCGCCCAACCCGCCGATCCCGCCGATATCGAAATCCTGATAGGTACCGGAGCCCCCGGGGCGCGCGCCGCCGGCAGACCCACCGCCAGACGGCCGGCTCGATCGTGGCGATGCGCCCTGGCCGAAGCCGAACGCGCCGAGACGCCGCATGTCGTCGTACTGCTTCCGCTTCTCCTCGTCACCGAGCACACCGTACGCCTCGGAAATCTCCTTGAAGCGTTCGGCGGCCTGCGGGTCGCTGGCGTTCGCGTCCGGATGATGCTTCCGGGCGAGTCGTCGGTACTGCTTCTTGATCTCGTCGGCGGACGCGGTGGAGGCGACACCGAGGACTGCGTAATAGTCCTTGCTGGGCGCCATGGACGTGGGTCAGTCGGCCGAGGACGCCGAACCATCCCACAGGCGCACCACCACCCGGGCGGGGCGCAGCAACTGTCCGTGGAACACGAGTCCGCGCTGGAATACCTGCGCCACCAGATGGTCCTCCTCCGGCAGCGCAGCGGGCACTGTCGACACGGCCTCGTGCAATGCGGGATCGAATGGATGACCGGCGGGGTCGACGATCTCCAGCCCGTGGCCGGCGAGCGTCTTGAGCATCTTGCGCTCGACCATCGCCACGCCTTCCACCACCGTCGCGGCATCGGTCGAGGCAGGATCGACGTGCGCGAACCGCGCGAGGTCGTCGAGCGCCTCAGCCATCCCCGCGACCATCTCCCCCTGCGCGCGGAAGCCGGCCTCCTGCCGCTCGCGAATGGTCCGCTTGCGGAAGTTGTCGAACTCCGCGGCCAGGCGCAGCAGCTTGTCGCGCTGCTGGTCCAGCTCGCGCTGCGCGTCGGTCAGCGCGGAAGCCGCCTCGTCGTCGTTGGGCGGTGGCACGGAGCCCGGCGTCTCGCCCGACACGGTGTGCTCGCCCCCAGGCTCGGGGTCGCGAACGGCCGGATCGACGGGAAAGTGCGGGTTGGAAGCACGCTGATCGGTCATGTCACTCCAGAAGGGATGAGCGTCCGGAAATCTCAGGGCGCTACCAGAGGGAGGCAACCGCCGTGCCCGTCGTGCCCTGCCCCGAAGGCAGTGTTCACGTCGCAACGGCTCGTCGTACCATATCAAGCGCCAATTGGGCGGAGCGATGGCGATTCTCGGCGCGATCGCCGAGAAAGCGCACCGTACGCACCTGCGTTGCACCGGCAACGTCGATGGCCACGCACGTCAACCCCACCGGCTTCGTGGCCGTGGCGCCCCCCGGCCCCGCGATGCCCGTGATGCCGATGCCGACGTCCGCATGGAGCAGCATGCGGCAGCCTGTTGCCATGCCCAGCGCCACCGGTTCGGACACCGCACCGTGCTCGCGAAGCACGTGCTCCGGAATTCCGAGCTGCGCGAGCTTCACGGCGTTGTCATAGGCGATCACGCCGCCGATCACCACGTCGCTCGAGCCCGGGATCGCCGTGAGCCGGGCGCCGAGCATGCCGCCCGTGGTGCTCTCGGCCACGGCCAGCCGCCATCCGCGCGCACGCAACCGCTGCAGCACGACGTCGGCCAGGTCGGCGTCATCCTCACCATACGCGTACTCGCCGATT
>DASSBZ010000236.1:0-5056 GCA_035698205.1 Gemmatimonadaceae bacterium | reverse complement strand
TTCTTCGCCGCCGGCTCCATGGGCGACATGGACGTCTCCGATTCGGACCCGAATATCGTCTACGCCGGCACCGGTTCCGATGGACTCCGCTCCAACGTCTCCATTGGCGTCGGCGTGTACAAGTCCACCGACGCCGGCAAGACGTGGACGCACGTCGGCCTCGACAACATCGGCCAGGTCGGTGCGCTGCGCATTCACCCCACGAACCCCGACATCGTCTTCGTCGCCGCGGTCGGCAATCCGTTCAAGCCGAACCCCGAGCGCGGGATCTTCCGCACCACCGATGGCGGCAAGTCGTGGAGCAAGGTGCTGTTCGTCTCCGACAGCACCGGCGGCTCCGACGTGGAGTTCATGCCCGGCAATCCGGGCGTGCTCTTTGCCACCATGTGGCGCGCCGAACGCAAGCCGTGGACGATCATCTCCGGCGCGCGCGAGGGGGGCATCTACAAGAGCACCGACGGCGACTCCACCTGGACCAAGCTCGCCGGCGGACTGCCCAACGAGCTGTTCGGCAAGAGCAACGTCGGTGTCACCGCCGCCAACCCGCAGCGCGTCTACGCGCTCATCGAAGCCAAGCCGGGTGGCGGCCTGTGGCGCTCCGACGACGCCGGCGCCACCTGGACGCAGACCAGCGACATGCCAGGGCTGATCACGCGCCCCTTCTACTACACGACGCTCACCGCCGATCCCACCAACGCGGACGTGGTCTACGCCGCCGCCGAGGGGTTCTACAAGTCCACCGATGGCGGCCGCACCTTCCGTTCGATGCGCACGCCGCACGGCGACAACCATGACCTCTGGATCAATCCGGACGATGCGGACATCATGATCCAGTCCAACGATGGCGGTGCGAACGTCACGCTCAACGGCGGACAGTCCTGGAGCACGCAGTACAATCAGCCCACCGCCGAGATCTACCAGGTGTACGTGGACAACCAGTTCCCGTATCGCCTGTACGGTGCGCAGCAGGACAACTCCACGCTCATCCTGCCGAGCCTTCCGCCCACCTCAGGGCGTCCGGACAACCCGATGCAGCTCTGGCAGTCGGGTCCCGGCTGCGAGACCGGTCCGCTCATGCCGCACCCCACGAACCCCGATACGATTTACGGATCGTGCAAGGGGCAGTTCAGCCGTTCCAACCTGCGCACGGGGCAGGAACAGAACTACTGGGTGGGCGCGCAGTCACTCTACGGAAATCCGGGCGGCGACCTGATCTTCCGATTCCAGCGCGTCTCGCCCATGGAAGTCTCGCCGCACGATCCGTCGGTCATCTACTACGGATCGCAGTACGTGCACCGCACTCGCGACGAAGGGGTCACGTGGGAGACGATCTCACCGGACCTCACGTGGAATCCGCCTGACAAGCAGGCGCCGTCCGGGCAGCCGATCACGCTGGACGTGACGGGTGAGGAGTACTACAGCACGCTCTACGCGATCCGCGAATCGACCATCGAACCCGGCGTCATCTGGACAGGTGCCAACGACGGTCCCTTCCACGTCTCGCGCGACAACGGTGCGACGTGGACGAAGATCACGCCGGCCAACCAGCCTCCCGGCTGCCGTGTGCAGAACATCGAGCCCTCGCCGCACCGGCGCGGCTCGGCGTACTACGCGGTGCTCTGCTACCTGCTCGGCGACTTCCGTCCGTATCTCTGGCGCACCGACGACTACGGTCGTTCGTGGACGCTGCTCACCGACGGCACGAACGGCATCCCCGCCGATCACCCCACGCGCGTGGTGCGCGAGGATCCCGATCGGGAGGGATTGCTCTATGCCGGCACCGAGTTCGGCATGTTCATCTCGTTCGACAACGGTGTGCAGTGGCAGCCGTTCCAGTTGAACCTGCCGCACACGCCGATCACCGACCTCAAGGTCCATCGCGGCGACCTCGTGATGTCCACGCAGGGGCGTTCGTTCTGGATCCTGTATGATCTGTCGCCGCTGCATCAGATCACGGATCAGGTTGCCGCGTCTTCGGCCACGCTGTTCACGCCGGTGCCAGCCATCCGCCAGCGCTACTCCGGCGGATTCGGCGGGGTGAACCCGGGAGGCGGCGATCCCAGCCAGCCCCAATATCCACCGGCCGGTGCGGTGATCGACTACTGGCTCGGTACTGCCGCCACATCACAGCCGGTGACCATCGACATTCTCGATGCAGGGGGCGAGGTGATCCGTCGCTACACCAGTACGGCTCCCGGCGAGCGGTTGCAGGAGCCCGCCGAGCCGGGGATGCGTGCGCCGCGACTCGAGTTGGTGGGTACGCCGCGCCTGACGACGGACGCCGGCGTCAACCGGTTCACGTGGGACCTCTCGCTCCCGGGCGCGTGGTCGGCCGGCGGGGGCGGCGGGCGTGGTCGCGGTGGCCCGATGGTGGCGCCCGGCCGCTACAGCGTGCGCCTGACCGCGGGCAGCGTGACGACCACGAAGCCGCTCGAAGTCCGCATGGATCCGCGGCTCGCTGCCGACGGGATCACCGACGTGGTGGCCCGGGAGCAACTGGCGTTCAATCTCCAGGCACGCGACCTCGTGTCGGAGGTGAACCGGCTGGTGGACCGGGTGAACGACGCCGTCGACGCCGCCCGGGCGGCCGGCTCGTCCGACCGCCTGCGCTCGCTGGAGGCGCTCAGGGCGCGGCTTGTGACGCCCCCGGTCCGCTACAGCAAGCCGGAGCTGCAGGCGCACATCCAGTACCTCTACGGCATGCAGTTGGGGGCTGACCAGCGGGTTTCGGGCGACGCCAGGGCGCGTTATGAGGTCCTGCGCACGGAACTGACCCAGCGTCAGGCGGAGTTCACCCGGATCACCGGACCGGCATCGAACTAGCCGGAACCGCCGTACTCCGGCCGGCCCGTCGGGGGGGCACCTCCCCCCGGCGTTAGGCCGGCGTTGTTCCGCCGCGCCCGGCGGTACTATCTTGCAGGTACTATGGCGACCTCGAAGAAGTCCTCCTCGGCCCGTGGTTCGCGACCGGGCATCAGCCGGATCGACCAGGAATCCACGCGTACGCATGGCTTCTTCGCGCGATTCGGCTATCAGCGTGACAAGCAGGGTACGTGGCGTCCACGTCACCGCGCGTTCTTCGGCGACGCGTCGCACGGTGGGAAGCGCAAGGCGCTCGCGGCGGCGGAAGCGTGGCTCGGGAAGGTGGAGCGCGCCGAGCGTCGTGCGGCGAAGACCACCACGGTGAAGAAGGCGGCGAAGAAGAAGTCGACGTCGAAGAAGACCGTCGCCAGGAAGACCACCGCGAAGAAGGCCGCGTCGCGCCGCACGACGACGCGCACCGCGAAGAAGAAGTAGCCAGCGGCTGAGCGGTCCGTCCCGATTGCGGGAACGGAACCTGCCACGTTGCCTCCTCGGGCACGACGTGCGCGCGGGACCTCCGCGCGCCGACCCCGACCGTGAGGCGTGCGATGACGAAGACCTGCGACTGCTGCGGCAACGAGTACGACAAGACATTTGCCGTGGAGTACGACGGCAAGACGTACGACTTCGACTCCTTCGAGTGCGCGGCGCACCTGCTGGCGCCCGCCTGTGGACATTGCGGCTGCCGCATCATCGGCCACGGCGTGGAGGTGGAGGGGCGCATGTTCTGCTGCGCCTCGTGCGCGCGGATGGAGGGGGAGCACGGCGCGCGCGATCGCGTGGAGCACGCCGAAGCGGCACCGTGATCGACGTCCGGAGCGCGGGGTGACATTCGTGCGGCGGTGTCGTCGTGCCTCGCCGCGAATGACGGGGGCGCGGGGCGCCGGGGGAGTCGCACTGGCGCTGATGCTGCTCGCGTGCCGGCATGAGCCGGCTGGCCCCGACGACGGTTCGGCGCAATCCGATTCACTGCACCGGACTGTTGTCGACTCGTTCGCCGCGCGCGATTCCGGCGGCGCGGCATCGCCCGCATCCTCGCGGCTGTGGATCGAGATGCGCAACGTCACCATGCATCTCGATGCACGCGCGACCATCCGCGTCGAGCACCTGCGCGGCGAGGTGCTCGGCACCGTCCGCGATCGGCCGGCAGTGCTCGACGACCGCGAGTCGTTCTCCATTCGCGTCTCGCGAGGTACGGTCGCGCTCACCGCTGCCGACCTGACGACGCTGCTCAACCGCTTCGTCTTCGCCTACGAGGGTGCGCCGCTGAAGGCGCTGCGCGCGCGTCCGGACAGCGACGCCATCGTCCTCACCGGGACGATGCACAAGGGGGTCGACCTGCCATTCGAGATCCGGTCATCGATGGGGCTCACGCCGGACGGCATGATCCGGCTCGTGCCACTGAAGACGCGCATCCTGGGGATCAACGGCAAGTCGCTGATGAGCGCGCTCGGCCTGCACCTCGATGACCTGCTCGATCTCACGGGTTCGCGGGGTGCATCGGTCCACGGCGACGAGATTCACCTCGATCCGGCGAGGATCCTGCCACCGCCCGCGATCGCCGGGCGCGTGGCCCGCGCGCGCGTGGCGGGAGAGCGCGTGGTGATCGAGTTCGCGGTGACGCCGGCTGATTCCGTGTTCGGCGGCTACGTGCGAGCGGATTCGTCGTACCGCAACTACGTGTACTTCCGCGGTGCGCAGCTCCGCTTCGGCAAGCTGCTCATGACCGACACCGACCTGCTGATCGCCGATGCCGATCCGTCCGACCCCTTCGACCTCAACCTCGAGGAGTACGCGAAGCAGTTGGTCGCGGGGACGTCGCACACGCTGGCTGATCTCGGGTTGCGTGTGGACATGCCGGATTACGAATCGCTGGCCGGGAGCGCGGTGGCGCGGCAGCGGGGCGCCACGAAGCGGCGTTAGGCGGGGGAGTCAGCTCGCGACGCTCACCCTGACGCGCTCGCGATCATTGAAGCGCGCGATCCTGCCGCAATCATTGACGCGCGTCCGGTGCACACAATCATTGAAGCGCGCGCGACACAGCGTCGATGTCGGGCGTATCGGTGATCCATAAGGTGGTTGCGCGCTCGCGTGAACGCGTACAGGTTCGCAACCGAACTGGCGATGAATCGAGATGGCTGCTTCGTGCAGTGCCTCGTCGCCGTCTGTCCTGCGCAACCTGCGTACGCGACGC
>DASSBZ010000235.1:0-2049 GCA_035698205.1 Gemmatimonadaceae bacterium | reverse complement strand
TATCCCATGGAGGACGCGCTGCTGTCGGACAATGCGTGAGGCCCGGGACGCCTGGAATCGGCGGTGAATGTCACGGATCGGGGAGAATCCGTAAATAGAGATTGTTTTGTTCGGGATTGAGTTATACTTTCGCACATCCGTTGAGAATCTTTCTCGTCCATGACATGAGAATCGTTCTCAACAAACACTCGCCCACGCCCTCAGCGCCATGATCCATTCCGCCCGCCAGACTGCCGCACGCGTCGGCGCCACGCTCGCGCTCCTCCTCGCCGTCGCCCCCGCGGTTCACGCCCAGGCAACGCCACCCCACCCTGCCGGCGCGACGGGCACCATCATCCTCGCTCACGGCGGCTCCGATGAATGGAACGGGTACGTCCTCGATATCGCCCGCAGCGCCAACACCGGTGGCCCCATCGAGGTCAGCTTCCTCATGGGTCCCGCCGCTGCCTCGCACCGCTTCCAGGATGCCGTGGGCAAGCTCGAGTCGCAGGGCGTCCAGCGCATCGTCGTCGTACCGATGCTCGTCTCGAGCCACTCCGGCCACTACGAGCAGATCCGCTGGCTCGCCGGGATCACCGATTCGCTCGACGCGACCATGCACCACCACCTCGCGATGGCCGGCATCGAGCGAGCCAACCCGCACGTGCCCGTCGTCGTCACGCCGGCCATGGATGACGCCCCCGAGGTTGCGCGCGTCCTCGCCGATCGCGCCCTCGCGCTGGCAACAGCGCCCACGGAACAAGCCGCGGTGCTCGTCGGCCACGGCCCCAACAGCGCCGAGAATTACGCCGACTGGATGGCCAACCTGCGCCCCGTGGCGGACTCCGTGAAGCTCGCGACGGGCTTCCGCGACGTGCTCGTCGAGCTCGTACGCGACGATGCGCCCGCACCGGTCCGCGCCGAAGCCGTCACCCGCACGCGCGAACTCATCTCATTGCTCGCGCGCCTCACCAACCGCGACGTGGTGGTGGTTCCGGTGCTCGTCTCCAAGGGGCGCGTCAGCCGCGAGAAGTTCATGGCCGATCTCGAAGGGCTGCCCGTCGTGTACGCCGGCGATCCGCTGCTCCCCCACCCCGAGCTCACGCGATGGGTCGAGCGCCGCGTCTCGGACGCCGCGCACGCCGCGAGCCTCAGTCGAAATCCAGCGCCAGATTCATCCCGGGCGGCGAATGCGTCAGCGCCCCGATCGAAATGAAGTCCACGCCGGTCTCGGCGATCCCGTGCACCGTTTCGAGCGTGACACCCCCCGAGGCCTCGGTCGACGCACGCCCCCGGCACCGCTGCACCGCCTCGCGCATCGCATCGAGCGGCATGTTGTCGAGCAGCACGATGTCGGCCTTCGCCTCGAGCGCGGCGTCGACCTGATTGAGCGTATCGCACTCCACTTCCACCTTCGCCCCCTCGGGTGCCAGCTCGCGCGCACGTCGCACCGCGACCGACACGTCGCGGTCGACGGAAGCGAGGTGGTTGTCCTTGATGAGCACCGCCGTCGCCAGGTCCATGCGGTGGTTCACGCCACCACCGGCGCGGACGGCGTACTTCTCCAGTGAACGCCAGCCCGGCGTGGTCTTGCGCGTGTCCAGGATGCGGGCGCGCGTGCCCCGTACCGCATCCACGAAGCGCGCGGTGAGCGTCGCGATCCCCGACAGGCGTTGCATGAAGTTGAGCGCCGTCCGCTCGGCGGAGAGCAGCCCCCGGGCATGCCCGGTGATGTAGAGAATCGACGCCCCCTTCGCCACCGGCGTTCCGTCCTCCGCATCGATGCGGATCGACACCTTGCCATCGAGCTGCCGGAACGCTTCCAGCGCGAACGGCACCCCGCACACCACGCCGTTCTGCCTGGCCACCAGCGACGCCCGGGCCCGACGCGTGCTCAGCACCGTCGCGATGGTCGTCACGTCGTTGAACGCGCTGTCCTCGAGCAGGGCGTCGCGCACACGCGCCGCGAGCTGTTCGCCCGTGAGCGGAAAGCGCAGCCGCTGCGCGGGGAGCAGCGCCGGTATGGAAAATGGCGTGATCGTGCGCGGCGTTCCCGATGGTTCGGACTGG
>DASSBZ010000234.1:0-5338 GCA_035698205.1 Gemmatimonadaceae bacterium | reverse complement strand
GATCGTCGCGGCCGGAGGCCGCATCGAGGAGTAAATGGCTCAGGCAAATCCCGCGACGGCGCTCGCGAACATCTACCGGACACCGGAGCTGTGGTCGAAGATCACGTTCACGCTCCTCTGCCTGTTCATCTACCGGCTCGGTGCGCACGTCACCGCGCCGGGGGTGGATGTCGTGGCGCTCACCGACTTCTTCCAGAACCAGGGGCAGGGCGCCGGGCTGCTGGGGCTCTACGACCTGTTCGTGGGGGGCAACCTGTCGCGCGCGACGGTCTTCGCGCTCGGCATCATGCCGTACATCTCGGCCAGCATCTTCATGCAGGTCGCCGGGGCGGTGATCCCGACGATCGACAAGATGAACAAGGATGAAGAGGGCCGGAAGAAAGTCACCCAGTGGACGCGCTACATCACCGTCGGCCTGGCGATGGTGCAGGCGTGGGGATTCGCGCTGTTCACGGAGTCGCTCGAGGGTGCGGTTGCCGCGCCGGGGTTCGGCTTCAAGCTGCAGATGATGCTGTTCCTCACCACGGGCGCGATCTTCGTCATGTGGCTGGGTGAGCAGATCACCGAGCGTGGCCTCGGCAACGGCGCCAGCCTCATCATCTTCTTCTCGATCGTCGAGCGCTTCTGGCCCGGCATCCTGCAGACGTTCCGCTTCGTCAGCACCGGCGCGCTGGGGCTGTTCTCGCTGTTCGTCCTCGGCATCATCATGGCGGGCGTCGTGGCCGGCGTGGTGGCGATGACGCTGGCGGCCCGTCGCCTGATGATCCAGATTCCGCAGCGCACGATGTCGCGCGGACGGATGCGGGAGGCGGCGAAGAACTTCATCCCGCTGCGAATCAACGCGGCGGGCGTGATGCCGATCATCTTCGCGCAGTCGGTGATCGTGGTGCCGGGCGCGGTGGCCCAGTTCAGCGGCCGCCCCGGTGCGCAGCGCATTGCCGAGATGTTCCAGCCGGGCACGTGGATGTACTTCGTGCTCTCGGCGGTCATGATCATGTTCTTCACGTACTTCTACACGTCGATCATCTTCAACCCGATCGACCTGGCCGAGAACCTGAAGAAGCAGGGCGGCTTCATCCCCGGCGTGAAGCCGGGGCACAAGACGGCGGAGTACATCGACTACGTGATGTCGCGCATCACGCTGCCGGGTGCGATCTTCCTGACGATCATCGCGCTGCTGCCGGTGTGGATCGCCGACGTGGTCAACGTCCCGTTCCAGTTCGGCGGCACCTCGCTGCTGATCGTGGTGGGTGTGGCGCTCGACACGATGTCGCAGATGCAGCAGCATCTGCTGCTGCGGAAGTACGACGGATTCATGAAGAAGGGTCGCGTGCGCTTCCGCGGCCGGCAGCCCACGAGCGGCACCTGATCGTCGCTCGCGCGCCGGCCGGCCCGATGGGCCACGGCCGGCGCGTTTGCAGGGCTGGTGCACCTGCCCCCCGAGCGCGGTGTCGCGCTCTGGCGCAGGGTGACTGATTCATCCCGGATCGCATGAATATCGTTCTCTTCGGAAAACCCGGCGCGGGGAAGGGCACGCAGGCATCCCGCCTGGCGGAGGCCCTGCGCGTCCCCTCGATTGCCACGGGCGACGTGCTTCGCACGGCGGTGCGTGAGGGCACCCCCCGCGGGCTCGAAGCCAAGGCGTTCATGGAGCGCGGCGATCTCGTGCCCGATGAGGTGATTCTCGCCATCCTCAAGGAGGCCATGGCCACCCGCGAGTTCGAGGAAGGCGCGATCCTCGACGGCGTGGTTCGCACCATTCCGCAGGCCGAGGGGCTGGATCGCGTGCTCGAGGATCTCGACCGGCGTGTCGATGCCGTGCTGGCGTTCGAGATCGAGGCCGAGGAGCTGATCGACCGGCTGAGCCGCCGAACCGTGTGCAGCGCCTGCCAGACGCCGCACACCGGACGTGAGGCCGGCACCGCGTGCGACAACTGCGGCGGGACGCTGGTGCGTCGCCCGGACGACGAGCCCGACGCCGTGCGCACCCGGCTGGCGGTCTATGATCGGCAGACCGCACCGGTGCTCGACTGGTATCGGGATCACGGCACGCGCATCGCCACCATCGATGCCGTGGGCACCGTGGACGAGGTGACCGCGCGCGCGCTGCGGGCGCTGGGCCAGTGAGCGGCCGTCGTGCGTACACCGCGGCCGTGAGTGGCAGGAGGAGGGGAGCATGATCCATCTCAAGTCGTCGCGGGAGATCGAGGTGATGGCGCGCGCCGGGCGCATCCTGGGCGATACGCTCTCGCTCCTCAAGCGGAGCGTCGCTCCCGACATGTCGACCGCCGATCTCGATCGGCTCGCCGAGGAGTTCATCCGGTCGCACGAGGGTGCGACGCCGTCGTTCAAGGGGCTGTACGGATTTCCCGGAAGCATCTGCACGTCCATCAACGAGGAGATCGTGCACGGCATCCCGTCGCCGCGTCGCGTACTGCGCGACGGCGACATCGTCTCGATCGACGCGGGGGTGTCGCTCGACGGCTACCACACCGACTCGGCGACAACCGTTGCGGTGGGGCGCATCAACGAAGAGTCGCAGCGGCTGCTGGACGTGACGGCGCGTTCGCTCGAAGCGGGCATTGCCCAGGCGCGGTCGGGGAACCACGTGGGCGACATCGGCGCGGCGGTGCAGGCGGTGGTGGAAGGCGCCGGCTACACGGTGGTGCGCGACCTCGTGGGGCACGGGATCGGCACCTCGTTCCACGAGGAGCCGCAGGTGCCCAACTACGGCAAGCCGAAGCGGGGGACGAAGCTGCAGCCTGGGCTCACGATCGCGATCGAGCCGATGGTGAACATCGGCGGCGCGGGGACGCGCACGCTCGGTGATCGCTGGACGATCGTCACGGTGGACGGATCGCGTTCGGCGCACATGGAGCACACGGTGGCCATCACTGACGGCGAGCCGCGGATCCTGACGCTGGCGGCGTAGCGGGGACGTTCGTCGCCCCGGGGAGTGGCGCCGGCGCCACACGAGAGACAACTTGTGCGGGTTGAGCGCGCGCCGGGCCGGCGAGCGGCGGCGTGTGCCTTGCCTGACGAGGAGTGCTGCGTGCCGCGCGGGATGATCGCCCGTGCCGGCCCTGATTTGCGTCCACCGCCCCGCGCATGCCCACGAGCCCAGATCTCTCCATCGTCATCCCGGCCTACAACGAGTCGGCCCGGCTGCCGCGCACGCTGCGCGACACGCGCGAATGGCTCGATGCCAACGGACGGCGCGCCGAGATCATCGTGGTGGACGACGGCAGCCTCGATGACACCAGCGGTGTGGTGAGGCGGATGATCGCGGAGCAGCCGTCGCTGCGGCTCGTGCGGCTCCCGCAGAACCGCGGGAAGGGATTCGCGGTGCGCACGGGGGTGCTGAACGCAGAGGGCGGGCGCATCCTGTTCGCGGACGCCGACGGTGCAACGCCCATCGGCGAACTGCTCCGCCTGGAGCAGGCGCTCGACGATGGTGCCGCGGTGGCGATCGGATCCCGGGCGCTGGCGAGCAAGTCGACGAAGGTGAAGGCCCGGCTGCTGCGCGTCGCCGCGGGGCGGCTCTTCCACATGGTGGTCGGGACGCTCACGGTGCGCGGCTATCGCGACACGCAGTGCGGCTTCAAGCTGTTCACGCGCGAGGCCGCGCTGGCCATCTTCCCGCGCATGCGCATGAACGGGTTCAGCTTCGACGTGGAGGTGCTGCTGCTGGCCGAGCGGCTCGACCTGGCCGTCAGCGAGGTGGCGGTGAACTGGGAGCACCAGCCGGGGTCGAAGGTGCGCGTGGTGCGCGACGGGTTGATAATGACGCGCGACCTGTTCACGATTCGCGCGCGGCTGCTGCGCGGTGACTATCGCGAGGTGCATGTGCACCCGCAGCTGGCGCGTCGCTAGACGGCACTCGAGCGGACAGCGATGGAGGCATGACTGGTTGACGCCCGCGGACGCTGCCGGTATTATCTACTAGAATTCTAGTAGATCGCCGCCCGAATGTTCCCGGGCCGACCGCAACGAGCCATGAGATAATGTCGACCGTCATGACCACCGACCGCGCCCTCGCATCCTCATCCCCGGAGCCAGGCTCCATTCGCTGGCTCCGATCCGCCGGTGTCGCGCTGCTCGTACTGGCGGCGGCGTGTGACCGCGCGCCGGCCACAGCGGCGGGTGCACCGACGCTCACCCTGGAGCCGCTGTTGGAGATCGGCACGGTCTCCGGCGATACGGCGTACCAGCATCTGCGCATTGTGGCCATCGAGCGGTTCGACGACGGCTCGCTGGCGGTCGCGAACGCGGGCGTGCCCGCGATCCGGGTGTACGACGCCGAGGGGCGCTATGTGCGATCGATCGGCCACGAGGGGGAAGGCCCGGGGGAGTATCGCGCGATCTCGTCGATGCTTCGTCGCGGCGACACGCTGTTCGTTCATGACCTGGGGCTGCGACGGTTGACGGCGTTCACCGCGGATGGCGGCGTGGCCGGCACGCTGACGCTCACGCCACCGGAGGGGACGCTCAACCCCACGGTCGTGGGGATGCTTGCGGACGGTCGCATCGTGGCGGTGGGTCGCCTGCGACGCACCGGCATTCCCCCCGACGGGATCAGCCGCGACTCGGCGGCGGTGCTCGTGTTCGCGCGAGACGGTATCGCCGCCGACACGGTGGCGTTCGTCGCCGGGCACGAGAACGAGATGTACATCACGCGGAGCAGCTCGTCGATCGAGATCATCAAGCGGTCGCGCGATTTTCACCGTGACGTCATCGTGCGTGCCGCCGGCAGCAAGGTCTACATCGGCGCTACCGACGACCGGATGATCGCCGTGCACGATCTCGCCGCCGGCAGCGTGTCGCATATCCGGTGGGGCGAGGCGCCGCCGCCCATCGCCGCCGATTTCCGGGAACGGTACATCGACACCGAGGTCGCCGAGCTTTCACCAGCGGAGCAGACCGAGCGTCGCGCATCGCTGGCCAACATGCCGCTGCCGCCGAGCGCGCCAGCGTTCGACCAGATGCGGGTCGACGGCAAGGGGCAGCTCTGGGTCCGGGAATATGCGCCGGCGTGGTCCGAGCCGGGGGCCTGGCTGGTACTCGACGCGAGCGGTGCGACCACGGCGACGTTCACGGCGCCGCGCGACTTCGTGCTGCAGCAGGTGCTGGGAGATACTGTCGTGGCGGTCGGGCGCGATGAGGTGGATGTGGAGTTTGTGCGGGAGTTTCTCGTGAAGTAGGGCCATGCTGCGGGCTGCACGCTGTGCCAGGCGGGGTCAGTCTTTCACTGATGCCTCCACCCTGGATTGGCTCGTACCCTCTACGAAGCGAATCTGCGTCAATCTGCGGAGTGCAGTTCA
Source organism: Gemmatimonadaceae bacterium (assembly GCA_035698205.1). Lineage (GTDB taxonomy): Bacteria > Gemmatimonadota > Gemmatimonadetes > Gemmatimonadales > Gemmatimonadaceae > DASSBZ01. Next base: position 17 of record DASSBZ010000234.1, on the reverse strand, counting down.
TCACGATCCGCAGATTA
>DASSBZ010000233.1:0-8219 GCA_035698205.1 Gemmatimonadaceae bacterium | reverse complement strand
GACTCCGGCGCCACGCTGCGCTCGGTGGCCGACGTGTCCGCGAACGACACGCTCGACGTGGTGGTGATCGACGGTACCGTGCACACGCGGGTGGACGGCATGACCCCCGACACGCATGCCTGGCCGGACGTGCGGCCGACTTCCTGATGGAGACGCAGATGTCATTCGAGAAATCCCTGGCCCGTCTCGAGTCGATCGTCGACGAGATGGACGGCGATGATGTGTCGCTCGACCAGGCCCTCGCGCTCTTCGAGGAGGGCATCTCGCACCTGCGCGTGGCGAGCGAGGAGCTGCGGCGTGCTGATGCCTCGCTCAAGGTGCTGCAGGAGAACGCCGCCGGCGTGCTTACGCTCGTGGAACCGCGCGGCTGAACGCACGCAACCGGCGGCCGGCATGCAGCGAGGAGACGGGGGTCGCGTGATCGCGCCCGACGATGTGATGCGCGACGATCGCGAGGCGATCGGCCGTGCGCTCGTCGCATTCTGCGACACCTATCTCGCTCAGGTGCCCGGGCCGCTTGCCGACGCGATCCGCTATGCGCTGGACGGGCAGGGGAAGCGGCTGCGCGGAATCCTCGTCTGCGGCGCCTATCGCGCCGCGGGCGGCACCGGCGACTGCGCCCCGCTGGCGGCGGCGGTGGAGGTGATCCACACGTACTCGCTCACGCACGACGACCTGCCGTGCATGGACGACGACGACATGCGGCGCGGCCGTCCCACGCTGCATCGCGTGTTCGGGGTCCCCGTCGCGACGGCCGCCGGCGTGGCAATGGTGCCGCTGGCGGCGCGCGCGGCCTGCGACGCGGCCTATGACCTCGGCCTGAACGATCGCGACGCGGGCGCGCTGGTTGCCGGGCTGATGGCGGCGGCGGGCGCCGGCGGCATGATCGGCGGACAGCTCCTGGACCTGGAGAGCGAGGGGCAGACGCTGACCGTCGAGGAGCTGGAGCGGGTCCACCGACTCAAGACGGGCGCACTCATCCGCGCCGCCGTCTGCGCCGGTGGCCAGGCCGCCGGGGCCTCCCCCGTACTCCTCGACGCGCTCGAGCGCTATGGTTCCGCCATCGGCCTCGCGTTCCAGATTGCCGATGACGTGCTCGATGTGACCGGGTCGAGCGACACCCTGGGCAAGACCGCCGGCCGCGACGCGCTGCTGCGCAAGAGTACCTACCCGGCGCTGCTGGGCGTGGACGGCGCGGCGGAGCGGGCCCGTTCGCTCGTCGACGACGCGTGCGCGGCGCTCGCGGCGGCCGATGTGGACGCGCCGATGCTGGTGCATCTGGCGCGCTACGTCGTCCAGCGACGATCATGAGCATGCGACGGCTTCGCCGCGCCGCTGACCATCCGTAGACTTCCTTCATGTCCCTTCTCGATCGCGTTCATTCACCCGCCGACGTGCGGGCGCTCACCCCGGAAGAACTCCACACGCTCGCCGACGACGTGCGTGCGCGCCTCATCGATGTCTGCTCGCGCACCGGCGGGCACATCGGCGCCGGGCTCGGCGTCGTGGAGCTGACCATCGCGCTGCACCGTGTGTTCGACACGCCGCGCGACCAGCTCGTATGGGACGTGGGGCACCAGGGGTATCCGCACAAGGTGCTCACCGGGCGCAACGACCAGCTGGAGACGCTGCGCAAGGAGGGGGGCGTCTCCGGCTTCCTCAAGCGCTCGGAGAGCGAGTACGACGCGTTCGGCGCCGGGCACGCCGCCACCGCCATCTCGGCGGCGGTCGGCATCGCCGCCGGGCGCGACCTGAACCACGACGACTACAAGGTGGTTGCGATCCTCGGCGACGGCGCGCTCACGAGCGGCCTCTCGTACGAGGGGCTCAACAACGCCGGCCACTCGGATCACGACTTCATCGTCGTGCTCAACGACAACGAGATGTCCATCGCGCCTAACGTCGGTGCCATCTCGAAATACCTCAACCAGGTGCAGCGCAACCCGCTGTACAATCGCCTGCGGACGCGCATCGGCGAGATGCTGGAGAACACGGGCGCCATCGGCGCCGTGGTGAAGAAGTGGGAGGAGAGCGTGAAATCCTTCCTCACCCCCGGGGTGCTGTTCGAGGAGCTCGGGTTCCGCTACTTCGGGCCGATCGACGGTCACGACCTCGATGCCCTGGTCGAGACATTCCGCACGGTGCGCGAGCTAAAAACGCCGCGACTCGTGCACGTCGTGACGCAGAAGGGGAAGGGCTTCCCCGCCGGGGAGAATCGCGAGAAGTGGCATGCGCTCCCCCCCGGCCACGATCCGTCCACCGGGAAGCTGCTCAAGGTCGCCACCGGCAATCCGAACTGGACGACGGTGTTCGGCCAGGGGATGGTGCAGTTGATGAACGACCGCCGGGATGTCGTGGCGGTGACAGCCGCGATGCCGTCGGGCACGGGGACATCGCACGTGGCAAAGGCGCACCCCGAACGCCACTTCGACGTGGGCATCGCCGAGGGACACGGGGTCACCTTCGCCGCGGGGCTCGCCACGCAGGGGATCCGCCCGGTGGTGGCCATCTACTCCACGTTCCTGCAGCGCGCCTACGACAACATCATCCACGACGTGGCACTGCAGCAGCTGCCGGTCATCTTCGCCATGGACCGCGCCGGCCTCGTGGGCGAGGATGGAGAGACGCACATGGGGCTCTACGACATCGCGTACATGCTCGCCGTGCCGGGGATGACGGTGACGGCGCCGCGCGATGGCACCGAGATGCTCGGGCTGCTGCGCACCGCGCTCGAGCGCACCGATGGCCCGTTCAGCCTGCGCTATCCGCGGGCGACGTCCCCCGACGTACCCGCCGAGGCATCGTCCATTCCGCCGGTGCCGTACGCCACGTGGGATGTGGTGCGCCACGGGCGCGACGTCGCGATCCTCGCCGTCGGCACCATGGTGGAGACGGCACTCGAAGCCGCCACGCACCTCGCCGCCGAGGGGCTCGATGTCACCGTGGTGAACTGCCGATACCTCAAGCCGTACGACGAACTCACGCTCGCCGCCATCCTCGCCGATCACCATGCGGTGCTCACGGTGGAGGAGGGCACGGTGATCAACGGCTTCGGTTCGTACATGGCCGCGGTCATCGATCGGCTGGACCCCGACGCGCGCGTGCACACGCATGGCGTGCCCGATCGCATCATCCACGCCGCGCCGCGCGCGCGACAGCTCGCGCTCACCGGGCTGGATGCCGACGGCATTGCCGCGCGGGTGCGGGCGCTGCACGAGAGCGAGGCCGTCGTCGAGTGAGGCGGCTCGGGGTGGTCGGGCATTCCGGATACGAGCGCCTGCCGGGCATTCTCGAAACCGTCGTCCGGCTGGCCCCCGAGCTGGGAATGCAGGCGTCGCTCGAGGCGCAGCTCGTGAACGGCATCGAGGCCGAGATACTCGACCTCGATGCGCCCATCGACGCCATGCTCACCCTCGGCGGCGACGGCACGTTCCTGCGTGGCGCCCGCCTGCTGCGCGGCCGCCCCGTTCCCATTCTCGGAATCAATCTCGGGCGGCTCGGCTTCCTCACCGGCGCCGGTATCGACGAACTCGAACCCGCACTGCGCCGACTCGCGTCAGGCGACTATCGCGCCGAGCCGCGCATGACGCTCGAGGCGCGGCTCCTCGACCAGGACGGGGTGCCCCGGCATGCGTGGAGCGCCGTCAACGACGTGGTGCTGCACAAGGGGGGATTCGCCCGCGTCATGCACCTCGAGGTGGAAGCGAACGGCGCCAGCCTCGGATCCTACAGCGCCGACGGCATCGTGTTCTCCACCCCCACGGGATCCACCGCCTACAACCTCTCGGCGGGCGGTCCGGTGGTGAGCCCCATACACGACTCCATCCTCGTGACGCCCATCTCGGCGCACACGCTGGCGCTGCGGCCGCTGGTCCTCGAACCGACCGCCGAGCTCATCGTGCGCTCGGATGACCGCCCCGAGGAGATTCTGGTGACGGTGGACGGCCAGGTTGGCGCGACCTTCACCACCGAGGGCACACTCGCCGTCGCACGCGGCCCGCACTGCGTCCATCTCGTGCGCTTTCAGGACGACTCGTTCTACTCCGTCCTGCGGCGCAAGCTCGGCTGGGGCGCACTGGGCGAACCGGATACCTAGGCGCGCATGCTCACCGAACTGCGCATCCGCGACTTCGCCATCATCCACGCGTTGACGCTGCCGCTGGAGTCCGGGCTCAATGTGCTCTCCGGCGAAACGGGCGCAGGCAAGTCGATCATCGTCGGCGCGCTCGGGCTGCTGCTCGGTGAGCGCGCGAGCGCGGAACTCGTGCGCGCGGGGGCGGATCGCGCCGTGGTCGAGGGCATCTTCGACGCCACCGGCGTGCCGGGCATCCACGACGCGCTCGAATCACGCGGCATTCCCGTCGAGGATGGCACGGTGGTGCTCCGGCGCGAGCTGACCGCCAACGGACGCTCGCGCGCGTGGATCAACGACGCCACGGTCACGTCGGCGGCGCTCGCCGAAGCCGGCCGGCTGCTCGCCAACCTGCATGGCCAGCACGAGGCGCAGAATCTGCTCGATGTGGAACGGCAGCGTGCGATCCTCGATGCGTTCGGCGGCGCGGCTGCCGAGGCAGAATCGGTCAGGCAGGCATATGCCGCGTTGATGGACGTGCGGCATCGCATCGCCGAAACACGCCGCCGTCGCGGCGACGCACAGGCGCGCGCCGACTACCTGCGCCATGTGGACGACGAGATCAGCTCGGCGCACCTCGAGCCCGGCGAGGATGTGCGCCTCGAGGAGGAAGCGCGCAAGCTGGAACATGCCGACGAACTCCGCGCCAACGCCGCCGCCATGCTCGCCGCGCTGGAGGGCGACGACGATGCGGTGCTCCACCGGCTGGCGTCCTTGCAGCGCACGCTCGCCGCCACGCAGCGCATCGACGGATCCATGGCCCGCATGCAGGAACTCCTCGATTCCGGATTCATCGCGCTCGAGGAGTTCGCGCACGACCTGGGCTCCTGGGCCGGCAGTATCGAGCTCGATCCGGCCAGGCTGAGCGAGGTGCAGCAGCGGCGTGACCAGCTCTTTCGCCTGCTCAAGAAGTATGGCCCAACGCTCGACGACGTCGCCCGCACCGGTCGTGAGGCGCACGAAGAGCTCGAGTTCGTGGACGCATCGGAGTTCGATCTCACACAGCTCAGCGCGCGCGAGGCGGAGGTGCGGGGGGCGCTCGTGCAGGCGGCGGCGGCGCTGTCGGCGCTGCGTGCGGACGCAGCGCGGCAGCTTGCGGTTGCCGTCGACGCCATGCTGCCGGAGCTCGGCATGCCCGACGGTCGGTTCACCGTCCGCCTCACGCCGCGCGACGAACCGGGAAGCGTGGGCGCCGAGGACGTGGAGTTCCGCGTCACGCTGAACGCCGGTCACGATGCGCGGGCGCTGGCCAGGGTGGCGTCGGGGGGAGAATTGTCGCGCGTCATGCTGGCGCTGCAGACCATTCTCGCGCGTCTCGACGGCGTGCCGACGCTCGTCTTCGACGAAGTGGACGCCGGCATCGGCGGACGGGTGGGACTCGCCGTGGGCGACACCATGCGGCGCGTGGCCGCCCATCACCAGGTATTCGCCATCTCGCACCTGCCGCAGATCGCGGCCCGCGCGCATCACCACATCGTCGTGTCCAAGGGAGACCGGCAGGGCGTGACGACCGCCGACACGAGTGTGCTCGACGGCGATGCGCGCGTGCTGGAGATCGCGCGCATGCTCGGCGGCGACCCGGAGAGCGCGGTCAGCCAGGCGCACGCGCGCGAACTGCTCGCAGCGGCCGGTCCCTCCGTTGAGGCAGCGCCGCCGTCACCGAAACCGGCAACGCGCTCACGCAGGCGTCAGGGGCGCGCCGCCGAGCCAGGGCGACCGCCACGCGGTGACGGACGGTGATCGGCACCCCACAGCCGTGAATAGATTCGAAACGTCACGGCGGTAATGGAGGACTTCGGCGCCAGGCCGGCACCGGCGATCGCACGACGATGTGACAGCGAGACGTCCATGGCCATCGACGTCTGGCGCCGATGGTGCGCCCCCACGGTGGAGAAGGTGATCGACCCGCCCACCTGCTGCTGCGTCATGGTCTCGAGGTCGTCCAGCGTGGAGGCGTCGAGCGACACCGGCTCGTTGTTCAGGTCGTTGACCGTGAACGTGCCGGTGTAACGATCCCGGTCGCGGCGCACGAATCGATACTGTCCACCCACCTGCACATACTCGTTCAGCGACCACCGTGGCGTGACGTCGAGCGTGATGTAGTCGCCCAGGTCGCGGTCCACGAGCTGGCGCGCGTAGCTCCCCGTGAACGGTAGGCCGCGCACGAGCGGAATGCGCCGCTCCACCTGATCGGCGAGCTGCACGCCGTACCGTCCGGCCATCGAGATCCAGGCGTGCGATCCAAGAATCACGTCGGCGACGACGCGCCCTTCGACATCGTTCTGGTGATCGCCGGTACCGATGTCGGCAAAGTTGTTCGGCGAATCGAGCTTGCCCGTGCCCAGTCGTACCAGCCCGCCGGCTGCCAGCCGCAGGGCGGGGCCGGACGGATACAATCGTCGCTCCGCGCTCCCGCCGTACGGATCGATCAGCAGCAACATCGCCCCCACTTCGATGTCACCGATGCCGTATCGCGTCACGCGCTTGAGGGCGTCGGCCTCGATGCCGAACGTCGGGTCGGTGAGCAGGCGCTGCGCGTCCTCGAGTGCCATCGACGCCTGCGCGGCGAACGGTCGCGAGCCAAGCACCGGTGCCGACGACCCGAGGTATCCGCGATAGGCGGTATCGAACTCGCCGATGCGGTGATCGATGGCGAGTTGTACCGCGGTGCCGGCTATGGGGACGAAGTCCGCCCCGGGATTCGCCCCGCCGTCGCCGAACACCGACAGCAACCCCGCCAGATACGAGTTCGTCGAGGCGATAAGCGCCTCTGCGGCCGCGCGGTCGGCGATGAGCGCCCCGCACCCGGCCTGCGACGGATCCGCGTCGCAGGCGTCGAGCCGCGACTGCAGCTCGAAGGCGGCGGCGTCGAACTCGGCCACCACCGCGGCGTTGCGCGTGCGCGCGGCGGCCAGCTCGTGGGCCGGGTTCAGCGCGACCGTTCCCCCGGTTCCGTCAGGGTTGGGGTGAAAGGTCACCTCCTGCTGGGCAATCACATACGGCACCATGACGCCGACGGTAAGGCGCGAGCTGATCCCGAGGTCGATTCGAAACGGGGTGCGGCTGACCGCCGATTCCATGTCCACCATGGCGCGCCCGAGCGACGCGTTGAACGCGCCGAGTCCGCTCAATGAGCGAAGCGCCCCCTCCACCGGGCCGAGCGTCTCGAGCACCGATGCATCCCACGACTCGCGCGAGAGCAGGGCACCGAGCGGTTCCAGTTCTCCGCGCGGTGCGGCGGTGCTGCCGTCGGCCCATCGCTCGCGCGCGAACGACCACTCCGGCGCGATCTGTACGCGCATGACCCCGCCGGGGAGGAGCCACGCATCGTCACCGGGTCCGAGCACACGCTGGGCGTGCAGGGGCGGTGCGGCAAGCGCGACGAAGAGCGCGGCAACGGTCGCGAAACGAGTGGAGAACGGCAGGGAGAGTGGAGTCACGGGCGGTTATGTTTGATCCGGCACACGATGAGGCGCGCGAGGGTCGGGACTGCCCCGCGGAGGCCTGCGCAATTCGCGATCCCACAACTTCACTGCCTTGTGATCCCGACGCCACTCCCCGCGCTGCCCTGGCAACGAACGGGCAACCACTGGGTGAGCCTGCCGTGTATACACCCTCGCGACGGCTCGATCCATGTGCTTGGCGTGCTGCACCGCGGCGCGCGTGGCGCCGTGGAGTTCGCCGGCCACGAACGTTTTGCCGACGGCACGGGCCCGGCTCTCGCCCGCCTGGCCTTCACGGTTGACGGCACCGCGCAGCCGCTCGCGCCCAACGGGCTGGCGTGGGAGCTGGCCGGCGAATGGCTCCCCACATTCACGGGATCCGCGGGCGCAGTGCTGGTTCGGGGTACCGTCTTCGCGCCGTATGGACGCGACGCCGACACCGCCGGCGTCGTGTACGCCATGTCGCTGGAGAATCGCGGCGCGGCGCCGGTGCGGCTGGGCGTCGCGCTGGAGGGGGAGCTCGGGCATCGCCAGCTTCGCGTGCGCTCCGCCAGCACGTTCGCCGATCCGCATCGCGCCATGCGCACGGCCGATGAAACGGTGGTGCTGAAGGGGACGGCGCTCCCCGGTCTGGTGGCGCTGGC
>DASSBZ010000232.1:0-29142 GCA_035698205.1 Gemmatimonadaceae bacterium | reverse complement strand
TGCCGTGGCCCAAAGCCGCCCGCCCGCCTAACGACTCTCGGCCGCCTTCACCTCGTCCCACAACGCATCGAGCGCCTCGAGCCCGGCCTCGTTCACATCCAGCCCGCGCTCGGCCGCCAGGCGCTCCACCTCGCTGAACCGGCGTACGAACTTCGCATTCGCCCGGTCGAGCGCCAGCGACGCATGAACGCCGGCCTTCCGGCACAGGTTCACCACCGCGAACAGCAGGTCGCCCAACTCCGCCTCCAGCGCCGAGTGCTCCTCGGCTGAGCGCGAAGCGCCACCGGCGGCCGTCGCATGCGGCGCGCGGGCGAGCTCGGCGCGCACCTCACCCATCTCCTCCTCCACCTTCGCCGCCGGACCGTCCGCGTCCGGCCAGTCAAAGCCCACGCCGGCTGCCCGGTCCTGCAGCCGGTGCGCGCGGTGCAGGGCGGGGAGGCCGGCCGGCAGCCCCTCCTCGATGGACGCGCGCCGCCGCGCCTTCATGCGCTCCCACGGCTCGCGCTCGCCCCCGCTGTACAGGTGCGGATGACGCGCGTGCATCTTGGCGATCAGGCCGGTCGCCACGTCGTGCAGGTCGAACGCGCCACGCTCCTCGGCAATGACCGAGTGAAAGAGCACCTGCAGCAGTACGTCGCCGAGCTCCGACCGGACCGCGTCGTCGCCGGCGTCGCGCAGCGCCTCGTCCAGCTCGTGCGCCTCCTCGATCAGGTATGGACGCAGCGACTCGTGCGTCTGCGCGGCATCCCACTCACAGCGCGCCCGCAGGTCGCGCATCAAGGCGAGTGCATCTTCAAGCGACGGTTTGGCTTGCATGGCCTCCTCGGGCTCGGTAAACTATCCCCGCAACGAATGTACAGCGAAACCGACATCGCGCCGCTGCGCGCCTGGGTCGACATCGATACGGCCGCCTTGCGCCGCAATGCGTTCGCGCTTGCCAACCGCGCTGGCGTGCCGTTGCTCCCCGTCGTCAAGGCCGACGGCTACGGCTGCAGTGCGCCGCACGTCGCGCGTTCGCTCGCCGCGCTGAATCCGTGGGGATTCGCCGTCGCCACGGCCGACGAAGGGATGGCGCTGCGCGACGACGGCATCGAGAACGCGATCCTCGTGCTCACCCCATCGCTCCCGGATGAACTCGCAATGGCGTGGGCCGACGATCTCCGTCCCTCACTCGATTCGCGAGAATCCATCGCCACCTGGATCGGGCTTGGTGGCGGGCCCTGGCACCTGTCCATCGATACCGGCATCAACCGCTCCGGCGCGCCGTGGCAGTCGATCGGCGCGCTCGCCGACATCCTTGCGGCGCATCCGCCGGAGGGGGCGTACTCCCACTTTCACTCCGCCGAGACCGACCCGACGAGTGTGGTCGAACAGGAGGCACGCTTTCGCGCCGCCGTCAACGCCATGCCGGCGCGACCGCCAGTCCTGCACACGGCGAACAGCGCGGCCATCGTCCGGCAAGGCGCGTCGCCCTGGGACCTCGTGCGCCCGGGCGTTTTCCTCTACGGATCCACCACGGGGAAGGGTGCCGCGATCGTGCCGGAACCGGTGGTGAGCGTGCGTGCCCGGGTCGTGGCACTGCGCACGTGCAGCGACGGTGACACCGTGAGCTACGGCGCCACCTGGCGCGCGCGTGGCGAGCGGCGCATCGCGACCCTCGGCATCGGGTACGCCGACGGCGTGCATCGCGCCCTCGGCAATCGGGGCGAGGCCCTGCTGGCCGGCCGTCGTGTGCCGATCGTTGGCGTGGTCACGATGGACCTGTGCATGATCGACGTCACGGACGTACCATGCGAAATTGGCGATGTGGCGACGATCGTAGGCCAGGATGGCGACGACATGCTCGGCATCGATGAGGTAGCGGAGCGTTGCGGTACCGTCGCCTACGAGCTCCTCGTCGCGTTTCGTCTCCGGCTCCCGCGTCGAGATCTCGAACGGTCGGCGTGACGCGGCGCGCCGTGATTCTTGTGCTCGACGGCGTTGGCGGCGGTGCCGCGCACGATGCCGCCGACTACGGAGACTCGGGGAGCGACACCATCGGCAACATGGCCCACGCGCTCGGCGGCCTGGACCTGCCCGCGCTGCAGCAGCTCGGACTCGGCCGTGCCTGCCCACGCTCCGGTCTGGGCTCGTCGCTGCCGCCCACTGGCGCCTGGGGGCGCATGCAGCCCGCCTCGGCGGGGAAGGACAGCACGACCGGGCATTGGGAGCTCGCCGGCCTGCGGCTCACCACTTCGTTCCCCACCTTTCCGGACGGCTTTCCTGACTCGCTCCTCGCGCGCTTTTCGGAGGCCACAGGTCGTGGCGCGCTCGGCAATGTGGCGGCGAGCGGTACGGAGATCCTCGACCGCCTCGGTGAAAGGCACATGCGGACGGGCGACTGGATTGTGTACACCTCGGCCGACTCCGTCTTCCAGGTGGCGGCGCACGTCGACGTGGTGGCGCCGGAGCGGCTCTACGCGGCCTGCGAGGCCGCCCGCGCCCTGCTCGTGGCGCCCTTCGACGTCTCTCGGGTGATCGCGCGTCCGTTCGCGGGTGAACCCGGAGCATGGTATCGCGTGTCGGAACAGAGGCGCGATTTCTCGTTGCTGCCGCCAGGGGAGACGCTGCTGGATGTCCTGGCCGAGGCGGGGATCGAGCGCGCGGGGATCGGCAAGGTGGACGACCTGTTCGCGGGACGGCAGATCCGCTCCACGCATACGGTCGGCAACGCCGACGGTCTGCGCGCGATCGAGGGGTGGCTCGAGGGGCCGTCCGTTGGGCTGCTGTTCGCCAATCTCGTAGATTTCGACCAGTTGTACGGGCACAGAAACGATGTACAGGGGTTTTACGGAGCACTGCGCGAGTTCGACGCCGCGCTCCCGTCACTCCTGCACGCACTGCGCGAGGATGACCTGCTGCTGATCACTGCCGACCACGGAAACGACCCGACTACGCCGTCGACCGACCATTCGCGTGAGGCCGTGCCCCTGCTCGTCGCCGGGGCGCGGGTTCGCGCGGTGTCGCTGGGCGAGCGGCGTACCTTCGCCGACGTGGGCGCCACCGTGGCTGACTGGTTCGGCCTCGCCTGGCGTGGCACCGGGACGTCGGTTCTGCCGGCCTGCATCGCGCAATGAGCAGCGAGCAGCGCGAGACGGAGCTCGTGACGGCGGCCCGCGAAGTCATGCGGAACTCCTATGCGCCGTACTCCCGATTCCGGGTGGGTGCCGCGCTCGCCGCGGCCGACGGACGCGTCTACCTCGGCTGCAACGTCGAGAACGCCTCGTTCCCCGCCGGCCTGTGCGCGGAGCGCTCGGCCGTGGCGGCGGCGGTCGCGGCGGGAACCACCCGCTTCGACTACCTTGTGCTGGCGTCAGACGGTGACGTGCCGACGCCCCCGTGCGGCATCTGCCGCCAGGTGCTCGTGGAGTTCGAGCCGTCGCTGCCCATCCTGAGCGTTGCGAATGACGGACGCTCGGAGCGCTGGACGCTCTCCGAACTGCTCGCGCACCCCTTCACTCCGCGCGATCTCACTCCCGCCTGACCCGGTGCTGCGCCGAACGCGTTCGCGCACGCCTCACTCCACGGATTCCGCAACCTTGACGTTTTCGATCAGAGGCTCGACCCGATTGGCGCCCATACGACGCCTGGCCGTCGTAGTGCTCGGCGCCGTCGCGATTGGCTGCAGCGACCGGCTGGAAGGGGGGGCGGCGTGCCCGCTGCTCTGTCCGGAGCAGAGTATCGAGGTGCTCGATACGATCATCGAGCCGGTGGTACTCGACACCGTCATCAGCGGGTATCCGGCGCGCGGATCCGAGCCGTTCGTGCTGGTGGCGCACGACGGCACCACGCTCGATGCACGCACGATTCTTCGCTACGATACGCTGCCGCAGCGCTTCCGGCGCGGTGGGGTGGACTCGGCCATCTATGCCATCAGCGATGCGCAGCTCGAGCTGTTTGTCGATACGACCGGCACGCGGCTATCAGGGCCGGTGACCCTCGTGGCCTACGATGTGGACACGACCGCCGCCGACGATGACACCGACGCGCTTCTGGCGCTCTTCCGCCCCGATCGCGAGCTCGGTGCTGTCGACCTGCTTCCTGGTACACTCCCGGATACGCTGCGTCTTCCGCTTGCCAACGATCGCGTGCTCGCGAAGCTGACCGGTGAGGCGCCTCATCGGCTGCGTGTCGGATTGCGCCTGCGAGGGAGTGCGGCGGGGCACCTGCGCCTGTTCTCGGAGAACGCCGGTGGCGCGATCAAGCTCGGCTACGATGCGAGCCCGGACACCGCGGTTGCCGCATTCGTCGTGAGTCCGCAGTCGTTCCTGCCGGCGCAGTTTCCCTCCATCGCGCACGAACTCTCCGACTTCACCATCGTGGCCGCGGGCGCTCCCTTTCCGGGCACCAGTGTGCTGCAGGTGGGCGGTCTTCCATCGCGCCGCGTCTTTCTGCGATTCGATCCGCCAAGGTGGCTCACCGACTCGGCGACCGTGATCCGGGCCACGCTGCTGCTCACGCAACTGCCCAGCCGTGTACCGGCCGCGGGGGCAAACGACTCGCTGATCATGTTTCCACAGATCGTCAGGGCGAACCGCGGCGTGGCTGACGTGCAGCGGCTGTCGGACATTCTCGGCGCTCCCGATACCGATGTCTCGGCCGTGAAGTTCGTGCCTGCCGACAGCGGGGTCGTGGAGATCGACATCGTGAACGTCGTGCGAAACTGGCGCCTGCTGCGCGAGCTGGACGTGGAGCCGTCGATCGTGCTGCGTTCATCGCTCGAGGGCGTGTCACCCTATGCGCTGCTGTTCTTCTCCCGTGATGCCGATCCGGCGCTGCGGCCGAGATTGCGGATCAGCTACGTCAACCGCATCGGCTTCGGGAGGCCGTGATGCGTCTCTTCAACCTTGTTCTCGTCGCCGCGGCGCTCGCGGTGCATGCGTCGACCGCAATGGCCCAGAGCACGCTGAGCGCCCACGGATTCGGATATCCGCCGGGGCAACTGAGTGCACGAGCGGTGGGAGCGGGCGGCGCACTCGGCGAGTTCGATCCGTTCTCGGCGCTCAACCCGAGCGCGCTCTCGCTCTGGGGACCATCCGGGCTCTACGTGCAGTACGATCCCGAGTCGAGGCAGTTTGATCCGGGTCCGTTGCCGTCCAGTTCGTCGCGCATCTCGCGCCTCGGCATCGCCTCAGGCGCCGTGCGCGTGGGAGCGCGTGGCGTCATCGGCATCGGCACGTCGACGCTGCTCGACCGGACGTGGGGCACGTCGCTCCGCGGCGAAGCGCAGATCGGTCCCGATCTCGTGGGCTTCGAGGAATCGTATCGCACGAGCGGTTCGGTGAACGATCTCCGCCTGGCGGGCGCTTACACCTTCAGCCCGCGATTTGCCATTGGCCTGGGCGTTCATGCGTTTCCGGGGGAGAACCGGCTCTCGGTGCGACGCGTGTTCGACGATTCGCTGACCTTTGGTGCGATCAGCGAGGACTTCACACTCTCGTACACCGGGCTCGGTATCTCCGGCGGCTTTCAGTTCAAGCCGACCTCCTGGCTCGGCATCGCGGCATCGGGGCGGCTTGGCGGCACGATGACCATGCGCCAGGCCGACACGCTGCTGGCCGAGGCGCACATTCCCGATCGGTTCGGCGTGGGGATCCGATTCGACGGCGTGACCGGGCTCGTGCTCGCGGCCCGCGTGGATCGAACGTTCTGGTCCGCGATGGACGGCCTCGGCACGTCGGATGTGACCACGTTCGACGCCTGGGAGTACGGCGCCGGCGCTGACATCGTGGGTCCCCGGCTCTCGGGGACGGCGACCGCGCTGCGTGTGGGATTCCGCACGCGCACGCTGCCATTCGGGGTGATCGGCTCGCGGGTGGATGAACATGCCATCTCCGGCGGGTTCGGTTTTCCGATTGCCGGTGGGCGCGCATCGGTGGACATGGGGATCGAACGCCTGTTCCGCTCCGCGGCCGGGATCGACGCGAAGGAGCGTGCCTGGCATTTCAGCCTCGGCCTCGCCCTCCGGCCGTGATCGCGGGATGACCCCGGACCAACCGGCGCTCATCCTGATCGCGGACGACGTTCCCGCGAACGTCGAACTGCTGCACGATCAGCTGCGAACGCTCGGCTTCCGCACGGTTGCCGCACACGATGGTGATACGGCACTCGAGGCGTGCTTTGCCAGCGCGCCCGACCTGTGCATTCTCGACGTCGCGATGCCCGCGGGGTCGCTCGGGGTGGACGATCGGTCCACCGGATTCGAGGTGTGCCGCCGTCTCAAGCGCGACGCCCGGACCGCGCGCATTCCGGTCATCTTCGTCACCGCGCTCAACGACACCACCGATCGTGTGAAGGCCATCGAGGCGGGGGGGGACGACTTCCTCACCAAGCCGCACAACCGGCTCGTGCTGGGAGCACGCGTGCGCAGCTTGTTACGTCTCAAGGGGGCGACGGACGCGCTGGAGGAGAGCAACCGCAAGCTGCGCGAGCTCGAGAAGGTGCGCGACGACCTCATGAAGATGATCGTGCACGATCTCAAGACGCCGTTGACGACGGTGCTGGCGACACTCGAGATGCTTGTGGAGGGAGACCTCGGTGAGCTGAGTGAGCTCCAGCGCCGCGCCGCGCGCGATGCGGAGCTCAAGGCCAACGAACTGCTCGGCCTCATCGAGGACCTGCTCGAGATCGCACGCATCGAGGAAGCCGCCATCCACCTCGAACTCGAGGTGATCCGCCCCAACGCGTTCCTGCACGCGCTGGTGGCCGACTGGGAGCTGCGGCTGCAGCAGGAATCCGCCACTGTCTCCGTGGACGTGGCTTCCGGCACGCCGTCGCTGTCCGCCGATGCCGGGCTGCTGCGGCGCGTGTTCGGCAACCTGATCCAGAATGCCCTGATCCACTCCAGCGAATCGGTGGTGCTCTCGTTGAGCGCGCGGCAGCAGGGCGGCTCCGTGCTGTTCACCGTGGCTGACAACGGTCCCGGTATCCCGCCGGAGTTTCACGACGCGATCTTCCAGAAGTTCGCGCGGGTCCGTGCACCGCACGCACCGCGTGTGCGCAGCTCGGGGCTGGGGCTGGCGTTCTGCCGCCTGGCGGTCGAGGCGCATGGCGGGCGCATCTGGGTTCGCAGCAGCGAGGGGACGGGGAGCGCGTTCCACATCCAGTTGCCCATCGAGCCGGCGTCGACACGAACGTCCGCGCGTACCACCCTGGCATGAACGTCTACCTGCACACGTTCGGCTGCCGGGCCAACCGGTACGACAGCGAATCGGTTCGGTCGATGCTGCTGTCATCGGGCGCACGCGTGGTGGACTCGCTCGACGAGGCCGACGTGGCGGTGTTCAATTCATGCGCCGTGACGGCGGCGGCGGAGGCCGACCTGCGTCAGCAGGTACGTCGCGCGGCACGGCGCCGGCCGCAGATCCGGTCGGTCGTGATGGGGTGCGCATCGGCGGTGGACGACGGCCGCATCGCGGCGCTGCCGTCGGTGTCACACGTCATTGCCGGCGCCGATCTCGAGGCGGTGGCAGGCGCGCTCGACCTCCCCGCGGCCGCGGTGCACGGCGCTCCTTGGGCCCAGTCGGGGGCGCGCGCGCTGCTGCGCATCCAGGACGGCTGCGACGAACACTGCACGTTCTGTGTGACCACGCTGGCGCGCGGTGCCAGCCGGTCACGCGACGCCGACGCGCTCGTGCGCGAGGCCGCCGCGCTCGCCGGGCGACATCAGGAGATCGTGCTCACGGGGATCCACATCGGCCACTACGGGCGCGACGTGGGAGGCTCGCTGTCGGCGCTGGTCGAGCGGCTCGTGCGTGAGGTGCCGCGCGTGCGCTTTCGCCTGTCGTCGCTGGAAGCCACGGAGGTGGACGACCGGCTGCGCGAGCTGTTCGCCGAGCCAGCGCGACTGGCGCCGCACCTGCATGCGCCGCTGCAGTCGGGGTGCGACCGCGTGCTGCGTCGGATGGGGAGGCACTGGTACACCGCTGCGTCGTATGCACGGGCCGTGGAAACGCTGGTGCGCGATGCGCCGGTGTTCGCGCTGGGGGCCGATGTCATCGCCGGCTTCCCCGGCGAGAGCGACGCCGATCATCGCGAAACGCTGGCGCTGATCGACGCCCTGCCGTTCACCTATCTGCATGTGTTTCCGGTGTCGATTCGCCCCGGCACCGCGGCCGCACGCCTCGATGGTGCGGTGCCGGATGCGCTCGTACGCCGCCGTGCGCGCGAGCTGCGCGAGCGGGGGAGCGAGCGCGAACGCGCCCATCGCACGCAGCGCGTCGGTGGCAGCGCCGACGTGGTCGTGGTCGGCGGGGCGCGCGAGCGTCACGGTGTGACGGAGGATTACCTCACCGTGACGATGACGGAGCCCGTGGCGCGTGGCACGCGTTGCAACGCACGGCTCGCCGGTGACGCCGCGCGATTGCTCGCCGTACCGGCAGCCGACAGCTTTCCCGCATGATCTCCGACGACCAGCCCACCGTCTTCATCGAGACGTATGGCTGCCAGATGAATGTGAGCGACTCCGAGCTGATGCTCGGTGCGCTCGCGCGTCGTGGCTACCGGGCGGTCGACGTGCCCGACGGCGCCGACGTGATCCTGCTCAACACCTGCGCCATTCGCGACCACGCCGAGCAGCGCGTGCTGGGCAGGCTGGGCGAGCTGCGGCGCCACATGGGACCGCGCACGGTGATGGGCGTGACCGGCTGCATGGCGCAGCGCCTCGGTCCGCGGTTGCTCGAACGGGCCCGGCACGTGTCGCTGGTGATCGGGCCCGATGGGTATCGCGCCCTGCCGGATCTGGTCGAGCGGGCGCGCGGCGGCGAGCGCACCACGTCCACGACGTTCGATCTCGAGGAGCATTACGAGGACCTGCGCCCTGTGCGCGGCGAAACCGTACGCGCGTGGATCCCGGTGCAGCGCGGATGCGACTATCGGTGCACCTACTGCATCGTGCCCACCACACGCGGCAGCGAGCGCAGCCGTCGCCTCGAGGATGTCATTCGGGAGACACGCGAAGTGGCGGAGCAGGGAACCACGGAGGTGGTGCTGCTCGGGCAGACGGTGAACTCCTGGCGCCACGAGACGCACGACTTTGCCGACCTGCTTCGCGCTGTTGGCGCCGTGCCGGGCATCCGCCGTGTGCGGTTTACGAGCCCGCACCCCAACGACTTCTCGACGCGTGTGATCGCGGCCATGGCCGAGGTGCCGGAGGTGTGTGAGCACGTGCACCTCCCCATGCAGTCGGGATCCACGTCGATGCTCAGGCGCATGCTGCGTCGCTACACGCGCGAGGAATACTTCGCCTGTGTGGAGCGGCTGCGCACGGCGATGCCCGGGCTCGGCCTCACGACGGATATCATCGTCGGCTTCCCGGGGGAGACGGACGCCGAATTCGAGGATACCCTCTCGGCCGTGCGCGCGGTGGGTTTCGACGACGCGTTCACGTTCCGGTTCTCGCCGCGCGAGGGGACGCCGGCCACGCGCATGCCCGCCGAGTGGACCATTGCCGACGACGTGGCGTCCGACCGGCTGGCGCGTCTGATCGATGTGACGCGTGGCGGTGCGCGGGAGCGGAATCTCGGCCTCCTGGGACAGCGTCGCGAGGTGCTCGTCGAGAAGCCGGCACGGCGCGGTGACCTGCTGCAGGCCCGCACACGCGACTACAAGACGGTGTTGATCGACGGGGACCAGTCGCTGATCGGCCGTTACCTGACCGTCGAGCTGAGCGGCACGACCGGGTCAACGTTCACCGGTACGATCGTACGCGCACGCGAACCCTTGCCCATGGCCGGATGAAGAACGCCCTCGAAGAGGTCATCGACTCGCTGCACGACGGCCTGCTGACGAAGTCCGGTGCGCGATTCTGCGCCTGCGAGCAGTGCCGTGATGATGCGATTGCGCACGCATTGAACAAGGCTCGTCCCCGGTACGTAGGCAGCGCAACGCTCGGGGCGGCCGTGACGCGTGTGAACCTGGACTCCGATCAGGCGCGCGCCGAACTCTCGGTACTCGTTCTCGATGCCATGCGCCGCGTGAATGAAAACCCGCGCCATGGCCCGGACGGCTTCGTGCCGTCGGGAGGTGGCGCCACCTGAGGGTGGCATGCCCCTGCTGTTCCTCGCCTGGCTCACCTACGCCGCCGGCCTCTTCATGGGGTTCGGCGGCGTGGCATTTCCGGGTGTCGCGTTGGCGGTCCTCTGGCTGGGCTGGGGGGTACTGCAGCGCGACGCGCGGTCGGTGGCGCTCCCCCTGTTGCTCGCGGCAGGGGCGCTCCGTGCGCACGGCGAGCGCGCCACCGATGCGGGGTGCGTACAGCGCACCATCCTCGACGGCCGTGCCACCGTGCTGCTGGCCACCAACCTGGCGCCAGGCGCGCGTGCCACCGGCCAGATCGTGGATGTGGGATGCGCGGTCCGCGTGACGCTTTTTGCCTCGAGCGGACGAGCCGTCGCCGGTTCCATCGTCGAGGCGCGCGGTACCGCCTACCGGACGGATGCCGGGGTGCTGCTCGAACGCGCGCGCGTACGCAGTCAGCGCCCGCCGGGGTGGATGGCACGGTGGCGCGCACGCTCGGGGAGGGCGATCGACAGGCTGTTCGGGAGCGATGCCGGACTGGCGAAGGCCCTGCTGATCGCAGACACCAGGTCGGTGGATCCGGAGATCCGCTCGCGTTATGCGGATGCCGGCATGATCCACCTGCTCTCGGTGTCCGGGCTCCACGTCGCGATTATCGCCGGGGCAGCCGAGCTGCTGCTGGTGGCCGCGCGATTGCGCCGCGAGCGTGCCGTGTGGATCTCGCTGGCGCTCACATTCGTGTACGTGCTGCTGATCGGCGCACCGGCACCAGCGGTGCGTTCGGGGATCATGCTCGCTTCCACGGCCGTGAGCCGCCTGCTGCAGCGCCCCTCCTCGCCATGGGCGGCGCTCGCGCTCGGCGGGCTCGTGCCCCTGTACGAATCGCGCGTCGTGCTCGACCTGGGTTATCAGTTGAGCGTAGCGGGCATGGCTGGGCTGCTCGCGGCGGGAGCCCTCACCGGGCGCCTGCCTCGCTTACACGGCGCGCGATGGAAGCAGAACGTGGTCCGGGCGCTGCTCGCCTCGGTGCTGGCATCGCTCGTCACCCTTCCACTGGTGGCGTGGGTCTTCGGGCGCGTGAGCGTGGTGGCGCCACTCACGAACCTTGTCGCCGGGCCGTTGTTCACCGTGCTGCAGCCGGCGCTCTTCCTCGCGCTGCTGCTCGCGCCCTGGCACGCCGGCGCATCGCTCGTCGCCGATGCCGCCCGGGTCGCGCTCCGTGCGGTCGACGCGCTCGCCACCGCGGGTGCGGCGGTGCCGCTCGCGGCACTCTCCGTGGCGCCCTCGCTGTACACCGCGGTACTGCTTGGTGTGCTGGCGATGGTGATCGTCCTCGCGTGCGTCGCACGACACCCGGAACGCCCGCTCGTGGTGGGCACGGTCGCGATCGCGCTCCTCGTCTGGAGTCCGCGACCGCCGGGGCGCGGCGAGATGGAGATGCACATGATCGACGTGGGGCAGGGCGACGCGATCGCCGTTCGTACGCCGCATGGCCACTGGATCCTGTTCGATGCCGGGCGCTCGTGGCCGCGCGGAGACGCCGGCCGATCGACGATCCTCCCCTACCTGCGCCGGCGTGGTGGACCGCTCGACCTGTTCGTGCTTACGCACCCGCATGCCGATCACGCGGGCGGCGCCGCCAGCGTGCTGCGTGCGCTGCGCCCGCGGCGTTATGTGGACGGCGCGTTCGTGGCTCCCGCGGGCGACTATCGGGCGTCGCTGGTGGCCGCCGCGGAATCGGGCGTCGCCTGGCGCCGCGTGAAACCGGGGGACTCGCTGACCGTGGACGGGGTGGTGGTCACGCTGCTTGCCCCCGATTCCGCCTGGACGGCTACTCTTCGCGATGCGAATGAAGCCAGCACCGTGGCACGCGTCCGCTACGGGCGCATCCGCTTTCTGCTCACCGGCGACGCCGAGCGGGGAGAGGAAGCGTGGCTGCTCGCGCGCGGCGCCGAAGCGCTGCGCGCCGAGGTGCTGAAGGTGGCGCACCACGGCAGCAGCACGAGCACCACACCCGAGTTCGTGGCGGCGGTGCGGCCACGAATCGCCCTCGTGTCCGTGGGCGCGCGCAACTTCTACGGTCATCCAAACCCTGACGTCGTGCGACGCCTCATGGCGTCGGGTGCGCAGGTGCTGCGTACGGACCGACTGGGAAGCATCGTCGTGAGCACCGATGGCGCATCGCTGCGCGTCGAGGCGGGCGGGGACACGTGGCGCCCCTGAGCAGCCTGCGCGGCGCGCTGATCGGACGGTCAGTCGCGCTGCCCGCCGAACTCGCGCTGCGTCACCCCGAGCTGGCCGATGTTCGCTTCCGTCGCGGCGGGCTGCCCCCGCGTGTGGGCGGCTGGATGCTCGGCCACGCATCCGTGGCCGCGATCACCCTCTGGTCCACCATCTGGCTGGCCCCCTCCACGCCATGGAACGAGGCGCTACTCTTGCACGAGCTTCGCCATGTCCACCAGTTTGCTGCGAGCAGGCTCTTTCCGTTTCGTTACCTGACGGAATCGCTGCGCTGCGGATACCATCGCAACCCGTACGAAGTCGAGGCGCGCGAGTTCGCGGCGGCACGCGTGCGCACGCCGGGCGCCCACCCACCTTCCGAGGACGTCTAGCCGTGGTCAAGCAACATTCGTCCGTGTCGGTCACCACGATCGAACGCTTCATCATCGAGCAGGAGCACGAACACGCCCCCTCGGCCACGGGAGCGCTGTCGGGCATTCTCTACGACATGGCGCTCGCGGGCAAGATGATCGCCAGCAAGGTCCGCAACGCCGGCCTGGCCGACATCCTGGGCTCGGCGGGCAGCTCCAACGTGCAGGGGGAGATCCAGGCAAAGCTCGACCTGTTCGCCAACGAGGCCATCATCAAGGCGCTCGATCACGGCGGACGGCTCGCTGCCATGGCGTCGGAAGAGGAAGCCGACATCATTCCCATCCCCGACGAGTTCCGGCTGGGCAAGTACATCCTGCTCTTCGACCCGCTCGATGGCTCGTCGAACATCGACGTGAACGTACCCGTCGGCACGATCTTCTCCGTGGTGCAGAAGATCACGCGCGGTCGTCACGGCACCATGGAGGATGTGCTGCAGCCCGGGCGTCGGCAGGTGGCCGCCGGCTACATCATCTACGGCTCAAGCACGATGCTCGTGTACACCACCGGACAGGGAGCGCACGGCTTCACCCTCGATCCTGCAATCGGCGAGTTCCTGCTCTCGCACCCCAACATCCGCATCCCCGACAACGGTCGCTACCTCTCGGTCAACGACTCGTACGAGCAGGACTGGGACGAGGGGGTGCGAGCGCTGATGCGTCGCTATCGCGGGCTCGACGGCGAACGCAAGCCGCTCAACGTACGCTACGTCGGCTCGCTCGTCGCCGACTTCCACCGCAACCTGCTCGGCGGCGGCGTGTTCTGCTATCCGGCCAACCGGCACGCTTCGGCCGGCAAGCTGCGCCTGATGTACGAGGCCAACCCGCTTGCCTTCATCGTGGAGCAGGCCGGTGGAGCGGCCAGCGACGGGCATCGTCGCATCCTGGATATCGATCCCACGGAGCTGCACCAGCGCGTTCCGCTCTACATCGGCAGCCGGCAGGAGGTGGAGACCGCCACCGCGTTCGTATCGGGCGCCATGGCGGAGGCGGTGGGCGACTGATCCACCCTCGCGGCGCGTCCGAGACGCGGGCTTAGACTTCGCGCATGAAGACGACTTCCCGCGCGTCGGCAGTGAACGGGCGTTCCGCGACCGCTCCGGCCGCACAGGTGCCGGAGCGTACCACGTCATCGGACATCCCGGTCGCCGCGGTCTATCGCCCGGGCGACGTGGCATCGCTGTACGCCGATGACCTCGGCGATCCCGGCGCGTTTCCGTATACGCGTGGCATCCAGCCGACCATGTATCGCGGCCGTCTCTGGACCATGCGCCAGTATGCGGGCTTCGGCACGGCAGCCGAGACCAATCGGCGATTCAAGCTGCTCCTCGATGCAGGGCAGACGGGGCTGTCGGTGGCGTTCGACCTGCCAACGCAGATGGGGATCGACTCCGACTCGCCGCGCGCCACCGGCGAGGTGGGCCGGGTGGGTGTGGCGATCGACACGGTGGAGGACATGCACGTCCTGCTCGCCGACCTGCCGCTCGATCGCGTGTCCACGTCGATGACGATCAATGCCACGGCGTCGACGCTGCTGGCGATGTACATCGTGGTGGCCGAAGAACGCGGCATCTCGCGCACGGCGCTCTCCGGCACGACGCAGAACGACATTCTCAAGGAGTACATCGCGCGCGGCACGTACATCTATCCGCCGGCCCCGAGCCTCGCGCTCATCTCCGATATGTTCCGCTTCTGCGCCGCGGAGCTGCCGAACTGGAATCCGATCTCGATTTCAGGCTATCACATTCGCGAGGCCGGTGCGACGGCGGCGCAGGAGCTGGCGTTCACCTTCGCCAATGCGCTCGAATATGTGCGGCGCGCCATCGATGCCGGGCTCGCGGTCGACAGCTTCGCGCCGCGATTGTCGTTCTTCTTCGCCGCGCATAACGACTTGTTCGAGGAAGTGGCGAAGTTCCGCGCTGCGCGCCGGATGTACGCGCGCCTCATGCGCGAACGATTCGGCGCCGGTGAGGCCGGCTGTCGCCTTCGCTTCCACACGCAGACCGGCGGCGTGACGCTGACCGCGCAGCAGCCACTCAACAATGTCGTTCGCGTGACCGTCCAGACGCTGGCCGCGACCATGGGGGGCACACAGTCGCTGCACACCAACGGCTACGACGAAGCGCTGGCGCTGCCGAGCGCCGAGGCGGCAACGCTTGCGCTGCGCACGCAGCAGATCGTGGCCAATGAATCAGGTGTTGCGGCCACGGCGGATCCGCTGGGCGGCAGCTACTACGTGGAAGCGCTGACCGACGAGCTCGAACGCCGGGCAATGGCGTTGATCGAACGCGTGGACGAGCTGGGCGGAGCCGAGCGCGCCATTGCCGCCGGATTCGTCCAGGAGGAGATCGCGCGCAGCGCGTATGCGCATCAGCTTCGCGTGGAGGCCGGGGAGACCGTGGTGGTTGGCGTGAATCGCTACGCCGACGACGGCGTCCCGCCGGTGATCCCCGCGCCCGACTTCTCGGCGCTGGCGGGGGAGCAGGTGGCGCGCGTGGCCAACGTCCGCGCCACGCGTGATGCCGATGCGGTTCGCGCGTCGCTCGACGCCTTGCGGCGCGCCGTGCGAACCCAGGGGGAGGACGAGGAAGCTTTGGCGTCGTCCGCGCCGCGTGACGCGGAGTCGTCGGGGATCATGCCGCGCATCATCGATGCGGTGCGTGCGCGTGCCACGGTGGGGGAGATCTCCGACGTGTTCGCCGGCGTGTGGGGTATGCATCACGCCACCTGAGGCGGGGCGCACAAAGCGGGTCTACGGGCCTCCGCCAGCGTGAGGCGGGGTCCGAAGTCCCACGAGCCACCTGGCGCGTGCTTCATGGGCAGTCTGGTACCTCGAAGCGGACTCCCGCCACGAGCCCAAGTCACGTATTCTTAGGCACTTCGCCGCGTTCCTGTCATCCTGCCTCTCGTCATGCCGACGTACGATTTCCGCTGTCCCAACGGCCACCAGTTCGAGCGATTCTACCGCAAGATCAGCGATTCACCGGCCACCGTGGAGTGCAGCGTCTGCGGCGCCGTGGCGGAGCGACTCGTGAGCGGGGGGGCCGGACTGCTGTTCAAGGGCAGCGGATTCTACCTCACCGACTACGGACGCAACGCGCATCGTGGCGGGCCGGCGCCGTCGGGAAACGGCGAACCGGGGAAGGCGTCGTCCGGGAACGCGGGCGGGGAGGGAGGCAGCGGCTCCTCCGGCGGTGACAGCGGTGCCGCGGCCGCCAAGGCCCCGAAATCCGATGCGTCGGGCGCGAGCAGCACGCCGGCCAAGCCGAAGTCGGGCACGGAATGAACGACGGCGCCGACCGCATACGTGCGGCGCTCATCGGCGCCGCGCGGTCGATCGGCGCGCACGAGCCCGTGGAGCCGCTGCTCGAACGTCCGCGCGATCCCGCGTTCGGCGATTGGGCCACGAACCTCGCGATGACGCTCGCGCGCCCGTTGCGCCGCAAGCCTGCCGATATTGCCCGCGCCCTGATCGACGCAATGCAGCTCGAGGATGCCGGCGTGGCCGACGCAACGGTGGCCGGCCCGGGGTTCATCAACTTCCGCCTCGACACGGCGGCGGTCGCGAGTGCCCTGCCCGTAATCCTGCAGCATGATACCGCCTACGGGCGCAGCAACCACGGCGCCGGCGCACGCGTGGTCGTGGAGTTCGTATCCGCCAATCCCACCGGCCCCCTGCATGTAGGGCACGGGCGGCAGGCCGCGCTCGGCGACGCCATCTCCACGCTCCTCGAATGGACGGACTGGAACGTCTCGCGTGAGTTCTACTACAACGACGGCGGCACCCAGATCGCCAACCTCGCGCTGAGCACGCAGGCCCGCATCCGCGAACTGCGCGGCGACGCGCTCGTGATCCCGGAGGGGGGCTATCACGGCGCGTACATCCGCGAGATCGCCGAGTCGTACGTCGCCGAACACCCGGAAGACATCGCCGGCGATGACCTGGACGCGATTCGTCGTCACGCCGTGTCGGCGCTGCGCCGCGAGCAGGACCTCGACCTGCAGGCGTTCGGCGTCCGGTTCGACACGTACTACCTCGAGAGTTCGCTCTATACCGATCATCGCGTCGACGGGACCGTTCAGCGGCTGATCGAATCGGGACAGACGTACGAATCCGACGATGCGCTGTATCTGCGCACCACGGCCTTCGGCGACGACAAGGATCGCGTGATGCGCCGGAGCGCGGCGCGCGGCGGCGACTACACGTACTTCGTTCCCGACGTCGCCTATCACGTGACGAAGTGGGAGCGCGGCTTCCATCGTGGGATCAACGTCCAGGGCGCCGACCACCACAGCACCGTCACGCGCGTGCGCGCGGGGCTGCAGGCCCTCGACATGGGAATCCCGGAAGGGTATCCGGAGTACGCGCTGCACCAGATGGTGACGGTGATGCGCTCCGGCGAGGAGGTGAAGATCAGCAAGCGCGCGGGGAGCTACGTAACGGTGCGCGACCTGATCGACGAGGTGGGGCGCGACGCCGTTCGCTACTTCTTCCTGATGCTCAAGCCGGAGTCGCAGCTCACGTTCGACGTCGACCTGGCGCGCACGCAGTCGGAGGAGAACCCCGTCTACCGGATCCAGATGGCCCACGCGCGCATGTGCGGCATCTTCCGGCAGGGGGAGGTCGATGCCGCCGCGCTCCGCACGGATGGCGTGGACCTCGCCGTGCTCACGACATTCGAGGAGCGCGAGCTGATCAAGCAGCTCGCCGATTTCCCGGGCGTCGTGACGGGTGCAGCGCGCGCGCTCGAACCGCATCGCATCGCCAACTGGCTCCTCGAGACCGCCGGTCTCGCGCACCGCTGGTATCACGAGCACCATGTGCTCGATCAACCCGAGCCGGTGCGCGCCGCGCGCCTCGTGCTCGCCCGTGCGGTCCAGATCGTCATTCGCAACGGTCTCGCGATTCTTGGCGTGTCCGCTCCGGAGCGCATGTGACTCATCGCCGGCAGCGGCACCACGTGGCCGCCCCCCGTCGCCCGATTTCAGACTTCCGCCCCATTGCATCGTGACCCTGCTCGTCGTCGGCTCCGTCGCGCTGGATTCCGTCGAGACTCCGTTCGGCCGTGCCGACGACGTCCTCGGCGGCTCCGCCACCTTCTTCTCGGCATCCGCCAGCCACTTCACCGATGTGCAGGTCGTGGGCGTGGTGGGTGACGACTATCCCGTGGCGCAGCTCGAGGTGCTGAAGGAACGCGGTGTGGACTTCGCCGGGCTCGAACACGCCGCCGGGCCGTCCTTCCGCTGGCGTGGCGCCTATCGCCACGACCTGAACTCCGCCGAGACGCTCGAGACACACCTCGGAGTCTTCGCGCAGTTCGCGCCGAAGATCCCCGAGTCGTTCCGTGACGCGCCGTTCGTCTTTCTGGGCAACATCGATCCGCGTCTCCAGCTCGACGTGCTCTCGCAGGTGAAGCAGCCGCGCCTGGTGGCGTGCGACACGATGAACTTCTGGATCGAACAGCGGCGCCCCGAACTGCTCGAGCTGCTGTCGCGCGTGAATATCCTGACGCTCAACGATGCGGAGGCGCGCCAGCTCACCGAGCGTGCGAACCTCGTGAAGGCGGCGCGCTGGATCCTCGATCGCGGACCCTCGCACGTGGTCATCAAGAAGGGGGAGCACGGCGCGTTCATGTTCACGCGCGAGTCGGTCTTCTTCGCGCCGGCGTATCCGCTCGAGGACGTGTTCGATCCCACCGGTGCCGGCGACTCGTTTGCCGGCGGATTCATGGGATACATCGCGCGCACCGGAAAGCTCGATGATGCGTATTTGCGTCGTGCGGTCGTCTATGGCTCGGTGATGGGATCGTTCGCGGTGGAGAAATTCTCGATCGAGCGGCTGCTGACCATCGACGATGCGCAGATCGCCGAGCGCCTGGCGGCCTTCCGTGCGCTCGTGAAGTTCAGCGAGGAGCTGTGAGCGCGCATCGCCCCCCGCCCGCCGGCGACGGTTCGCTCGACTACCGATCGGCGGGAGTCGACATCGATGCCGCCGACGACGCCAAGGCCCGCCTGAAGGCGCTGGTCGAATCCACGGCCACCGCCGGATCCCGCGGCATGTTCGGCGGATTCGGCGGCATGTTCCGCATGCCCGCCGGATTCCAGTCTCCCATCCTGGTGGCAAGCGCCGACGGCGTGGGGACGAAGATCAAGGTTGCCATCGAGTCCGGGCGGCACGACACGGTGGGACACTGCCTCGTCAATCACTGCGTGAATGACATCCTCGTGCAGGGGGCGGAGCCGCTGTTCTTTCTCGACTACGTCGCCTTCGGGGCGCTTGTGCCGGAGGTCGTCGAGGCCGTGGTCGCGGGAGTGGCAGCCGGCTGCCGGGAGAACGGGGCGGCGCTCATCGGTGGCGAGACCGCGGAGATGCCGGGGCTGTATACGCCGCCCGATTACGACCTCGCCGGTTTCATTGTCGGTGTGGTGGACGAGCCGGCCTCGCTCGGTCCGGATCGCGTGCGCGATGGAGACCTGCTGATCGGGCTCGCGAGCAGCGGTCTGCACACCAATGGCTACTCGCTGGCGCGTCGCATCGTGAGTGAGAGGCTGCGACTCGCCCCCGGTGACGCCTTCCCCGGCGAAGACGGTTCGGTGGCCGATGTGCTGCTGCGAGTGCATCGGTCGTATCTCGCGGCGTTGCGTCCGGTCCTCGCTCGCGTGCACGCGATGGCGCACGTCACCGGCGGCGGCATTCCAGGCAACCTGCCCCGGGCGCTCCCCTCCGCGCTCGACGCCATCGTGGACGCTTCCACCTGGGAGATCCCGGCGCTCTTCCGCGAACTCGAGCGCGCCGGCGGCGTGTCGCGCGACGAGATGTTTCGCGCCTTCAACATGGGCGTCGGAATGGTTGTAGTTGTGGCGGAGGAAAATGCCGATGCCGTGATGACATCCGCGACCGCCGCTGGTGTGCATGCCTGGCGACTGGGCCACGTTCGATCGGGGCACGGTCACGTTCAAATCGAAGGAGGATGATGTGATGCGGCGCGCGGCGCTGTTGCTGTTGCTGTCCGGGGTACTGCCGTTCGCGCTGGAGGCTCAGCAGTCGGAAGTGAGTCCGCGTTGCGGTGCGAGAACCGCGACCGGATTGCGGGTGCAGGATGCGTGTCAGAAGGCGCTCGATCTCTTCGGCTTCGCCGTGCCGCAGATCGGCACCGGACTCGCCGCCGGATCGGCCGTGCTCGGTCCGGCCGGCACGCTCGGCGGTCCGGGAACGTTCGCCATTGCCATGCGCGTGAACGGCGTCTTTGCCGAGATCCCTCGCGCCTACGATGTTCGCGTGACGCGCCGTGGCGCGCGGCGAGACACCTACGAGGTGGACTCGCGACTCGTGCCGCTGCCGGCGCTGGACGCCGCCGTGGGAGTGTTCGACGGCATCGCCGCGGGATGGACACGCGTACTGGCGCTCGATGTCCTCGGCAGCGCGAACTTCATTCCGCGCATCGACGGCGGGAGCGTCACGCTCGAGCCGGATGGTTCCGGCGTACGGTTCGGCTACGGCGCACGGGTCGGTCTGCTCGCCGAGTCGGACGAGAGCCCCGCGGTGACCGTGTCGCTCCTGCGGCGCGATCTTCCGAGCATGTCGCTGACCGCGAACGTGGACGACGACCGACTGGTGGTACGCGACACCCACGTGGCCTCCACCGCGTGGCGCCTGATGGCGGGGAGGCGCTTCGGCATTGTCGCGGTGCACGCCGGCGTGGGACGCGACTACTACGACATGTCGGCCGTTGCGGACGTGCACATCAGCAACGACGGGCGGCAGATCGATGGCGGGCCGTTCGCCGCGGAACAGAGCATGACGCGC
The DNA here is from genome assembly GCA_035698205.1 of Gemmatimonadaceae bacterium. Classification (GTDB taxonomy): domain Bacteria; phylum Gemmatimonadota; class Gemmatimonadetes; order Gemmatimonadales; family Gemmatimonadaceae; genus DASSBZ01. The sequence continues at coordinate 8,631 of DASSBZ010000232.1, read as the reverse complement.
ACCGTCGTCACCGGCGGCGCGTCGGTGAAGTTCGGTGCGCTGAGCGCGGTGGCCGAGGTGGGGCATGTGGATGGCGGGGAGCTCGAGACGTACAATGCGTACGAAGGCACGAGCGCCGATGCACCGCGCACCTTCGTGACGCTGGGGCTGCAGCTCGGTCGCTGAATGCACGATTCCGGAACGCGCGCGGACGAGGGTGATGCGGCGTTCATGCGCCGCGCGCTCACCCTCGCCGGCAAGGGGTGGGGGCAGGTGGCGCCGAATCCCCTGGTGGGTGCGATCGTCGTGCGCGACGGGAAGGTGGTTGGAAGGGGGTGGCACCGTCGATTCGGTGCACCGCACGCGGAGGTGGAGGCGTTGCGAGCGGCGGGCTCGCTGAGCCGTGGGGCAACCATCTACGTCACGCTTGAACCATGCAACCACACCGGCAAGACGCCACCGTGCGTCGACGCGCTCATCGCCGCGGGTGTACAGCGTGTGGTCGTGGCGACGCGCGATCCGTCGCCGGCTGCCGGCGGCGGCGCCGAGCGGCTGCGCGCTGCCGGTATCGAGGTGACGTTCGGGGTCGAAGAAGCGGCGGCGCGCGAGCTCGTGGCACCGTTCCTCTTTGCCCTCGAGTCCGACCGGCCGTGGGTCACGCTCAAGCTTGCCCTCTCGCTCGATGGTGCCGTGGCGGATGCGTCGCGGTCGGCGGGGTGGCTGACGTCGGTGGCCTCCCGGCGTGAGGTGCACCGCCTGCGTGCCGGCAGCGATGGCGTTGGCGTGGGTCTCGGTACCGTGCGTGCGGACAATCCCGCGCTCACCGTGCGTGATGTTCCGGCGCCCCGCGTACCACCGGTTCGCGTGGTATTCACCCGCCGCGGCGAGCTGCCGCTCACGAGCACGCTCGCGCTCACGGCCACCGAGATCCCGACCGTGGTGGTGGGTGAGGCGGTGGCGCTCGCGCATGCGCGCGCCCTGATGGCACTGGGCGTCGAGGTCCTGGCCGCCACCTCGCTGGTGGAGGCGATGCGCGGCCTGCGTCAGCGGGGCCTGCGTTCGCTGCTCGTCGAAGGGGGGAGCGTCCTCGCCGGCGCGCTGCTGTCCGCGTCCCTCGTGGATCGGCTCGTTATCTTTCAGGCGCCGGTGATCCTTGGCGCGGGCTCGCTCAACGCGTTCGATGGGGTGCCGGCGGTCACGGTGTCGGGAGCCCGGCGCCTGCCGGTCATCGGACGCCGTGGATTCGAGGACGACGAGATGACCATCTACGCGCTTCGCCCGATCTGATGTTCACCGGGCTCATCGACCGCATCGGCACTGTCGAGGGGGTGCGCGACCACCTCGCGGACGCCGCCGGACCGGGACGCGAGCTGCGCATCCGGTGCGAGTACCCCGACCTCGTCGACGGTGAGAGCATCGCGTGCGATGGCGCGTGCCTCACGGTTCGCGAGCATGGCGCGGGCTGGTTCACCGTGGCAGCCGTGCAGACGACGCTCGAGCGCACCGCGATTGCGTCATGGGAGGTGGGGCGTCGGTTGAATCTTGAACGCGCCCTGCGCGTGGGCGACCGGCTGGGTGGGCACCTCGTGCAGGGGCATGTGGATGGTGTGGGCGTCGTGGAATCGGTGCGGCTGTACGGCGACGCCACGCTCCTCGACATCACTGTGCCACAGGAGGTATTCGATTCGCTGGTGCCGCGGGGCTCGGTGGCGGTGGACGGCGTGAGCCTTACGGTGAACGCCCTCCCGGCACCGGGGATTGTTCAAGTATCATTGATCGAGTTCACGCTCCGTCACACCACGCTGGGTGAGCGACGGAGCGGTGACCGGGTACACGTCGAAGCGGATCTCGTGGGACGTCATGTGCGACAGTTGCTCGGGCCGCATCTGGCGCGGCTCGAGATGGCCGCGGCGCCGGGCAGCGTGCCCGGTTCGGCGTGACCCACGAGCGGATACAGGCGAGGAGCATCATGCATTTCGGAACGGTTGAACAGGCAATCCGCGATATCGCCGCCGGGAAGATGGTTGTCGTGGCGGACGATGAAGATCGTGAGAATGAAGGTGACCTGATCTGCGCGGCGGAGTGCATCACGCCCGCGATGGTCAACTTCATGATGCAGGCCAAGGGGATGATCTGCCTGGCGCTCACGGGCGAGCGTACGGACTACCTCGGGCTGTCGGCGCAATCCGATGACAACACCGAAGCCATGCGGACCGCGTTCACGGTGAGCATCGATGCCGCGGCGACGCACGGCGTCACGACCGGCATCAGCGCCGCCGATCGGGCGACCACCATTCGTGTGGCGGTGGATCCCACCAGCTCGCCGCGCGACCTGCGCCGCCCCGGACACGTGCACCCGCTGCGCGCGCGCGACGGTGGTGTGCTGCAGCGCGTCGGGCACACCGAGGCAGCGGTCGACCTCGCGCGTCTTGCCGGACTGTCGCCGGCGGGGGTTATCTGCGAGATCCTGAACGAGGACGGTACCACCGCGCGGCGCGACGATCTCGCCGTCTTCGCCCGGACACACGGCCTCACGTTCATCACCGTCGCCCAGCTCGTGGCGTATCGCCTCCAGACGGAGCGACTCGTGCATCGCGTCGCGGAGGCGCGCCTGCCCACCGACTTCGGCGATCGCGACTGGCACATCGTGGGTTACCGCAACGACGTCGATAACCACGAGCACATCGCCCTCGTCTACGGCGACATCGGCAATGGCGAGGACGTGCTCGTCCGGATGCACTCGAAGTGCCTCACGGGCGACGTCTTCCACTCGGCGCGCTGCGATTGCGGATGGCAGTTGCATACCGCCATGACGCAGATCGCGCGCGAGGGGCGCGGGGTGGTCGTCTACCTCGACCAGGAAGGGCGCGGCATCGGGCTGCTCAACAAGCTCAAGGCGTACGAGCTGCAGGATTCCGGTGCCGACACCGTGGAGGCGAACGAGCGGCTCGGCTTCAAGGCCGACCTGCGCAACTACGGCATCGGTGCGCAGATCCTCCTCGATCTCGGCGTGGTCTCCATTCGTGTGCTGACGAACAATCCGCGCAAGCTTGTCGGCCTCGAGGGGTACGGACTTCGCGTCACCGATCGCGTGCGCATCGAGGCGCCGGCCACCGACGAGAACTCCGGCTACCTGGCTACGAAGAAGCACAAGCTCGGGCACCTGCTCGCATCCTGATGCCGGAATTCGAGGGTTCGCCCAGGGGTGACGGTCGGCGGGTGGCGATTGTCGCAAGCCGCTTCAACGAGCAGGTCACGCGTCGGCTGGTCGATGGCGCCATCGACGCGCTGACGCGGCACGGCACGGAGTTCGACGACGTGGATGTGCTCTGGGTGCCGGGCGCGTGGGAGCTGCCGCTCGCCGTTCGCCGCGTCCTCACGTCGGACCGCTATGCGGCCATCGTCGCCGTGGGCGCGGTCGTGCGCGGCGAGACCCCGCACTTCGACGTCGTGGCCGGGGAGGCGGCGCGCGGACTCCGGCGCGCCGCCGAGGAGTTCGATGTCCCCGTTGCACTCGGGTTGCTCACCTGCGACACGATGGCGCAGGCGGATGCCAGGTCCGGTGGCGATCACGGCAACAAGGGCTGGGATGCGGCACTCGCTGCCCTGGAGATGGCCGACCTCTTCGCGAGACTCGATGCCGCTGACGACGCCTGAGGTACGCCATCGCCGCCGGGCACGGGCTCGCGTCATCCAGGCACTCTATGCGTGGGACCTCGCCCCGCACGGTTCGCTGGTACGCACGGCCGACCGGGTGTGGGATGACCTCGCCGTGAGCGCGGATGACCGCGAGTTCGCCCGGCCCATCATCGCGATTCTCGATGAGCACCTCTCGGAGATCGATGCCGGGCTGACCGATGTTGCCGACAACTGGCGACTCGAACGCATGGGGGTCATCGACCGCAGCGTCCTGCGCATGGCGGCCGCGGAGCTGCGACGCGGATTCACCCCCGCTCGCGCGGTGATGCAGGAAGCCGTCACGCTCGCCGAGCGTTTCGGCTCGTCGCGCAGTGCGCGATTCGTCAACGGGGTGATCGACGCCTACGCGCGTCGCCTCGGCGCACTGTGATGCGAGCGGCATGAAGATTCTGCTCGTCAACTGGCAGGATCGGGAGAACCCGTTGGCCGGCGGTGCCGAGATCCATCTTCACGAGATCTTCGGACGCCTGGCGGCGCGCGGGCACGAGGTCGTGCTGCTCTGCGGTGGATGGCCCGGCTGTTCCCCGGTTACCCGGCTGGACGGTATCGAGGTGCACCGCACGGGCACCCGCGCCACCTTCCCGTTCCTCGTGCGCGGGGCGTTCGGTCGAGCGTTTCGGGCGCGGCGGTTCGATCTCCTGGTCGAGGACATCAACAAGGTGCCGCTCTACACCACGCACTGGGGCGGTCCGCCGGTGGTCGGGCTGGTGCCGCACCTGTTCGGGGACACGGTGTTCCAGGAGCTCGCCTGGCCACTGGCCGCGGCGGTCTGGCTCGCCGAGCGTCCGCTCGGTGCCGCCTATCGCGACCGCCCCTTCCACGCCATCAGCGAGAGCACCGCCGACGACCTGGTGCACCGCGGCATCCGCCGCGAGCGCATCCGCGTGATCTACCCCGGAATCGACAGCGCGCACTACGTGCCGGCGCCGGCCATGCGCGCGCCCTCACCCGAGTTTGCGTTCCTCGGCCGGCTCAAGCGCTACAAGGGCATCGATCTTGTGATCCGGGCCTTCGCGGAGGCTGCGCTGGGAGATAACGCGATGCTCCGGATCGCCGGCGCCGGCGACCATCGCCCGGCGCTCGAATCGCTCGCCCGCTCGCTTGACCTCGACGGGCGCGTGCAGTTTCTTGGGCGGGTCGACGAGCGCTCGAAGCTCGAGCTGCTGCAACGCAGTTGGGCGATGGCGCTCGCGTCGCCCAAGGAGGGGTGGGGGATCACGAATCTCGAGGCGGCGGCGTGCGGAACGCCGGTGGTGGCATCCAACTCGCCTGGCATCCGGGAATCGGTGCGCGACGGCGAGACCGGCTTCCTGGTGCCGCATGGCGACGTGGCGTCCATGGCGGCGGCATTCCGGCGCCTCGCGTCGTCGCCGTCGCTGGTCACGTCGCTGGGACTTCGGGCGCGTGCCTTCGCGGAATCGTTCACGTGGGAGCGCGCGGCCGCGGCTACGGAGGCGCACCTCCATGAAGTGTTGCACGATCAGGAGTGAACTCGTGGAGACCAATGTCCTCTCGTGCTGCGCCTGGCAGCCTCCGTGCCGGCTGAACCGGGTCGCCCCGAGATGACGCGCGCGCTCACCGTGGGCCGGCTCATCGACCGGCTGCGCGAGGGAATCCCGCTCGAGCAGGTCGGCACCGGTGGCCTCGAACGTCCGGTCACCAACTCGGACATCTCGAGTCCCGGGCTCGTGCTCGCGGGCTACACGGGACGATTCGTCGCCGAGCGCCCGCAAGTGCTCGGCGAGACGGAGGTGCGATATCTCGAGTCGTTGCCGCCCGCCGATCGCGAGAATACGCTGGCGCTGTTCTTCTCGTATCCCGTGCCCTGCCTGTTCATCACGAAGGGGCAGGCGTCGCCGTCGGGGCTCGATGCGGCGGCGGCCGCGGCCGGTGTACCGGTCTTCTGCACGCCGCTCAAGACGGCGGAGTTCTATCGACGCGTCAAGCCGATCATCGAGGACCTGTTCGCGCCGAGCACCACGCTCCACGGCTCGCTCGCGGACGTCTTCGGCGTCGGCCTCTTCTTTACCGGGCGCAGCGGCATCGGCAAGTCCGAGTGCGTGCTCGATCTCGTGGAACGCGGTCATCGGCTCGTCGCCGACGACCTCGTGATCGTCACCCGTCGCGGGAACGACGTGCTGATCGGGCGCGGGCACGAGCTGCAGCGGCACTTCATGGAGATCCGCGGCGTCGGGCTGATCGACGTGCCGTCGGTGTTCGGCATTCGCGCCGTGCGGCAGCAGAAGCGACTCGAGGTCATCGTACAGCTCGAGGAGTGGAACCAGGACGCCGTGGTCGATCGCACCGGGCTCGATCACCAGACCACCGAGATTCTCGGCACGCCGCTGCCGCGCACGACCATCTACCTGAACGCGGGCAAGAACATCACCGTGATTGCCGAAGTGATCGCGCTCAATCACCTGCTGCGCTATTCGGGGCTCAACGCCGCCGAATCGTTCAACGAACGGCTGATCGGCCACATGCGACGTGCGGCCGATGTCCGTCAGTATCTGGTGGAGGACAATGAGTAGCCCGGCGCGCGCACTCGTGGCGGGGCACGGCGAGTTCGCCGCCGGCCTGGTCTCGGCGGTCGCGCAGATCACCGGGCGCAGCGAGGTGTTTCTCGTGCTCACCAACCGGGAGCAGAGCGCCCAGGATGTCGAGCGGAACATGCGCGGCATGCTCGAGCGCACCGACGTCGCGGTGATCTTCACCGACCTGCCGGCGGGGAGCTGCACCATGGCCGCGCGGCGCCTGCAGCGCGAGCGGCCGGAACTCGTGCTCGTGACCGGAACGAACCTGGCCGCGCTGCTCGATTTCGTCTTTGCCGATACGCTGCCGCCAGAGGAGGCGGCGCGACACGCCGCGGAGAAGGGGCGCGCTGCGCTCGCACTGGCCGGCGAGGTGTCGGGGGGGAACGCGGGAGAACCCGGGACCGGGAATCGGGACGGCGCACGTGAGCGTTGACCTGTTCCGGATCGACGACCGGCTCATTCACGGGCAGGTTGTCGTGGGTTGGGGACAACCGCTCGATCTGGGATTCGTGGTGCTCGTGGACGACGAAGTCGCGGGGAGCGACTGGGAGCAGGAGCTCTATCGCATGGGCGTGCCGCCGGGCATGGATGTCCATTTTCATTCGGTCGACTCGGCCAGCGAGGCACTCCCCGCGCTCATGGCGGATCCCCGCCCCGGCGCGCTGCTCACCGGTGACATCGAGACCATGGCGCGACTCGCGGCGCGCACCGGCCTCGTCACGCACATCAACCTCGGCGGCATTCATCATCGCACCGGGCGCACACAGCGCCTGCGGTACGTGTTCCTCGCCCCCGATGAAGAGCAGGCGCTGCGCGACCTGCAGGCGCGGGGCGTCAAGGTGACCGCGCAGGATGTCCCCGCCTCGCGACCGCTCCCCCTCGACGAAGTGCTCGCGCACGAGGGAACGCGATGACCGTTGTCGACCTCCTGCCGCTGGTCATGCTGGGCGCGGTTCTCGGCCTCGATGTGGTGAGCTTTCCGCAGATGATGATCTCGCGCCCCATCGTGGCCGCCACGCTGGCGGGCGCGTTGCTCGGAGAGCCGGCGCGCGGACTCATGGTGGGCGTCCTGCTGGAGTGCTTCGCGCTCGAGACGCTCCCTGTTGGCGCCTCACGGTATCCGGAATGGGCGTCGGCGTCGGTGGTGGCGGGCTCGCTGCTTGCCACGGCGCCGTCGGCCGGACCCGGCGTGCTCACGCTGGCCGTGCTCGTGGGACTCGTCGTGGCGTGGGTCGGCGGCTGGTCCATGGTGCAGGTTCGCCGCGTGAACGCTCACCTGGCCGCCCAGCGACATGCGGCCGTGGCCCGCGGGTCGCGCCGCGTGGTGGAGGGGCTGCAGATCTGGGGGCTGTCGCTCGATCTCCTGCGCGGTGCCGCGCTCACGCTGGTGTCGCTCCTGCTCGCGACGCCCGCCACCCATCGATTGCTTGCCTTCTGGAACGTGAGCGACAGGCTCTCGCGCGCGGTCGTCGTGGGGCTGGCCGCAAGCGTGGCCGCGGCCGCCGTATGGAAGCTCTTTCACGCCGTCGCGGGCGCGCGCTGGTGGATGTTCGGCGGGATCGTCGCCGGGCTGCTGCTCATGGCGGTCCGATGACGATGGCGCTGCCGTTTGGCACTCGTGCGGCGATCTTCCTGCGGCTGCTCGCCATCCAGGGTTCGTGGAACTACGAAACGCTGCTCGGCAACGGCATCGGATTCTGTCTGGAGCCCGCGCTGCGTCGACTGCCGGGGGGGCGCGACGGCGCGGCCTATCGCGAAGCGCTGGCCCGCCAGAGCCAGTACTTCAATGCGCACCCCTATATGGCGGCGGCGGCGGTCGGCGCGCTCGCCCGGGCCGAACTCGATGGCGAGCCCCCCGAGCGCATCATCCGTTTCCGGACCGCGCTGTGCGGCCCGCTCGGCAGCGTGGGCGACCGACTTGTCTGGGCCTCATGGCTGCCACTGTGCTCCATAGTGGCGCTGGGGGCGTTCGGGCTTGGTGCCGGCGCGGTCGGTACAGTGCTGATCTTTCTCGCGCTGTACAATTTAGGGCACTTCGGGCTGCGACTCTGGGCGCTTCAGGCGGGCTACACGCATGGCCTGCGTGTGGCGGCTGCCCTGGGTTCGCCGGTATTGCGGAACGGTCCGACCATTCTGGCGCGCACGGGTGCGCTGCTCGGAGGTCTTTCGCTTCCGCTCGTGCTGGACCGGATCATCGGTCCCGGACGCGCCGTGTTCGGCGTGGTGCTCCTGGCGGCGACCGTGGGTGGGGTGCTGCTCGCCCGCCTGCACGGTCGGGTGGAAGGCTGGAAGATCGCCATCGGGATTCTGGCGTGCTTTGTCCTCTACGCGGTGATTCGGTGATGGCGGAACGATCGGTCCAGATCACGAACCGGAACGGCCTGCATGCCAGGCCGGCGGCCGAGATCGTGAAGGCGGC
>DASSBZ010000231.1:0-11649 GCA_035698205.1 Gemmatimonadaceae bacterium | reverse complement strand
ATCTCCCTTGAACTCCCCACGATCCTCGCCCGTCTCGCAGACGGCGCACGCACCCTCCACGCCGACGGCGCCACCGTGGGCGATGCCATTCGTGACGTCGCGCACCGCTTCCCCGAACTCGGCACGCGCCTCGTCGACGCGGAGGGCCGGACGTACCCGTACGTCGCGTTCTATCTCAACGACGAGGATATTCGTTTCAGCAACGGGCTCGAGACCGCCGTTCGTGATGGCGACGAACTGACGGTGGTCTCCGCCGTGGCGGGAGGCTGACGTGACCGCCCTCCCCCTCCCCCTTCCCGCACTCGAGCCGGACGAACTTCGTCGGTACGGTCGCCACCTGCTCCTCCCCGAAGTCGGCGTCGACGGACAGCGCAAACTCAAGCGTTCGCGCGTGCTGATCATCGGCGCCGGCGGGCTGGGCTCGCCGCTGGCGCTCTACCTCGCGGCGGCCGGTGTCGGCACGCTCGGCCTGGTCGACTTCGATACCGTGGAGCTCTCGAATCTCCAGCGCCAGGTGCTGCACGGCACCCGTGACGTGGGCCGTCGCAAGCTCGACTCGGCGCGCGACCGCATTGCCGACGTCAACCCGCTGGTGAAGATCGAGAGCCACGACACGCGCCTCAGCGCGGAGAATGCGCTGGCGATCGTCGGCGCCTACGACCTGGTGGTGGATGGGACCGATAACTTCGCCACCCGCTACCTCGTGAACGATGCCTGCGTGCTGTCCGGCAGGCCTAACGTGTACGGCAGCATCTTCCGCTTCGACGGCCAGGTGTCGGTGTTCGCCACCGCCGACGGACCGTGCTACCGGTGCGTGTATCCGGAGCCGCCACCGCCGGGGTTGGTGCCGAGCTGCGCGGACGGCGGCGTACTCGGCGTGCTCCCGGGACTCGTCGGCACGCTGCAGGCCACCGAGGTGCTCAAGCTGCTGCTCGGCATCGGCACCCCGCTCGCCGGCCGGCTGCTGCTCGTGGATGCGCTGCACGGTGGCGTGCGCACCGTGCGCATCCGGCGGGATCCGGCGTGCCCCGCGTGCGGCACCCGGCAACTGACCGCGCTCGTCGACTACGAGGCGTTCTGCGGCGTCTCGGCCGCGCGCGAACCGGATGCCGACGTGCCACGCATCACGCCGCATGCGCTGGCCGCGCGCCTGAGTGCGGGCGACGACGTGCAGGTGCTCGACGTGCGCGAACCACACGAGTGGGAGCTCGCCCACCTCCACGGGGCACGGCTGGTACCCCTCATGGCGTTAGGCGACGCACTGCCGACGCTCGACCGGGAGCGCGATCTCGTGGTGCACTGCAAGGTCGGGGGGCGCAGCGCCAAGGCGGTCCGGCTGCTGCGAGACGCCGGCTTCACGCGGGTCTGGAATCTCTCGGGAGGGATCGATCGCTGGCGCACCGACGTGGATCCGTCGCTGCCGGCGGCGTGAAGGCAGGGGGAGTGACTCCGGGCGTGCAATCGCACTGGGCGCTAGCTTCCGGCGTCGCATCCCCTCTCCTCCCGTTCCCCTCTCCACCGCCCCTCCGGCCGCCATGCTCGACATCGTATCCGTCGCGTTTCTCGGCTTCCTGCTCGGGCTGCGACATGCCACCGATGCCGATCACGTGGTGGCGGTGACCGCCATCGTCGCCCGGGAGCGCTCGGTCTGGCGGGCGGCTCGCATCGGGGCGCTGTGGGGAGTGGGGCACTCGGTCACGGTGCTGGCCGTCGGCGGCACCCTGGTCGCCACCCGATACGTCATCCCGCCCCGCATCGCGCTCGGGCTCGAGTTCGGCGTGGCGCTCATGCTGATCGTGCTCGGCTTCGCCAACCTGCGCCACGATCCCCCATCGTCCGACAGCGACTCGTTGGCGGCGCCGGCTCGTGTTCGCGGCTCCTCCTGGAAGCCGCTTGTGGTAGGAACCGTACACGGGCTGGCGGGATCGGCCGCCGTGTCGTTGCTGGTGCTGGCCACCATCCGGTCGACGTCCGGAGCGATCGCCTATCTCGTGATCTTCGGCGCTGGCACGGTGGCCGGCATGATGCTCGTGACACTCCTGTTTGCCGCGCCCGCCCGCTTTGCCGCACGACGTGCGAGCCGCATGCAACGCGGGATCCGGCTCGCCGCCGGCGCGCTGAGCATTGCGTTCGGCATGCTGCTGGCCCGCGAGCTCGTGGTGCACGGAGGGCTGCTGTCCGACACGCCAACCTGGTCGCCGCGCTGAGCCGCGCGGCGTTCGCCCTCCCCGATGCCATCGCGGCGCGCGACGTCTCCACCCGCCTCCGCCGCTGGTTTCGTCGCCACCACCGTGACCTGCCCTGGCGACGCACGCGCGACCCGTACAAGGTGCTCGTCTCGGAGCTGATGCTGCAGCAGACGCAGGTGTCGCGGGTGGTGGACTACTACGAACGGTTCCTGTACCGCTTTCCCACCATGGCGCACGTGGCCGATGCGCCGCCGCGACGGGTGATGGAGGCGTGGTCGGGGCTGGGCTACTACGCCCGCGCGCGCAACCTGCACGCACTCTCGCGCGAAGTTATGCGGGAGCGGAACGGCGAGATGCCGTCGGATACCGCCGCCCTGCGGACGCTGCCCGGCGTGGGCGCCTACACCGCCGGCGCCATCGCGAGCTTTGCGCACGAGCAGCGCGTCCCGCTGGTGGACACGAACGTCGAGCGCGTGCTGGTGCGCGTATTTGCGCCGGGGCTCGACCTGCGCCGCGCGGCGGCGAAACGGCATGTCTGGTCGATCGCCGAGGCGATTCTCCCCCGGACGGGGCGCGCCACCTGGACGCACAACCAGGCCGTGATGGAGCTGGGGGCGCTGGTGTGCACGGCGCGCGTGCGACACTGCGATGCGTGTCCCCTTCGCACGCGCTGCGCCACGTTCGCGGCGCAGCCTGCAACCAACGCTACTGCTTCCGCCGCTTCTTCTCGTGGTCGAGCGACGTCGAGTACGGTCGCTCGTCCGGACCGGTGTATACCTGCCGCGGACGAGCGATCTTCTGCTCCTTGTCCAGCAGCATCTCCTCCCACTGGGCCAGCCACCCGGCGGCACGCGGGATCGCGAACAGCACGGTGAAGTAGTCGGTGGGGAACTTCATCGCACGGTAGATCAACCCGGTGTAGAAGTCCACGTTCGGGTAGAGCTTCCGCTCCACGAAGTAGTCGTCGGAGAGGGCGATCCGCTCAAGCTCCATCGCGATCTCGAGGTCGTGGTCCAGCCCCGACGTCGCGAACACGTCGTCGGCGAGCTGTTTCACGATGCGGGCGCGCGGATCGTAGCTCTTGTACACGCGGTGCCCGAACCCCATCAGGCGCCCCTTCCCCTGCTTCACGTTCTCCACGAACGCCGGGACGTTCTTCTTGTCGCCGATCTCGCCGATCATGCGCAGTACCGCCTCGTTGGCGCCACCGTGCAGCGGTCCGTAGAGGGCGGCGATGCCGGCTGCCACCGCCGAGAAGGGATCGGCGTGCGAGGAACCCACGGTGCGCACCGCCGTGGTGGAGCAGTTCTGCTCGTGGTCGGCGTGCAGGATGAACAGCACCTCGATGGCCTTCACGAACGCCGGGTTGGCCTCGTAGCGGGCCTCGCTCATCCGTGCGATCATCGACAGGAAGTTCTCGCTGTACGACAGGTCGTTGTCGGGGTAGATGAACGGCAGCCCCTTCACATGCCGGTAGGCGTACGCGGCGATGGTCGGGAGCTTGGCCAGCAGGCGGATGATCGAGATGTGCCGCTGCTCCGGATCATTGATCTGCTTCGCCTCGGGGTAGAACGACGATAGCGCCGCGATGCTGCTGCAGAGGATCGACATGGGGTGGGCGTCGTACCGGAACCCCTCCAGGAACCGCTTGAGGTTCTCGTGCACGTAGGTGTGGAACGTGATCTCGTGCACCCACTGGTCGTACTCGTCCTGCGTTGGCAGCTCGCCGTTGCGCAGCAGCCAGGCCACCTCGAGAAAGCTGGCCTTGTCGGCAAGCTGTTCGATGGGGTAGCCGCGATAGCGCAGGATCCCCTTGTCGCCGTCGATGAAGGTGATGGCGCTCCGGCAGGCGGCGGTGTTCATGAACGCCGGATCGTACGACATCATGCCGAACTCCCCCGGATCGACCTTGATCTGCCGGAGATCGGTGGCGCGGACCGTCCCGTCGGTTATCGGGATGGAGTAACTCTGCCCCGTTCGCGTGTCGCGAATCTCGAGTGCATCGGTCGTGGGCGCCGCATCTATCGTCGAACTCCGGGGCGAGGTCATCGCGCTTTCTCCATGGACTCAGTCGAACCGATCGTGCTGAACGCACGAAACGTAGCGCCGCGGTCGCGCCGATTGTATTGTCGCGCCGGCTCGCGCGAGGCAGACTTCGCGCGGTGAGTCCGGACCTCGTGTCGCTCGGCCCAGGCCGATTTGCCATCGCGGTGCTGGCGGCCGCGGTGGCGGGCGCCGTGAATGCCATTGCCGGCGGCGGCACGCTGCTCACCTTTCCGGCCCTCATCGCGCTGGGGCTTCCGCCCATCGCCGCCAATGCCACCAGCACGGTGGCCCTCTGGCCCGGCTCTGCCTCGAGCTTCTGGGGCTATCGCAGCATGCTCGCCGGCATGCAAGGCTGGGTCGTGCGCTTCGCGGTACCCAGTCTCGCCGGCGGGCTGCTGGGCGCGTGGCTGCTGCTGCGGACCCCCGCGCGCGATTTCGAGCTGATCGTGCCGTGGCTCGTGTTCGGCGCCACCGCGCTCTTTCTCCTCCAGCGACCGATCGTGGAGCGCCTGACGCGAGGCGCCCGCAGTGCCGCGGCGGTTGACGACTCGCAGGCTGACGCGATGGTCAGGCCGACCGCCGGGGTTCTGTTGTTCCAGTTCGCGGTCTCCATCTACGGCGGCTACTTCGGGGCCGGGATGGGCATCCTGATGCTGGCGGCGCTCGGCATCATGGGCTTCGCGAACATCCACCGGATGAATGCACTCAAGACATGGGGGGCGGTGTGCGCCAACGCCGTGGCAGCAGTGGCGTTCGTCACGTCGGGCCTCGTGGACTGGCCGGTGGCGCTGGCCATGGCGGTGGGCGCCATCGCCGGCGGTTACGGCGGCGCGCTCGTCGCCCAGCGCGTGCCGCAGCGCTGGGTTCGCCACTCCATCGTGCTGATCGGATTGGGCACGGGTATCTGGCTGCTCGCCGGCGGCGGCTGACGAGGCATGCGGTCGGCGGCGCCAGGGGTCATCGCGCCGGACCCGCCAGCCGCCTCAGGCCACGCCGTGCCGCACCGCCTGCAGTACCGCGTCGGAGAACCGGTCGACCTCATCCAGCATCGTGTACACGTTAGGCGTGATCCGCAGCCCGTGAAATTCCGGGTGCACGATGGGCGTGGTGATGATCCGGTGCTTCGACCACAGCCAGCCCTGCAGGGCAGGGGTCTCGATCCCGTCCACCTGGACGAGTGCGATCCCCCCGGCATGGCTGTCGTCCAGCGGCGTCAGCACCCGGATGCGATCGCTCTCGGCGGGGAGCCGCTTCGCCCACCGGTCGCGCAGAAAGCGCAGCCGTGCCGCCTTGCGATCGGCGCCGATCGCCCGGTGAAACGCGAGCGCCGTGGCAATGGCGTTATGGTTGGCCGCCGGGTGCGTGCCGATCTCCTCGTACTTCCTGATGTTCGAGTCCATGCTGGCCGGCGCCGCCATCAACGGCCACAGCGACTGCTGCCGATCGCGGCGCACATACAGGAAGCCCGTCCCGATGGGCGCCAGCAGCCACTTGTGCAGGCTCGTGCCGTAGTAGTCGCACCCCAGCTCGTCGCGCGTGAACGGGAAGTGCGCGAAGGCGTGCGCGCCGTCCACGAACACGGCGATGTCGCGCGCGCGCGCGATCCGCACGATCTCCGCCACGGGCAGGATCTGGCCGGAGAGGTTCGTGATGTGCGTGATCTCGATGGCGCGCGTGCGCGGCGTGATGGCTTCGGCAAACCGGTCCACCACATGCTGGTCGCTCGGCGGCGGCACCTCGAACGAGACCTGCTTGAGCACGATCCCGTCGCGTCGTGCGCGCTGTTCCCAGGCGGTGATCATGCGCGGATAGTTCTGGTTGGAGACGATGACCTCGTCCCCGCGCCGCAGGTCGAGACCGAAGATCATCGTCTCGTTGGCCTCGGAGGCGTTGCGCGTGATCGCCATCTCTTCCGGATCGCACCCGAACTCGCGCGCCAGCTCGGCGCGCACGCTCTCGATGCGCGGTTCGAGCACCTGCCACATGTGGATGGTGGGCGCCTCGTTGGAGAAGCGGAGGTCGCGCCACATCTGCTCCATCACATGGCTCGGTGTGGGGCTCACACCGCCGTTGTTCAGGTTGACCAGCGTCCGGTCGACGTCGAATGCCCGCTGGATCTCGCTCCAGTAGGCTTCGTCGGCTGCCACGAGGCGCGGCGCGCGCTGGGCGGCCACTGGCTCGGCACGCACCAGCGCCGCGAAGGCGCCGGCCCGGAAGGCGGGCGCGGCGATGCCGGCCCCGGCAACCCGCGTGAGGAACTGGCGTCGGCTCTGCATGGCGATCTCGCGCTGAGGAATCATTCCGGGCAGCCTGGCGGACTGCGAGGCGCCCTGCCGCGGCTGCCCGCGACCGGTCGATTCTAGCGCGCGGAGCTCAGAGCCGCGAGGGCTGCGGCAGGTCCAGCTCGAAGTGGAAGCGTGTACCGCGCTCGAGCTCCGTATCCACCTGCAGCTCGCCGCCCATGGCGTTGATGAGCTTCTTGCAGATCGACAGGCCGAGACCCGCGCTGGAGAAGGCGTAGTCGCCGGTGATCTGCCGCTGACGGAACGCCTCGAACAGGTTCCGGATCACGTGCGGCGGGATCCCCCGCCCCGTATCCTGGACCGCGAAGTGCACGCGCGTGCGGTCGATCTGCGTGCAGGTCACGTCCACCGTGCCGGTGTTCGTGAACTTGATGGCGTTGGTCGTAAGGTTGAGCAGCACGCGGTTGAGCGCCGCCTGGTAGCCCACGCGCACATCGGCTTCGGGCCCGGTGCAGCGCACGAGGAGCTTCTTCTCCTCGGCCATCGGGCGCAGGATGTCGAGGATGCTCTGGAGCACGTCCGACACGGAGAAGGACATCGGCGGCTGCTCCAGCAGCGTCGTGCCACCGCGTGCGAGTTCGATGACGTCGCCGGCCAGCGAGCTGAGTCCGAACGCCGCCGAGTAGACGAGTCCGAGCTGCCGCTCCTGCAACGCCGAGAGCTCCCCGCCGGCGCCGCTGCGCAACCGCTCGGCCAGGATGAGGATCGAACCGAGCGGCGAGCGCATGTCGTGCGCCATCTCCACCACCAGTTGCTGCGCGTCCTCGCCCGACAGCCTCGCCGCGAATCGCTGCGCGGCGTCGTCGTCGAGCGCCGACTGCACGCGCTCGATCGCGAAGACGAAGCGCAGCACGTCGGCGCTCGCGACCGCCGAGTCTCCCGCCTCGGCGCGGGCCAGAAACGCACGGCGCATGTGCTCGAGCACGCGACGCGCCGGGACGAACGGCGGGAACCCGGACAGCTGCACCGGCTGGCTGCCGAGCGACTGCTGCACGCACTCGATGAGCAGGTTCACCGTCATCCGTACATCGGAGATCGAGACGACACTGTGCTCGGCGTGCGGCCACTGGCTGCAGACATCGGCACCGGACGCCACGAGCGCACGCCACACCGGCGGCAGGGCGCCGAGGGCGCCCGAACCATCCTCGGGCGATCGCGACATCGGATCGGCGCCGGACGGAGGCGTCGCGGGGTGTGCGGCGTCGACCGGAAACGGGGGTGCCTTTCGGGCCCGTGGCGTGTCGGCGCGCGAGTGGTGCAGGTGGCTCATTCGTCAGTGGCTCCGCCGAACTCGTCGCGGCGAAAACCGTGCTTCTCCATGAGGCGGTACAGCGTGGTGCGATCGATGCTCGCGAGGCGAGCGGCCTTGGACATGTTCGATCCGGCGCGAGCAACGAGCTGCGACAGATATTCCTTCTCGAACTGCGCGACGAGCTTTTCCTTGGCGAGGTGAAAGCTCTCGGTCATCACACTGACCGGCAAGCCGCCCGCGGTGAGCGGCTGCACGGCCGGATCGTCGTAGATGGGTACATCGTCCGGCTGGATGGATGCACCGGCTTCGGCGAGCACCGCCAGTTGCTCGATCACGTTCTGCAGCTCGCGCACGTTGCCGCGCCACGGCCGCGACCGGAGGAACTCCAGCGCCTCGTCCGAGAGGCGCGGTGCCGGTTCGCCCGGCTGCCGATGCCGCTCCCAGAAGTGCGTGAGGAAGTGGTTCGCGAGCAGCGGAATGTCCTCGAGCCGACGACGAAGCGGCGGAAGCTTGATGGGAACGACACGCAACCGATACAGGAGATCCTCGCGCAACGTGCCCTTCTGCACGCATTCGTGCGGCTCCCGATTGGTGGCCGAGATGAAGCGGACATCCACGACGGCGTCCTGCTGTTCGCTTCCCACACGGCGCACCACGCCATCCTGCAGCACGCGCAGGAGCTTGGCCTGGATGGGCAGCGACATCTCGGTCAGTTCGTCGAGGAACAGCGTACCGCCGTTCGCGATCTCCAGCAGCCCCGGCTTGTCGCGTTCCGCGCCCGTGAAGGCGCCCTTGCGATGGCCGAACAGCTCCGACTCGAGCAGCCCCTCCGGCAGCGCGGCGCAGTTGATGGGGACGATCTGGCGGCTTGCCCGTCGGCTGTGCTGGTGGATGAACTGCGCGATGAGTTCCTTCCCCGTGCCGCTCTCGCCGGTGATCATCACCGACGCGTCGGTGCTCGCCACACGTCGCGCCAGGTCGACGGCCTTGCGGAACGATGCGGACACACCGAGCAGTGTCAGCTTGTCGCTGTTGCCGCTCTGCTTGAGCAGCTGGATGCGGAGGTCGCGCGTCTCGCGAGCGACCATGACCGCATGTGACGCGCGCCCGATGAGCACCTGGAGGTGCGTGGCGGAGAACGGCTTGGGCAGGTAGTCCCAGGCCCCCGCGCGCAGCGCCTCGATGCTGGTGGTGACGCTCGGATTCCCGGTCATGACCACGACGATGGTGTCGCGGTGGGCATCGAGCGTGGCCCGCAGGATCTCCATGCCGGAGACCGGGGTCATATACAGGTCGACGAGGACGATATCGAACCGACGGCGCTTGACCAGCTCGAGCGCCTCGTCGCCTCGCCCGAGCGGGGTGACGTTGAAGCCGTCCATTTCGAGCACGCTGGCACAGCCTTCGCGCAGGGTGCGGTCGTCGTCGACGATCAGCAGGCTGAGGCTCGCCTTGACCTCGGGGGATATCGAGAGCGGATCGCGGGCATCGCGATCGCCTGCGAGCGATCGTCCGGAATCGCCGAGGACGGGGGCGCTTGATGACATGAAGCCTTGGTCTCCCTGAAACGATGCGCGGGGGCGCCTGACAGGCGGACGCGAACGCGGTTGGATACGCGCTCGCACCTTTCCCGCGTAGTATTGTAGGACGATTGGGTAAGCTTAATAACTACATCATCCTGACGCCGTCAAGCAACAAGTGCACGGAAATCGCCACACCATGTCATCGGACTCCTACAACCCCTGCGGCGTCACTTCAACACCCGGGGGGCAGCCGTGATGCACGATACGGTTGAGTCGTCCTGCAAGCACCGGACGGTTTCGCGGCCGACCGATGGATGGGCTGAGATTTGCTCCCTCTCCGGAATCGTCCGTCGCGGCGGCACCTTCGCTGACGCGTTCGGGCGGGTACGAACCCAGGAAGTACCAGTTTTCTCGCAACCCTGATCAGGCATGACCGGTTCACTCGTTCCGAGCGATTCCCCGGCAGGTCAGCTCGCAGCCGCCACGGCGCCTGGAGAGCTGCAGAGCTGGGCACCGCCGCCAGCGCCTGCCGAATCCTCCATGAGCGCCAAGCTCGAACGCGCGATGTCAGCGATTCGACGCTTCAAGTGGCTCATTCTGATCATCACGCTGCTCGGCACGGCCGGCGGCGTCCTGGCCGCCCGCTATATCGATCCCAAGTACCAGGTTGCCTCGACCATCTGGATCGCCGAGGGGCAGGATCCTCGCGGACCGATCCGCCCTGATCAGCTGCTCGCGCAGAACGCCTGGGGCGAGCTGCTTCAGAGCTACGCCATCCTCGAGCCGGTCGCCCGTCAACTGCAACTGTACGTGAAGTGGGCGTCGCCGGCCGACAGCGTGCTTTTCCGCGGCTTCGATGCGGCACCCGATCTGCGCCCGGGGGAGTATTCGCTGCGCATCGACCCGGCCACGAAGAGCTACGCGCTCAGCGTCACGCGAAACCGCACCCAGCTGGAGATCGAGCGCGGCGCCATCGGCGATTCCGTCGGTCGTTCGGCGGGCTTCCTCTGGCAGCCGTCGGCTGACCTGCTCAGTGCCCGCAGCGCGGTCGATTTCTCGCTGGTGACCCCCCGCGAAGCGGCGGTTGAACTCAGCGACCGGCTCGAGATCCGGCAGACCGAGGGTTCGCGTTTCATGCGGCTCTATCTGCAGGGCACGCGACCGGAGATTCTCGCCCAGACCATGAACTCCCTCACCACGGAGTTCGTCAACGCCGCCGCGCTGCTCAAGCGCGGGCAGCTCACCGAAGTGTCGAACACGCTGCGCGAGCAGCTCGACTTCTCGCAGGCATCGCTGACCAATGCGGAGAGCGCACTCGAGGGATTCAAGGTGCGCACCGCCACACTGCCGACGGACAACGTCGTCGTGGCTGGTGGATCGATGATCACCACGTCGCCGGCGCTCTCGGACTTCTTCAATCAGCGTGTGGCCGCCGACAACATCCAGCGCGATCGCGAGGCGTTGGAGCGTATCCTGTCCGAATCGCGGCAGACGGGGATCCGCCCCGAGGCATTGCTCGCCGTGCCGACGATCCTCAACAACTCGCCCAACCTGAAGGCGGCGTTGACCGAGCATACGATGCTCGAGGCCAACTACCGGACGCTGGCAACGAAGTGGAAGCCGGAAGCACCGCTGATGGTCGACGCGCAGCACAAGCTGGACGAGATGGAGAAAGTGACGCTTCCGGCAATCGCCGGGCAGGTGCTGGCGCAGTACCGGCAGCAGGAAGCGGAGATGGATACGCGCATCGCGGGGGCATCACGGGAGATCCGGCAGATCCCGCAGCGCGCCATCGAGGAGCAGCGGCTGCAGCGGGAAGTGACCGTGGCAGACGAGCTCTACACGAACCTCAAGCAGCGTTATGCGGAGGCGAGTCTCGCCGAGGCGAGCGCGGTGCCTGACGTGAGTGTGCTCGATCCGGCCGTCGCGCCGGAACGCCCGGTGAGCGACACGGCACCGATGATCCTCCTCATGGTCATCGGTGGCAGCCTTGCCGCCGGCATCCTGCTGGCGCTGCTGCTCGATCTCGTGGACAAGCGGTTCCGCTACCCCGACCAGGCCTCGCACGAACTCGGTCTCGAGATCCTTGGCGGCATTCCCACCATCCGTCGCACGCGTTCGGGGCAGACCCGCCTCGAGGACGCGACACAGTTGGTGGAGTCGTTCCGTGCCCTGCGGCTCAACGTCCGCAACGCCGTCGACAACGGCGGGTCGGTGGCGGTGACCGTCTCGAGTCCGGGGCCCGGGGACGGCAAGTCGTTCATCAGCTCGAACCTGGCGCTCTCGTTCGCGGAAGCGGGCTTCCGCACGCTGCTCATCGACGGCGATATCCGTCG
>DASSBZ010000230.1:0-4471 GCA_035698205.1 Gemmatimonadaceae bacterium | reverse complement strand
GCCACATGCTTCTCGAAGTACGTGCGGTGCGTGGCGAGCCGGCGGTGCGTGACGCGCTCCATTTCCGGCGTCGCCCCCAGCGCGCTCCGCACGCGCGACGCGGCATAGCCGCTCACCAGCCCCCAGTTGGCCAGCGGACGCCGCAGCGCCGAGCCTAACGCGGCCAGCGACTCGGCGGGGCCCTGCACGCCGTTGAGCGCGATGAACAGCCGCAGGATCTCGTTCGTCCCCTCGAAGATCCGGTTGATCCGCGCGTCGCGGAGCATCCGCTCGTACGGATACGGCCGGACGAACCCCCGCCCGCCTGCCACCTGGACCAGCTCGTCCGCGGTCCGCCAGACCAGTTCGCTGGCAAACACCTTGGCACACGCCGCCTCCAGCGACCAGTCGGCCTCACCGTCGCCACGGTCCACCAGCGACGCGAGCACCCCCAGCATGCAGTCGGCGGCATACACGTCGGACGATGCGGTCGCGAGCTTGCGCTGTGTGATCTCGAAGTCGGCGATCGGATGGCCGAACTGCACGCGCTGCTCGGCGTATCGTGCCATCTCGCCCAGCGCCACCTTCGCCCCGCCCGTGCACCCCGCGGCCAGCGTCAACCGGCCACCGTTCAGCACGTTGACGGCCACGGTGAACCCCTTGCCCACAGTGCCCAGCACATGATCATCGGGCACTTCGAGCTCGTCGTACTCCAGCTCCGCCTGCGTCGAGCCGCGGATCCCCAGCTTGCGCACCGTGCCCAGCACGCGGAAGCCGGGCATGTCGGGGCGGATGATGAACGCAGTGGGGCGCTGCACTGTCTCGCTGCCGCGCGCGACGTCGGTCTGTGCGAATGTGGCAATCACGCCGGCGCGATGGCCGTTGCCGATCCAGATCTTGCGCCCGGTGAGACGCCAGCCGCGCCCGTCCGCCGTGCGTTCGGCGCGGGCGCGGATGTGCTGCGCGTCGGAGCCGGTCTCGGGCTCGGTGAGCGCGTAGGCGGCCAGCGTCTCGCCTCGCGCCAGCATCGGCAGGTAGCGCGATTTCTGCGCATCGCTGCCGAACAGCACGATCGCCTTCGACCCGAGACCGCAGTGCACGCCGACCAGGACAGCGAGCGACGGATCGATGCTCGACAGCTCCTCGAAGACGCGCGCGTATGCGGTCGCCGAGAGCCCGAGCCCGCCGTACTCCTTCGGGATCGTCAGCCCGAGCATGCCCATGCCGGCGAACGCGGTGATCACCGCCTCGGGCACGGTTTCGGCTTCGTCGATCGCGGCCGGATCGATCAGGTCACCGCGCAGTTCGTGCAGCCCGGCGATGAGCCGGCGCACCTCGCGCGTTTCGTCGGGATCCCGCCGGTCGAGGGTGGGCGGATACGGGACGAACAGTTCGTCGTGGATCGCGCCGGCGAATGCACCGCGCACGAACGACGGCCTGGGACCGCTCACGCGAGCTCCCGACGTGCCCGTCGAGGCCGCCTAACGATTCGCGGTGCCGGAGGCGGATGCCCCGGCTGATGATGCGCCATCCACCGAACCGGGCACGGGCAGCACCACCTGGACGCCGATGGCGGCCTGGCCATCCTCGCAGCGTGCCGTGATCTGGACCTGCCCGGGGAGCTTGGCCGTGACCAGCCCCGTCGCCGAAACCGTCGCGACCGTGTTGTTCGAGGACGTCCACGTCACCGTCCGGCCGGTCACGATGGTGCCGCTGGCGTCGCGCAGCTCGGCGGTGAGCTGCAGCGTCTGCAGCGTGATCAACGTCTGTGGGCCCGGCGGATCGATCACGATCGACTTGACGCGCGACTTGATGACCGTCACCGCGGACGTCGCGGTCTTCCCCTCGCTCTCGGCGGTGATCGTCGCGGTGCCTTCCTTGACCGGCACCACCGCGCCGCCAATGGATACCGTCGCGACGGTCGCGTCGGACGTCCGGAAGGTGATGACGCGTCCGGAGAGTGCCGCGCCGTCCTTGTCGCTCAGCGTGACCAGCAGCGCGCGAACCGTGCCCAGCTCGAGATCGAACTCCGGCGGCACGACCGCAATCGAGGCCACCGGCTCCTGCACGTTCATGGTCATCTGGGCCTGCTTGCCTTCGACCATTGCCGTGATCTGGGCCGTTCCCTTTGCCACCCCGGTCACCACTCCATCATCGTCGATCGTCGCGATCTGCTCGGCGTTGCTCGACCAGTTGACGGGTCGTGTGAGGAAGTTCCCCTGGGCATCGGTGAGGCTGACGCCGACCGTTCGCGTCCCGCCCACGTAGACCGAGTCGAGCGCCCGCGTCATCGCAATCGAGGCCACGGGGGCGGGGCGTGCGGCCTCCTTGCACGCCGCGAGGGTCGCCAGCACCGCGGCAGCCACGAGCCATGGATGCCCGGTGGACCGAAACGACGGAAGGGCGGTGCGGCGAAGACCTCGACCCATGTGTGCAGTTCCTCGGGTGGTA
This sequence comes from Gemmatimonadaceae bacterium, assembly GCA_035698205.1. Lineage (GTDB taxonomy): Bacteria > Gemmatimonadota > Gemmatimonadetes > Gemmatimonadales > Gemmatimonadaceae > DASSBZ01. The sequence continues at coordinate 2,041 of DASSBZ010000230.1, read as the reverse complement.
TGCGGGGTGGATCACGGTCGCGTTTACCCACACCGCGGCTCGCGCGAACGATCAACTATAGACAGGGGCGGGCAACCGGGTCAACGCTGATCGAACGGATTCAGCGTGCCGGACCAGACCGAGCCGGGCAATACATATGCCACCCGTCGACGCCTGTTTACGCCTCGTCGAGTTCCGCTATGTCCGTGCCGTTACGGCAGTTTGGAGCTGTTCGCGCAGCTCCGCGGGATCCGCGGTTGGCGCCGAACACACGTAGCGGCGACATACGTAGGCCGTAGCTCCCGTGGCACCGGCCTGCCGTCCTTCCAGCAACGGGATACTGTCGTGCCTCGGCACATCCGGGTCTCCGCTCGCCAGGACCAGCGATGGTACGTACTGCTGCGCCAGCGCGACAGACAGCGTCTCGAACTGCGACGTTTTGCGCTCCCCGACTATTGCGACCTCGACCGGCCCATAGACCGCGGAGTCCGCCGCGCCGAGCAGATGCCCGAAGGCGGGGGCGAAACGGACCATCGATTCCGAGAGCTCCCGGAGCACGGCATCCGCGATCGCGAGCAGCGACTCATCGCCGAGCAGGACGCCAAGTCGCTGCGCCATCTCGACCGCCAGCGAATTGCCCGACGGGGTCGCGTTGTCCGAGACAGCCCGGGGGCGCGTGACGAGCGCTTCGTGGTCCGAGGCGGTGTCGAAAAAGCGCCCCGATGCCGGCTCGTAGAAGCGCGCGATGGTGGCGCGGGCGAGGGCCGCCGCCTCGTCCAGCCACCGACGATCGCCGGTGAGCGCGTACACGTCGGCGAAGGCGAGCGACAGGGACGCATGATCCTCGAGAAATCCGGGTCCATCCGCTCCGTCGCCGGACAGTACCCGTGGCACACGACCGTCACGGCCGATTCGCCCCGCGAGCAGCTGCGCCGTTTCAATCGCGACCTCACGATAGTCGCTTCGGCCGAACACGCGCGCCGCTTCGGCGAATGCGCGCAGCATCCAGCCGTTCCAGGCGGCAATCACCTTGTCGTCCCGCAACGGTCGCGAACGCGTCTCGCGCGCACTGGCGAGCGTTGCCCTCGCCCGATCGATCGTCGCCATGAGGGCGGAGACATCGGTGTGCAGGCGCGCCGCCACCACGGACGGTGCGTTGGGTACATGCAGGATGCAGCGGCCTTCGAAGTTGGCCGACTCGTGTGCTCCCCAGTACATCATCGCCGCGTCGGCATCCGCGCCGAGCAGCTCCTGGAGCTCGTGCTGCGGCCAGACATAGAACGCACCCTCCCCACCTTCGCTGTCGGCGTCGAGCGCCGAACAGAACCCGCCACCCTCGGCGCGCATCTCGCGAAGTACCCAATCGAGCGTGGCTTCGGTGGCGAGCCGCACTTCGGCGTCGGCCGTCGCCTGCCACAGGTGTACGCCGAGTCGGGCGAGGAGCGCGTTGTCGTACAGCATCTTCTCGAAGTGCGGCACCAGCCACACCGCGTCCACGCTGTAGCGATGGAATCCGCCGCCCACCTGGTCGAAGATACCACCGCGCGCCATGTGGATGAACGTGCGGTGCACCATCTCGAGCGCCGTCTCGTTGTCGGTGCGTGCCGCCACGCGCAACAGGAAATCCATCGGCATCGCGGGGGGAAACTTCGGCGCCCCCTCGAAGCCGCCGTTGCGTTCGTCGAAGCGCTGTGCCAGCGCGCGGTACGCACGATCCAGCGTCTGCTCCGTCGGCGCGCCGGTGTCCACCGGCACGCCCAACGCCGCCGCATAGTAGTCGCGCATTCGCTGTGCGGTCTCGTGCACCTTGTCGCGCCGATCCCGCCACGATTCGGCGACGGCGAGCAGCACGCGCTGGAACGAGGGCAGCCCGTGACGATCCTCCGGCGGGAAGTACGTGCCTCCCCAGAACGGCTCGCCATCGGGGGTGAGGAAGACCGTCATCGGCCAGCCGCCTTGCCCCGTCATCGCCTGCACCGCCTGCATGTAGATGCCGTCCACGTCGGGGCGCTCTTCGCGATCGACCTTCACGTTCACGAAGTGCTCGTTCATGATCGCCGCG
>DASSBZ010000229.1:0-5200 GCA_035698205.1 Gemmatimonadaceae bacterium | reverse complement strand
GATCATCAGCACGAGGTGTTCGACCGCGAAGAACCGGATGTCCGGCGCTCGCATCGCCGCCCCGAAGTCCCGGAATGCCTGATGCGTCACCGGACTCAGGAAGATGTACAGGATCACGCCGAGGAGCATCTGCAGGCTGATCACGCCGGCGTACATCTTCCCCGCCTGTGTGTCCTGCACATGCCAGTGATGATGCCCCATCCAGCCCCGACAGGCACGTGCGAAGGCATAGATGCCGGCCAGCAGGACCAGCCATCGCACTACGTTGTGGGTGCCGAGCACGAACTCATACATGAGGGTCTCGCTCCATTTCTGCGGTGAAGGTCGCCGTATCCTGCATCCGTGGTGACAGTTGAAACATCGCGGTTGCCCGCTCCAGTGCGTCGCGTGAACCGACGAGCATCACCTCGTCGCCGACGGCGAACTGCTCATCAGGTCCCGGCGAGAATCGCGCCGCATCGCCGCGGATGACGGCCACGAGCGTCGCGCCGGTCGCGGCGCGGAGTCCCAGCGACTGCACCGTTTCCCCCACCGCTGGCGTGTTCTCCTCGACGATGACCGTGTCCACCAGCACGCCACCGCCCAGCGGCGTCAGGGCATCGGACAACCGCCGCCCCGGCTTCTCCCCGGCCCGGAAGATCTCGTACTGGTCCGCACGCGCCTCCTCGATCAACCGGCGGATTCGCCCGTTCGGCACGCCATAGCGACGCAGCACGCGCGCGAAGATCTCCACCGACGTCTCCAGCTCCTCCGGCACGATCTCGTCGGCCCCGAGGCGCGTGAGCTCCTCGATCTCGCGCACATAACGCGTACGCACCACGATGCGGGCATCCGGGTTGAGCGAGCGCGCCACCGCCGTGCCGCGGCGTTCCTCCCCTGCGGACGCGATTGCGAACACCACCACGCGCGCGCGGTGGATTCCCACCTTCTCCAGCACCTCCACGCGGGTGCCATCGCCGAAGAAGACCGGCTGCCGCGCGAGCCTCGCCCGTCGCACTGCCTGTCCATTCGTCTCGAGCACGACGTAGCGGATCCCCATCTTCTCCAGCGCGCTCGCCAGGTTCCGCCCGGTGAGCCCCCATCCGACGATGATCACATGATCCACGAGCGCATCGACGGTTCGCATCTCCTGCGTGGGGATCATCACCGCCGGCGGTCCGAGCAGCCGTGCGGCACGCTCCGACAACGGCTCGGCGACACCGACCATCAACGGTGTCAGGAGCATGGTGAGCACCGACGCGCCGAGGAAGAGCTGATACTGCCACGGCACGAGCAGGCCAAGCGCCAGCCCGGTGCTCGCCAGCACGAAGGAGAACTCCCCCACCTGCGCCAATCCGAGCCCCCCGATCATCGCCACCCGGAATGAGCGTTTGAGCGACTTCACGACGCCGATCACGACCGCCGTCTTGATGACGATCACGGCCAGGGTGACTTCGACGACGAGAAAGGGGCGCTCGGCCAGCGCCGCCGGGTCGAGCAGCATGCCGACCGACGTGAAGAAGATCCCGCTGAACGTGTCGCGAAAGGGCAGCACGTCGGAGAGTGCCTGCATGCCGTAGTCGGACTCGGAGAGCACCAGTCCGGCGAGGAAGGCGCCGAGCGCCAGGGAGAGTCCGGCGAGCGAGGTGATCCACGCCGCGCCTACGCCGACCAGCACGACGGCCAGCGTGAAGATCTCCCGGTTGCGCAGGGCGGCGATGCGCTCGAGCGCCCACGGCACCACGCGGCGGCCGCCGAACACGAGAATGCCGACGATGACGACGCTGATGAGGATCGTGCGTACCGCCTGGAGCGCTCCCTCCGAGGCGCCGGCCAGGATCGGCACCAGCAGCATCATCGGTACGACGCACAGATCCTGGAAGATCAGCACCGCGACCACGACGCGACCGTGCGTGGTATCGAGCTCCCCGCGGTCGGTGTACAGCTTGAGAATGATGGCCGTACTGGAAAGCGCGACCAGCGCACCGACGAAGATGGCCAGGTTGAGGCGTGCGCCCGCGAGCATCGTGACCGCGGTAACCACCAGCATGGTCACCCCCACCTGCAGCGCGCCCCCCTGGAGCACCCACCGCCCCATGCGGATCACCCGCGACAATGAGAGCTCGAGCCCGATGGTGAACAGCAGGAGCACCACTCCCATCTCGGCCAACGTCGAGACCGATTCCGGGTTGTGGATCAGCGCCAGGCCGTTGGGCCCAATGGCGATGCCGGTGAGGAGAAAGCCGACGATGGTGGGCAGCCGGAACCGTTGCGCCAGGACCACGACGGGAATGGCGACGGCAACGAGAATGACCAGGTCGCGCAGCAGGGGGAGATCGTGCATGGCGTAACTTCGCGCCGCACGCCAGCGGCCTCAACCCACCCGCCGGGGCCCGCCGGGGTCAGGTCTTTCATTGATGCCTCCACCCCGGCATCCCACCCGAGGCTCCACTTGTGCAGCGACCATACGACCGGGATCTTCGGACGTCGTGTTGCCTTCTCGTCTCTTCGCGTTCCCTCCGCGTCCCGCGCGGTTCACGCCGTAGCAGTCCGAGCTCTCACGCAGGAATCACCTCGACCAGCCCCGGGATCCTGGAACCATGACACCCCGACTCGCCTTCGCCACCGCCTCGGCGTTCGTCCTGTTCTCATTGCACCCCGGCCAGGCCGCCGCGCAGCGGTCGGCGCATGAGCAGCTCACGCGCGAGATCTATGCGGAGCTGATCGGCATCAATACCACGGATACGCCGGCGGGTGACAATACGAAGGCCGCCGAGGCCATGGCGGCGCGATTGCTCGCCGCCGGTTATGACAGTGCCGATGTGCACGTCCTGGCGCCTGCACCGCGCAAGGGCAACCTTGTCGCGCGGCTGCGCGGCACGGGCGAGCGGGAGCCACTGCTGCTGCTGGCACATCTCGACGTCGTCACGGCGCTGCGCGAGGACTGGAGCCTCGACCCGTTCGTCCTCACGGAGCGCGACGGGTGGTACTACGGGCGTGGCACGAGCGATGACAAGGCCATGGCGGCGATCTTCACGGCCACGATGATCCGCCTGAAGCGCGAGGGATACCGCCCCGATCGCGACATCATCCTCGCGCTCACCGCGGACGAGGAAGGGGGAGACCACAACGGCGTGGCGTGGCTGCTTGCCGAGCATCGTGATCTCGTCGACGCCGCATATGCCATCAACGAGGGGGGCGGCGGCGCGCTCCGGAACGGCAAGCCGCTGATGCAGGGACTGCAGGCCGCGGAGAAGCGATACTCCGACTTTACCGTGACCGTGCACAACAAGGGGGGACACAGCTCCGTTCCCGTCACGCCTAACGCGATCTACCAGCTGTCCACCGGGCTCGGCCGACTGGCGGGGTTCACCTTTCCGGTCCGGCTCAACCCGGTCACGACATCCTCGCTCGAGCGGCTGGCCCTGGTCAGCGAGCCGGAGCTGGCGCGCGCCATGAAGGCACTCGCCGCCAACCCCGCCGATACCGCCGCCGAGCGCGTGGTCTCGAGCGTACCGTCGTACAATGCCTCGCTGCGCACGACGTGCGTGGCCACGATGCTGAGCGCCGGCCATGCGCCTAACGCGCTGCCGCAGACAGCGAGCGCCAACGTGAACTGCCGGATCATCCCCGGCGAGACGCCGGAGTCGGTTCGCGCCGAACTGGTGCGCGTGCTTGCCGACACCGCCATCGAGGTATCGGAAGGTTCGGGTGGCGGACCGAGCGATCCTTCGCCGCTCACCCCCGAGGTGATGGACGCGGTGGAGCGGCTGACCGAGCAGATGTGGCCGGGCACTCCCGTCGTGCCGACCATGAGCAACGGGGCGACCGACGGGCGCCATCTGCGCGCGGCGGGGATCCCGACTTACGGCGTGTCCGGACTGTTCGGCGAGATCGGCGAGGGACGCGCGCATGGGCGCGACGAGCGCATGAGCGTGAAATCGTTCGAGGATGGCACGCGGTTCCTGGAGGCGCTGGTCAGGGCGCTGAGTGGCGGGAAGACAGCCATGTGAGTGAGGGGCCGCGATCCTCACCCACTGCTCTTCATGCTGATTCAGATCAAGCGAGGGCGGGACGGTGCGTCCACCCTCGCCTGCCTGCGCGACGACGGTTCCCGCACGTGGGCCCGACTGCACCGGTTCTTCCCCCAACACGATCTCACGCACTGTGCCGTGGAGTCGGTACTCGGATTCGACCAGGCATTCTTCGGTCTCGTCGGCTCCGGCTGGCAGCTCGACGACTTCACGCTCCCGGCGCTGCGATCGCGGTTGCCGGATGAAGCCATCCTCGCCGAGACGATCGTGGCGCTGCTCGACGTGGAACGCGGCACCGGTCACGTCATGCCTGGCGACGAATTCAACGCGGCGCTTGGCGACAGCCTGCGTGAACAGCGTGCACGCGCGGAACGCCGGGTCACGAACGACGAGCTCGATGCCATCCGGCGGCTGCGCGATCAACTGGTCGCGCGGTGGGATACGGTCGCTCCCGGCGATACTCTCGAGGTGAGCTTTCCGCATACGTGATCGGTCCGAAGGACGGAGTCAGCCGTCATATGGCGTCGCGACGAGTTCTGCGCGGAGATTGACCGTATTGACGTGGCATTCGCCGCTTCGCACCCTCACGCCATCGAGGGTCCACGGCTGGTAGTGGGGATGCACGACTTCGACCGTGTACATGCCCGATCGTTCATACACACCGGAGAACGCCCCCGAGTCGAACGGCCCCCGCAGCGAATCGACGAAGGCTCCGTCGTGGGCCGCCGCAAGGACGCCAGCGGTGATCGACGCGTTGGTGACCGCGTCGACAACCACGACCCGGATGCCCGGTCGCGCCTCGGTGGTGCACAGTGTTGGGCCGAACAGGCTGCAGCCGGCGAGGAGAACTATTGCCGGGAAAACAAGCTGTGCAGGACGAAGCATGGCGATACCTGGGAGGCTTCGGGACGTTCCTCTATCTACGGCACACCTCACGAGTGGCGAATCGGTCACGCGAGCAGGAGGTCCCGGCGCTCAACGCAGCTGTCTGACGCCTGAATGGTCGAACCCACCGGATGGGACCAAGCCGTCTGCTCTCCCATGATGCAAGCACCGTCTGACAGCGCGACCGCTTTACACGCTCATCCCCACACTCGGCTCGCCGCGTACGACCCCCCGCAGCACCGCCCAACCCACTACCACAGCCACCACGCTCCCCACCATGATTCCGACCTTGGCCGCGTCCA
>DASSBZ010000228.1:0-2428 GCA_035698205.1 Gemmatimonadaceae bacterium | reverse complement strand
AAGTGCCAGAGCGGCTCGTCAATCCAGGAGAACAGCGTCCTGGCGCTGCGACTCCAGCTCCAGGAGAGGTTCAACGCCAGCGGGCCGAGCCCTTCGATTCGTGGGGGGAGGTACGGTATGCGCTGCCATTCGAGGCTCATGAACGGAGGGTAACCCCGCACTGGCGGGCACGGAAGGAACCGGCCGGATGGCCGAATTCGTCACTGCTCATTCATCGTCGCCGTCCCGCCGCGCAGGTGCGCGTCAAACCACTTCATGATCAGCGGCGACACCGCCATCAGCAGCTTCGGCTCGCGCGGTCCGTGCGGCGTGCGCGGCAGCAGGATCATCTCCGTCGGCACGCCACGCCGCTGCAACGCCCGGTAGAACTCCTGCCCCTGCGTGGTGGGCACGCGCAGGTCCTCGGCGCCGTGTATCACCTGCACCGGCGTCGTCACCTTCGCGATCTGCATGATCGGTGAGTGCTTCTCGTACGAGGCCATGTTCTCCCAGAAGGCGCCGCCGAGGTGCCCCACGAGATAGTCACCGATGTCGGTCGTCGTCATCATGCTCACGAGGTCGGGGAGCCCCGCGCCCATGCTCACCGCCTTGAAGCGATCCGTCTGCGTGGCGATCCACGAGGTCATGTACCCGCCGTAGCTCCACCCCATCTCGAGCAGCGAATCCGGGTGCGCGACGCCCATGGCGATCACCTTGTCGACCCCGGTCATGAGATCCTGATAGTCGCCGTACCCCCAGTCCTCCACGTTCGCGTAACGAAACTCCTTCCCGTAGCCGGTGCTGCCGCGCGGATTCGGGCGCAGGATCGCGAAGCCGTGCTGCGCGAAGTACTGCAGCATGTAGATGGATGGGTCGCCGGTGAACCCCTCGGTGAACGCGCCCGCGGGGCCGCCGTGGACGTTGAGAATGAGCGGCACCTTGCTCCCCGCCGTGTAGCCCACGGGATACGTGAGCAGCCCCTCGATCTTCATTCCATCCTTCGAGGCCCACGTGACGAGTTCGGTACGCCCCATCGACGGCTTCGCGACGTCGGCATTCACCGACGTCAGCTTCTTCATGGAGAAGTCGGCCACCGGCGAGACGAACACGTCGGCAGGCGTGTCGGAGTCCTCGAAGACGAACGCCATGCGCGACGATGCATCGTCGAACGACGCGCTGCCGAACACGCCTTCGCCGCGCGTGATGGTGGTCGCCGCCCCGCCGTCCACCGGCAGCCGCATGACCTCTGTCTGAGTACGCACGATCTCCGTGAAGAAGAGCGCGCGGCCATCACGCGACCAGCCCAGCAGGTTGGGGCTGCGGTCGGGAGTCTTCGCCAGCGCCCGCGCCGTCGCCCCAGCCTTCGGCTCGATCACGTACACGTCGTCGAGACCGACCGGCTCCGGTTGATCGCCCGTCGAGAGGAACGCGACCAGTCGGCCGTCAGGTGAGAAGAGGGGACTCGACTCCACCCCGGCGCCGCCCACGAGCTCGGTCATCCGGCTATCGGCAACCGTGACCAGCATGATGTCACCGGCCACACGCCCGGTGTTGATGCGCGGGTCCGGCTGACGCGCAAAGACAATCGTTTTCCCATCGGGCGACCAGTCGAACGACTGGACATCGAAATCTCCCTTGGTCACCCGCTTCGACTCCCGCTCGCCATCCGCGTCGGCGGCGAACGGTACCACGTAGATGTGCGAGAACTTGTAGTTCTGGTCCACGAGAATGACCGCGCGCTTCTCCTTCTCCGCGGCCTTCTCCTCGTCGGTCTTCGGGTCGTTCATCAGGTAGGCGATGCGCGCTCCATCGTTCGACCACTTGAACGAGGAGACGCCGGACTCGGCGTCGGTAATACGCTCGGCTTCGCCGCCGTCGACAGGCATGGCCCACACCTGCGCCTTCTCGTCACGGGAGGAAATGAACGCCAGCCACTCGCCATCGGGGGAGAATGCCGGTGAGCTCGACGACTTCTCGCCGCGCGTGTACTGCACGTTGCGACTGCCGTCCGCGGAGACGAGCCAGATCTGGCTGACGTACTCCGACTTCTCGCCGTCCATCACGGGTTCGCGCACCACGTAGGCGACGCGGTCACCCGATGGTGAGATCGCCGTGGCACCCACCTGCCGGTACATCATGCTGAGCTCGGGCGACCAGCGATCGGTGGGCACCGGTGCCTTGCGCGTGGAGTCGGCATCGTCGCCCGCGCGCTGCGCGAGCGCCGCGGCAGGAAGCGCGATCAGGGAAGAAATCGCGGCGAAGCGGGCAAGTCTTGTGATGATCCGATGCATGGCCTCGAGACCTCGTGGTGGAGTCGTGTTGGCGGGGGTCGAAGTTGCGACCGCGGGTGGCGTGGATGCAAGGCACCGCTGATGGTTCGTGCACTTCCGGTCGCGCGGTTGGCCTGCTTCACGTTGCGGCCGTGCTCGCTCGCGCGCTATTCGGTAGT
>DASSBZ010000227.1:0-26736 GCA_035698205.1 Gemmatimonadaceae bacterium | reverse complement strand
CCCCGGTCTCGACCTCGGTGTCCGCAAGGCGATCCAGAGGGCGTACCGGCTGCGCGCGCTGCCTCCGCCGGAGCGGGTGGACCGGATCGGGCGGCCGTGGGCGCCGTATCGCTCCATCGCGGCCTGGTATCTCTGGCGCAGTCTCGACCCCGTGAACGGACCCGACTTCTAGTCCTGCCTGGCGCGCTGCACGCGCCCAACAGCATGCGTGAACTGTCCCTGACGTCCACCCTCCCTCCCATGATGGTCGCGATCACGGGTGCGACCGGGATGGTGGGATCGGCGCTCCGGGCGCATCTCGAACGGACGGGATGCACCGTGCGCACGCTCGGACGTGGTCGATCGGCACCGGTCGACATCGCCTGGGATCCCATGCACGGCGTGCTTGAACCGTCTGCGCTGGTGGGGGTCGGCGCGATCGTGCATCTCGCCGGCGAGACCATAGGCCAGCGGTGGACGACGAACGCCAGACGGCGCATTCGCGAGAGCCGGGTGCGCGGCACGCAGTTGATCGCGGAGACGATCGCCGGGATGGACGACGCGAGCCGGCCGCGCGCGCTCATCAGCATGTCGGCGGTGGGCTGCTACGGCGATCGCGGGGAGGAGCTGCTCGATGATTCGAGTGTGCCGGGGCAGGGATTTCTCGCCGAGGTGGTGCGCGCCTGGGAGCATGCCGCGGAGCCGGCGGTGCGCGCCGGCGTCCGTGTGGTGCACCCGCGCATGGGCGTGGTGTTGCACGGCGGCGGCGGGATGCTCGGTCGCCTGCTGCCGATCTTCAGGATGGGGCTGGGCGGCCGCGTGGGGAGCGGCCGCCAGTTCCTGAGCTGGATCTCGATCGACGATGCCGTGGCCGGGATTGACTTCCTGCTCCGGTCGGCCGACCTGCACGGGGCGGTCAACCTCACCTCGCCCGAGCCCGTGACCAACGCCCGGTTCACGGAAGCGTTAGGCAGCGTGCTGCACCGCCCGGTAATGGCCACGGTGCCGGCGCTGGCGATCCGGCTGCTCCTCGGTGACATGGGCGAGGAGCTCCTGCTCGGCGGCCAGCGCGCCGTCCCGCGCACGCTGGAGGCAGCGGGTTTCCGCTTCGCGCATCCGTCCATCGAGGGTGCGCTGCGGGCCGCCATCGCCAACGATTGAGCCCCCGGCGCGTGCCGTGAGCCCGGCTATACCGGCACCACCGGATGGCGGGTGTGCCACTCCGTCGCCTGCTCGAACGCATGGGCCACGCGCAGCATCGCCGACTCGCCGAACAGCCGTCCCAGGAAGGTGAGCGACACCGGGGTGCCGTTGTCGCGGAATCCATGCGGGAGGATCACCGCCGGGTGCCCGGTGAGATTGGTCGCCACGAGCTGCGATGAACCGCCGGTGGGTGTCACGATCACGTCGATGTTTTCAAACAGCCCTGCCCACGCCTCCAGCGCCCGCCGGCGCACGCGATTGGCGTTGATGTAGTCGGCGGCGGGGATGAAGCGCGCGGTGCGGAAGGTGTTCGCCCAGTCGCCGTTCCCCTGCTGCACGAGCAGGTCGTCGCGCCCGGAGCGTGTCAGCTCATCGAATGCGGCCGCCGCCTCCGCGGTGAGGATGATGCGCATCGCCCCGTACTCGAGGTCCGGCAGCTCCACCGGCACCAGCGTGATGCCGAGTCCGCGCAGCGCCGCGAGCGCCTGGTCATCGAACGGCTTCGTGGCGTGGATGGTCCGTTCGGGGTTGGCGGGATCGGTGAGCGGCGCGTCGAAGGCGCTCTTCAGGTAGCCGACCCGGATGCCGGACAGCGGCGCCCTGCCGTCCCACGAGAAGGGCACCTCGCGGCAGGTCAGGTCCTGGTCGTCGGGCCCGTGAATGGCATCGAGCACGAGGGCGCAGTCCTCGACGCCGCGACAGATGGGACCGAGCTTGTCCATGGACCACGAGAGCGCCATGGCGCCGGTGCGGGGTACGCGCCCGAAGGTGGGGCGCAGGCCGGTGGCGCCGCAGCGCGTGGAGGGCGACGAGATGCTGCCTAACGTTTCGCTGCCGATGCTGAAGCCGACGAGGCCGGCGGCCGTTGCCGACGCCGGGCCGGCCGACGATCCGCTGGAGCCCTGCTCCACGTTCCACGGGTTCTTCGTGATGCCGCCGAACCAGTGGTCCCCCTGCGCGAGCTCACCGAGCGTGAGCTTCGCGACGAGCACCGCCCCGGCGTCGTCGAGGCGTCGGACCACGGTGGCGTCGTGATCGATGACCTGGTCGCGGTACGGCCCCGCGCCCCATGTCGTGGGGTAGCCGCGAACGGCGAGCAGGTCCTTGGCGCCCCAGGGGATGCCGTGCAGCGGTCCGCGGTAGCGGCCGGCGGCGATCTCCCCGTCGGCGACGCGCGCCTGTTCCAGCGCCCGCGCCTCGGTCAGCGTGATCACGCACTGCAGCACCGGGTCGAAGCGGCGGAGCCGCGCCAGGTACATGCGGGTGAGCTGGGTGGACGTCACCCGGCGCGTGCGCACCAGCTCCGAGAGCTCGGCCACCGTGGCGAACGCCAGCTCGTCGGAATCCGCCGCCATGCTGCGCACGGTGATCGGCGCGCGCACGATTTCCTGCGACTCACCCGTGGGCAGCCGCATCCCCGCGGGGACCGGATCGAACAACAGCGCCGGCGCCACGGAGTTGTCGATCGGAATCCGGTGCAGCGCCTCGAGCGACGCCGACTGGCGGCGCAGCCCCTGGACCATCTGCTCGCGTTCATCCTCGTCGAGCGTGAGGCCGGCCACCTCGGCGGCGGCGGCGATCGATGCCGGGGTGATCTCCGCACCCGCCGTGACGCGCGCCCAGAGCACGCCGGGAAGCAGCGTGGAACCCATTCCAATGCTCGAGAAGTACGCCAGGAAGGCGCGTCGGTCGGGAACGCGATGTGCCATGGGTCGGTGCGTGCGGGGAGAAGGGGTATCCGCCTCGCCCGGTCCCCCGGGGAGGTGGTGGCGAGGCGCGAGGCGCTGTGCCGCGGCCGATGATAACGCCCGGTCGTGGCGGGCGCGATACACCCTGCAGCGTCCGCGCGTCCTTCCCGCCCGTCGCCGACTCCGGATTCCGCGGTACATTCCTCGCAACCCATGGACGGCGCCGCTCTTTCGTGCCTTCGGGCGGAGTCGACCCTCGCGTGTGGACTGGAGCGTACATCGGCGTGAGCATCCGCAAACCCTCGCTGCCCCCGAGACTGACCCCGGCCGCCCTGCGCCTGCGTATCGGCGACCTGGGCGGGTCGCCGACGGCGCGTCCCGTGTGGCGCCGCGTGCTCGTCGCCGTGGCGCTCCCCGTGGTCGCGACGGTCATCACGACAGCGCTGAGTCCGCTCGTGAGCCGGTCGGAGACGATGCTCTTTCTCGTCGCCGTGGCGGGCAGCGTCTGGTATGGCGGAAAGCGGGCGGGCGCCCTCAGCACCCTGCTCGCGCTGGGGCTGGTCGCCGTCTATGTCCTCGAGCCGGTTCGTACGCCGGGGTTGGCGCGCGTTTCGGAGCTCATCGTGCTGTTGCTGTTCGCGATCTCGGCGGCCATCGTGATCAGCCTGAACGACCTGTTGCACACCACGCGGGAGCGGGCGGCTGAATCGGCGCGGCAGGCCTTGCGGCTCGCGAGCGAACTGGATGAGAAGGCGACCGAGCTCGAGACCCGGGTTGACGAGACGAACCTGCTGACACGCGCGCTCGAGGAGAAGAGCGTGCTGGTGGCTGAAGGGGCGCAGGAGCTCGAAGCCGCGCGCGATGACGCCGAGCTCGAACGCGGCCGGATGAAGCGCACGCTCGACGCGCTCCCGGACGCCACCGTCGCGCTCGATCGTGACTGGCGCTACACGTACCTGAACCCGCGCGCGATCGCGTATCTCACCGACGCCGGGATGCGCGCTTCCGACCTGCTTGGCCGCCAGGTCTGGAGCGTGGAGTCGGTGCTGACGGACTCCGAGTTCGAGCGGCACGCACGCAAGGCCGCTCGTGAACAGCGCGTCGTGGAGTACGTCCAGTATCGCGCGCAGCTTGGCGGCTACCTCGAAACGCGCGTGGTGCCGTTCGAGAACGGCGTCGTGGTGTTCGCGCGGGATGTCACGCAGCGCATCCGCACGGCGGAAGTACAGAGCCTGCTGGCCGAGGCGGCACGCGTCCTGGCGGCGTCGCTGGATTACGAGACCACGCTGCGCAGCGTGGCGCGCCTGACCGTGCCCTCCCTCGGCGACCTGTGCATCATCGACCTGATCGACGATGTCGGCCACCTGCGACGCGTACATGTCCAGCATGGTGACGGCGCGGGCGGTGCACGCAGCGCGGACCCCATCCGCCGCGCCGTGCCCGACCCCACGCAGGCGCGCTGGCGCCGGCATCCGATCGTGGCCACGCTGCGTACGGGTGAATCAACGCTGCTCGAGGGGCGCGAGGTGCCGGCTTCGGTGGGCATCGTCCATGAGGAGGGGCCCGCCGAGCCGGGGCTGCACGCGCTGCTCAGCGTGCCGCTCACCGCGCGTGGACGCGTGATCGGTGCGATCACCTTCGCGTTGCGCGATGCGGGACGTGCGTACGATGCGCATCGCATCTCGACCGCCGAGGAGATCGCACGCCGCGCCGCGATCGCGATCGACAACGCGCAGCTCTACAAGGCCGAACAGGCGGCGCGTCGCGCCACCGAACGCAGCGCCGACCGGACGCGGCGTCTCCAGCGTGTCACCGCGGCGCTTGGCGAAGCCGACTCCATCGTGCGCATCGCGGATATCATCATCACCCACGGTGTCGAGGCGGCGGGCGCGGACTCGGCGCTGTTCGCGCAGTTGACGGAGAACGGCGCGTCGTTCGAGACCGTGCGCCACGTGGGGTATCCCGCGCCTCTCGCGTCAACGTACCAGCAATTCCCGGTCACGTCGGGGCGTCCCATGTCCGATGCGGTCCGTACCGGCTCGCTCATCGTCGTGCAGTCGCTCGAGGACGCGGCGGCCCGCTATCCACTCGAGTTGGATGCGATGCACGCGGTGAACGCCGCGGCCTCGGTGTCGCTGCCGATCCTCGTCGGCGACCGGGCGGTGGCGTGCATCTGCCTGAACTTTCGCGAGCCGACGACACTGCGACTCGAGCAGCGCTCGCTGCTCAGTACCATCGGCCAGCAGTGCGCGCAGGCTCTCGAGCGCGCGCGACTGCTGCAGGCAGAGCGCGATGCACGAGCCGATGCCGAGGCGGCGAGTCGTGCCAAGACCGAATTCCTCGCGACGATGAGCCACGAGCTGCGAACCCCGCTCAATGCCATCGCCGGATATACCGAGCTGATCGAGCTTGGACTTCGTGGCCCGGTGACCAGCGAACAGCTCGAAGATCTCCAACGAATCCGTCGCAGCCAGCGTTACCTGCTGGGACTGATCAATGACGTGCTGAACTTCGCAAAGGTCGAATCGGGGCACGTGCATTACGACCTGCGAGCGGTGCGTCTGGGAGATTCGCTTCCGGGGCTCGAAGCACTGATTGCGCCGCAACTGCGGGACAAGGGGTTGGAGTATCACTTCGAACAGGCGAATCCCGACCTGATCGTCCGGGCGGATCGCGACAAGCTCGAACAGATCATCCTGAACCTGCTGTCGAACGCGGTGAAGTTCACCAACCACGGTGGACGCGTGACGTTGTCGAGTGACGCGCAGGGTGATGTGATCCGGATTCGCGTGACCGACACCGGGCAGGGCATCCCGCCGGACCGCCTCGATGCGATCTTCGAACCGTTCGTACAGGTCGGTCGGGCGCTCACGCGGACGGCCGAGGGCACGGGACTCGGGTTGGCGATATCACGCGACCTGGCACGCGCGATGGGGGGCGACCTGACGGCCGACAGCAAGATCGATTCGGGATCGAGCTTCACGCTGGAGCTGCCCGCCGTGCATGCGCCGCGGCAACGTCCGTTGGCGGATTCGCAGAAGAGTTGAGGGCCGTGAGCGTGGGTTCCGCCGACAACCTCGCCGTAGATTCGCGACTTGTAATGTGGGTCACCTGCGCGACAGGGGCGATGGCGTACTCTTCCTTGCACGCGGACTGTGCGATAGTTGACAGGGGTACGTGCGGGGATGCGGTGGACGTGGCGATCGCCGATGTCGATGAACGCGGTACCGTGGGAGTGTGGCGATGGAGTCACCGGTGGAACCCGACAGCTCTGGCACCGGGCATCGTCTCGACGATCAGCCCAAAGTGCCGCCCGCGTCCGATCGCGAAGTGACCGTGCCCGGGGGGACCGCTCGCCTCGAGCCGCTGGCCGCGTCGGGCGACGAGCGCGCGATTGCCCGCGTTCTCGAGCGCGTGAGCGATGCCGTCGTGGCGCTCGACTCCGAGTGGCGATTCACGTACGTGAACGCCCAGGCCGAGCAGGTCATGCGCGTGCCGTTTGCCGAGCTGCGCGGGCGCGAGGTGCGCGAGGTGTTTCCCGAGCTCGTGGGATCGCGCTTCCACGTGGAGTGCCGCCGCGCCCTGGCCGAGAGCGCGCCACTGCAGTTCGAGGAGTACTACGCACCACGTTCCACCTGGCTGGGTGTCAGTGTGTATCCGTCGGTGGACGGGCTGTCCATCTATTTCCAGGACATCACCGAGCGCAAGGGAGTCGAGCAGGCGCTGCGTGCCAGCGAGCGACGGCACCGCTCCCTGGTGGAGGCGAGCGCACAGGTGGTCTGGTCGGCCGACGCGCGGGGGGAGGTCCAGGAGCTGCCGGCATGGAGCGCCCTCACCGGTCAGACCGCGGAGGAGGTGCGGGGGTGGGGATGGCTCGACGCGATTCATTCAGCGGATCGCGAGCGTACGCGCCAGGCGTGGGAGCGTGCGGTGGCCACCGGGCATCGCTGCGAAACCATCTATCGCGTGCGTACCGCGGAAGGGGACTTCCGGTACTTCTTCCATCGAAGCGTCCCGGTCACCGACGAATCCGGTGTCGTCCAGGAGTGGGTGGGGATGTGCTCCGACATCACGGAGCGCAAGCGGGCCGACGAGTGGCGCGCCTTTCTCGCCGATGCCAGCCGCATGCTGGGTTCCTCGCTCGATGTCGCGACGACGCTGACCAACGTGGCGCGCCTGTGCGTCTCGTCGCTGGCCGACTACTGTGTCGTCCACCTCACGAACGAGAGCGGGGAGATCCGGGCTGCCGAGTCGGTGCACTGGGAACCGGCACGCGCCGACCTGCTGCGCCGCATGGTGGCCGAGTATCCGATCGACACGTCGAACCTGGAGCATCCGCTGGCGCAGGTGTTCCGGACCGGCACGTCGTACCTGCGCCACGAGATCAGCGACGAAGAGTTGCGGGCGGTGGCGATCGACGAGGACCACCTGCGTCTCATGCGCGCCATCGGCGTCGACTCGGGACTCAACCTGGCCATGGTGTCGCGCGGTCGCACGTTAGGTGCGCTGGCGCTTCGGCGTTCGGACCCCCGGCGTCGCTTCACGGAGGGCGACCTGGCGTGGGGGGAGGAGCTCGCATCGCGCGCCGCGCAGGCGCTGGACAACGCGCTGCTCTACGAAGAGGCGGGCACGGCCCGGCGCGATGCCGAAGAGTCGCGCGGCGAGGCCGAGCGGCTGCGCCAGGCGGCGGAGGGCGCGAACCTGGCGAAGTCGGAGTTCCTGGCCGTGATGAGCCACGAGCTGCGGACGCCGCTGAATGCCATCGGCGGCTACGCCGATCTGCTCGAGATGGGGGTGCGCGGCCCGGTGAATCCCGAGCAGCAGGAGGACCTGCGGCGCATCAAGCACAGCGGCTCCCACCTGCTCGGCCTGATCAACGAGATCCTGAGCTTCGCCCGGGTGGAATCGGGGCGCGTGCCGCTCGACCTGAAGCCACTGCCCATTGCGGAGGCGCTGCGCCAGGCCGAGTCGCTCGTGATGCCCCAGATGCGCGGCAAGGGACTCGAACTCGTGCACCAGCCGTGCGAGGCATCGTTGCGCGCACACGCCGACGGCGAGAAGGTGCAGCAGGTTCTCGTCAACCTCCTGACGAATGCGATCAAGTTCACGGACTCGGGTGGACGCATCGTGCTCGGCGCGCGGCGCGAGGGCGACCAGGTGATCATTCGCGTGCAGGATACGGGGCGCGGCGTTGCCGCCGACAAATTGGAATCGATCTTCGAGCCGTACGTGCAACTGGCCTCGACGCGCGAGCACGGCGAGCAGGGGGTGGGGCTGGGGCTCACCATCAGCCGCGACCTGGCGCGTGCCATGCGCGGAGACCTGCATGCCGAGAGTGTCGAGGGGCGCGGCTCGACGTTCATCCTGCGGTTGCCGGTGGCCGTGGCACGTCGTCGCGGCGACTAGCTTTCCGACATGCGACGCGATCGTGCGCCGCGTGTCACGCTGATGGACCGAGCCGATGCCCCAGGTTTCCTTTTCATTGCTCCCCGACGACGGCCGGCTGTGGATCTTCGCCGCCGCCGCGCCGCTCGACGACTCGCGTGCGGCGCTGCTGCTCTCCGCCGTGGACGACTTCCTGGCGCGCTGGCAGGCGCACGGTGCGCCGCTCATCAGCGGCCGCGACTGGCGCGATGCCCGCTTTCTTGCCGTGGCCGTCGACCCGCACGTCGAAGGCGCGTCCGGCTGCTCGATCGACGGCCTGTTCAGGACTCTCGGCGCCCTCGAAGGGCAGCTCGGGACGACGCTGCTCGGCGGAGGGCGTGTCTACCATCGCGATGCGAGCGGCGACATCGTCTGCACGGATCGGCGCGGCTTCTCGGAGCTGGTTGCGAGCGGCCGGGTCGTTGCCGACACCCCCGTGTTCGATACCACGCGGTCCACGGTCGGCGACTGGCGCACGAGGTTCGAACTGCCCGCACGCGAGAGTTGGCACGCGTCGATGCTGGCGGCGGGCGCGGCGCCCGGCTGACGCTACGGGCGCAACCAGTCGTCGAGTCGCTCGGCGACGAACTCGTCGTCGCTGAGCCCTTCCGCAGCGGCGGTGGCCAGCACGCGATCGATCGACTCGCGCTGACCGGGTGACAGCATTTCACCCGGGTCGAGGCACCAGGTACCCCGCAGCAGCCCCTGTCGCCGCAGCACTTCGTGGATGCCGCTCAGGCATCCGGCGAATCCATGCCCCGCGTCGAAGATCGCGCCGTTGGCATCCGTGAGCGCGGCGCCGCGACGGAGCAGCGTCGTCGGGATGCTGCCGGATGCATGCGCCGCATGTACGGCACCAAGCAGCTCGACCGCGCGCGACGTCCACATCGCCCACTGCCCGAGCAGCCCGCCCGCAATCCGCCTCGTGCCACGCGGCGTCGCGACGGGCGTGACAAGGTCGGCGACGATGGCGTCGTCGTTGCCGGTGTAGAGCGCGATGTCGTCCCGTCCGGCGTCGGCGATCGCACGCACGACGTCGAACGTCCGGTAGCGATCGAATGGCGCGATCTTCACCGCGACGACGCGTTCGATCCCGGCGAACTCGTGCCAGAAGCCGTAGTCCAGGGTGCGTCCACCGACGGCGGGCTGCAGATAGAAGCCGAACACCGGCAGCACGTCGGCGACGCGTCGTACATGGCCGAGCATGATCGTGTCGTCTTCATGCGCGAAGTCCGCCAGGCTGACCAGCGCGGCATCATAGCCGAGCTGCGCGGCCAGCGACGCCTCGCGCAGCGCCTGGTCGCCACGGCCGCAGACGCCCGCCACGCGCACAAAGGGGCGTGGCCGCGCACCGAGGGCGTGGCGGGAGCTTTCGGCCGCGAGTGCGAGCACCGGTTCGAGCAGTCCGTGCTGACGGTCCCGGATGCCGAACTGCGTGGTGTGGACACCCACGGCAATGCCGCCGGCGCCGGCATCCACGTAATAGCGCGTGAGCGCACGCTGGTACGGCTCGTCGAGACGCCGGGCCTCGGTGAGTGCGAGCGGGTGCGCGGGGATCACCTGCCCGGAGAGGAGGTGGGCGCGCAGCGGGTCAGTAGCGTCCATCGCGACTCTCGAAGTGCGTGGGTCCGCCGCGTCGCGCGCCGCCGCGCTCGACCCACGTCGACACCCAGTCGATGAGGCGATGGGCGGGGACATCGTCATCGCCGAAGAGTTCGTGCGCCAGTGCGCTGTCGCTGAGCAGTGCATCCGGTGCCTCCGTGCCGCTGATCCGTGCCGGCATGCCGAACCGCTCCGCAAAGCGCTCGGCGACCTCGCGCACGCGCAGGACATCGCGACCCGTGACGTTCACCACGAAGGGTGGCGTGGCTGCGTGCGCGAGACAGCACAGCGACCAGGCGTTGGCGGTACCCTGCCAGATGACGTTGACGGCACCCATCGTCCCCGGGACCGGTTCGCCCGCGAGCACGGTGCGGGCGATGTCGACCAGCACGCCATAGCGCAGGTCGACCGCGTAGTTGAGGCGCACGAGGGCCATGGGGGTGCCGCGGCGCCGTGACGCAAACTCCAGCACGCGCTCGCGTGCGAGACACGAGTTGGCGTACTCGCCGACGGGGCCGGGCGGATGGTCCTCGCGTGCGCCGGCCGTATCGCGCGGCACCACGGGATACACGTTACCGCTGCTGAAGGCGACGATGCGCGACGCGGCGAACCGCTCGGCGATGCGCGCCGGCAGCACGGTATTGGCCTGCCAGGTGTCGGCGGGGGCGTCGTCCGTGCCGAACTTCCGCCCGGCCATGAAGATGACGTTAGGCGCATCGGGCAGTGCGGCCAGCGTGGCCGTGTCGTCGAGGTCGGCGTGGATTACCTGGACACCGTCGTCGGCGAGCGCATCGGCCGCCGTGGCGTCACGCCAGCGGGAAACGGCGGTTACGCGGCGGCCGTCGCCGAGCGCCTGCGCCGCCCGCCACGCCATGCGGGTGAGCGAAGGGCCCATCTTCCCGCCGGCGCCCAGCACGATCACGCTGCCGGGCGAGGCCGCCAGGGCCGCCATGACCGCCGGCGTCGGCCGCGACAGCCGCTCCTCGAGCGCGAGGTCGCCGTCCGGCGCGGGCTCGTGCCCGTCAGTCATCGAGCACCGGTTGAGCGCCGGGCTGCCGCAGTTCCGCGAGCAGCGCCTGGCGTGCCTCGCTCATGATGACGCGAACGCGGTCGCGCAGCAGTGCAACATCGCCCGCGGCGTACGCGGAGGTCTCGACCGGAGCGAGCACCCGCGCCATGGCCCAGGCTCGCTGAAAACGGAAGGTCCCCTTGGCCATCGCCCGGCGGGTACCGGCCACGACGATGGGCAGGATCGGCAGCCCCGTTTCGATGGCCAGCCGGAACGCGCCGTCCTTGAAGGGGAGCAGCTCATCGGTGCGCGAGCGCGTGCCTTCGGGAAAGATCATGACCGAGACACGCTTGCGCAGGCGATCACGGCAGGCGTCGAGCGCCTCCGACGCGCTGGCGCGGTTGCCACGCCGGATGGGAATGTCGCCGGCCATGCGCATCATCCAGCCCATGACCGGGATGCGGAAAATCGTGTCCTTGGAGAGCCACTTCATCTCCCACGGGAGGTGCGAGATGAGGAAGATGTCGGCGTACGATTCGTGATTCGCGACCACGACATACGGATGACGCGGGTCGCGCGGCATGGTGCCGCTCGTATGGAACGACCAGAGCGGGTTGAGCCATGTGGCGACGATTCCGATCTGCCGGAACGCCCGTCCAGCGGCGTAACGACCGGGGTCGAACGGGGCCGTAACGAGAAAGACGACGCTGACGTAGAAGAAGCCGAGGATCACGAGGGCGATCAGGGCGACCCACGTCCAGGCGTTGGCGATTCGCGGCAGGAGGCGTCTGGTCACTGGCGAACAGTGCGGGCTGGGGTCAGGGCTTGTCGACTCGCGTCGAAAGCTCCCGCTTTCGTCCGCCGACCGGTAGAGTAGGTCGCATGAATTCAGTCTTACGCACGTTCCTGCCCGTGGCCGCGCTCACGTTTGCCGGCGTTGCTCCGGTTGAAGCCCAGGAGCGCGACTCCACTGCCCGCGATTCCGCGCGCACGCTCGGCTCCGTGGTGGTCCGGGGCACCCGATCGTCCACGACCATCGGCGGCGCGAGCGCGGTGACGGTGCGCATGGACTCGCTGCGGCTCTCGGTCACGCCCACGCTCGATGAGACGCTGCGTCACATCCCCTTCGTGCTCGTGCGCCAGAATTCGCGCGGCGAAGCCGAGATCTCGGTGCGCGGATCCGATTCGCGACAGTCGGCGGTGCTCGTGGACGGGGTACCGCTGACGCTGGGCTGGGATCATCGCACCGATCCGTCGCTCGTGCCGATCGGCGGGGCGAGCCAGATTGTGTTCGTGCGCGGCCTGTCGTCGCTCCTGCAGGGGCCTAACGTGCTGGGCGGGGTGCTGGAGTTGGGATTGCTGCGGTCGACCATGCCGGGGCAGCCGCCCTCCGTCAGCGCACGCGCCGGCGTGGACAACACCGGTGCCATGGGCTATGGCCTGCACGGCGTGCTGCCCGATGCGTTCGGTCGCGCCGGTCTCTCGATGCGCGCCGGGGGCGAGTTTCGCCAGCGCGATGGATTCCGCCTGTCATCGGACGTGAACGACCCGTCCTCGAGCGACGACCTGCGCACCAACTCGGATCTGCGCGAACTCGATGCCTACGCCGCGGTGCGCGCGCAGCGCGCCAATGGCGGGTGGCTGGGCTTCTCGGCCACGGGCTACAGCGCCGAGCGCGGCGTACCCCCGGAGCTGCACGCCAGCGAGCCGCGGATGTGGCGATATCCGGAGCAGTCGCGGCTGCTCGCCGTGGCGTCGGGGGGCACGGGTCGCGTACACACCCCGTGGGGTGATGGCGACGCGGAGCTGATCCTGGGTGCGAATGTGGGACATACGGAGATCGAGAGCTTCGAGACGCTGGACTACACCACCGTGTCGGGTACCGAGGAGGGGGATGAACGCACGCTGACGGCGCGGCTGCTCGCCGACCACTCGCTCGGGCGTGGCGAAGTGCGTACGGCGTTCACGCTGGCGTCGGTGCATTACGACGAGACGCTGGATGCGGATCCGTCAAGCGAGTACGCGCAGCGGCTCTGGAGCGTGGCGGGGGAGATCGAACAACCGATCGTCGGATTCCTGCGTGCGAGCGCCGGTCTGGCGCTGGACGGCGCCAGCACCCCGAAGTCCGGCGGCAAGGAGTCGCTGGATGACCTCACGGAGCTGGGATGGCGCGTTGGGCTGAGCACGCTGGCGCTCGGTGCGACCACACGGCTGCACGCGTCGGTCAGCCGTCGCGCGCGCTTTCCGGCGCTGCGCGAACTGTACTCGGGCGCGCTGGGCCGGTTCGAGCCCAATCCGTCGCTGCGCCCGGAACGCCTGATCGGCGCGGAGATCGGCGCCACCGTGGCGCGGTCGAACGTGCAGTTCCAGGCGGTGGTGTTCCACAACGACCTCGATGACGCGGTGGTTCGCGTGACGCAGCCCGACCGCCGATTCAAGCGGATCAACCGGGACCAGATCGCGAGCACCGGGCTCGAGATGCTGGCTGGGTGGAACGGCGCGCGGGCGAGCCTGGTGGCCGACCTGCTGGTGCAGCGCGTACGCGTCACCGACCGGACGGCGGGGAACGCCGAGCGGCGTGCCGAGCACATGCCCGAGTTCCGTGCGGGGGTGGACGGTGCGATCCCGCTCGTCTGGGGCGTGCGCGGCACGGCGGGACTCGATTTCACCGGCAGCCAGTACTGCCTGAACCCCGATTCCGGGGTGCTCGACCGGCTCGACGGCTCGACCCGTGCCGACGTGGGCGTGGACCGCGACTTCGCCCTGCGCGGCGACGGCGGCGGGCTGTGGTCGCGAATCCGCGCGTCGTTAGGCGTCTCGAACGTGGCCGACGCCGGAATCTACGACCAGTGCGGGCTGCCGCAGCCCGGCCGGACCGTCCGCTTCGGCGTTTCCATCTTCTGAAGCGTCGTCAGCCCTGCTTTTCCGCGGCACGCGCGTGCTGCTTGATGCGGCGCAGCATCGCCTCCAGCCCCACCTCGCGCGTGCCAAGGCCCATTCCGTCCATCACCGTGCGCACGAAGTCGTCCGGCAACGCCAGCGTCGTGCTCGGAGGATGGCCGTTCACGGCGCCGAGGACGATGGCCAGAAACGCGCTGATCGTGGGGGACGTGCGCGTGTCCACGTCGGCGTAGAAGTACAGGTTGCCGTCGCGAACTTCGGGGAAGAGGTCGACCCGCGTCTGGCACTCGGGAACGGTGAAGGCCGCGCGATCGAGCGCCGCGAATCGCTCGGGTAGCGGTTCGAGCTTTTTCGAGTACACGACCAGCGCCTGCATCTTCTCCTCGCGGCCGAGCGCGCGGAATCGGCGCAGCACGCGTTCAATGGAGGGCGGAAGCTGCGATGGCGTCGGGGCGTGCACTGGCTGACTGGGCATGCGACTGGTCGATGGTGAGCGTCTCGCGGATCGGCTCCGCAGTTGTCGAAACGTCGAACGTGTGCCGTGCATCAACAAGCGACCACGCGCGCGAATCGCCTATGTTTGAGCACACGCACCAACACAAGGGAGGACTATCGAAATGCCGACACGTCGCGCGAGCGCGGTCTGGGAAGGCGGGCTGAAGACGGGGAACGGCTCTTTTGCCGGTGAGAGCGGCGCAATAGGTGGGTCGTACTCGTTCGGGTCGCGCTTCGAGAACGCCACCGGGAGCAATCCGGAGGAGCTGCTGGCAGCAGCCGAGGCAGCCTGCTTCAGCATGGCGCTCAGCCTCGGGCTCGAACAGAACGGCACGCCGCCGACGCG
Source organism: Gemmatimonadaceae bacterium (assembly GCA_035698205.1). Lineage (GTDB taxonomy): Bacteria > Gemmatimonadota > Gemmatimonadetes > Gemmatimonadales > Gemmatimonadaceae > DASSBZ01. Next base: position 12,089 of record DASSBZ010000227.1, on the reverse strand, counting down.
CGTGGAAACGAAGGCCGCCTGCACGGTCGAATCGGTCGATGGCGGATTCAGCATAACACGCATGCATCTGCAGGTCGAAGCAACCGTGCCGGGGATCCAGGACGCGGACTTCCAGCGCATCGCCACGGCCACGCGCGACGGATGCCCCGTCTCCAGGGCGCTCGCCGGCAACGTCGAGCTCAGCGTCGACGCGAAGCTGGCCTGATCGCGGCGCCGCCCGCGCCGCCCGTCACGGTGGGTCAATCGGCACCGCGACGGGTTGTGCGAGGTCGCGGAAGAATCGCGTCAGGCCGAGCCGCAGGCTCGCCCGACGCACGTTGCCGGCGCTCACGCCACGCAGTTCGAAGTTGAGCGCGTTGCGACCGTCCGCCGTGAGGAACGAGTAGAAGCCAACCATGGCGTGGGCGCCGAAGATGTTCCGGTTGTAGAGCTCGTCCACCTCCACGACGCGCGTCGAGCTGCCGAGCGCGTGCACGCCCACGCCTGCCCCGAGATACGGCGCCACGAGGTGGCCGAGCGTTGGCAGATATCGCACGCCGACGTGCAGCGACATGTCGTAGAACGGCCCCCGCCCGCGGTTCCCCAGCGAATCCAGCCGGCTCAGGTGGCCCTTGAGATACTCGGCGTCCACCACCAGCCGGATCGGACGCGATCCGACCCAGCCGAGGTCGAGGGAGATGCCCGTCTCGAAGGCCGGATCGGCGGCGCGCAGGCTGGCGAACCCGCCCACGACGCCAATGCTCCCGGAGGCAGCGAGTCCGCGCCGCGATGGCGCTGCTTCCTGCACGTTCTGCTGCGCCACGAGGCACGCGGGCGTCGCGGCAAACGCCGCGGCGCCGAGCGAGACAACGAGCGCGGTGGTGGCGAGGAGTCTCAGGGGACCGGTAACGGAAACGAGGTGCAGGGGTGCGATCGACGCGGCGCGCAGCGCAGAATCGCGTTGACATGGCCCGTGAGAGTTGCGCGAGCGAGGCGAAAGGAACTATCCGGCCGCGAACGGGACAACTCCGTAAGGAAGATCACCGGCAGCAGCGCCTGCACGCGCGGTTCGGTCGTTGCGGAACCCGCCACCGCAGCGAGGTTACGATAGGCACGCTCCCGGTGTCCAAGAAATGGGAACGTGTCTGCTCGACGAGCAGATGACCTCAACAACCGCCGCCGTGTCGTTTCGCACCGTCACCGCCCGCCTCAGCCCGCTCGTGGCCGTGCTCGCCGTCGTCGCCCTGTGCGGCGTCGTCGAGTGGACGCGGCTGCACAGGGAGCGTAGCGTGCTCATGTCGCCGGCGGTGGCGGCGCACATGGCGGACGGCCGCGTGTTCGCCGCGCGGTTGATCGAACGCGTGAACGCGCCGCCCGCGTCCGCGATCACGGAGTCCGATGCCATCGTCGCCAACTACCTCGAGCGACTCCGCGTTGGACTGGGCAGCCCCTTCCGGCTGATCGACCAGTTGATGCGCGATCCGCTCGTGGACGACAGCGTCCGCTCGAGGGCCGCCTACGCATTGCTCGACAGGACGCTGCTGGGCGATGCGTACCACGCGGAGCCGGCGGCGCTTGCCGCGATCTCTCCCGATGGTTCCCTGGCCGTCGGCGCTCAACACCGCGACCTGATCGATCGCGTCGTGTCTGCCAGCGACGACCCTCGTGGAGGTGAGCTTTCCGTGCGCCTCGCGTACCGACTTGCGGCGTCGGCGCGAACGACGACCTCCAATGCGCCCGGGCTCGCGGCGCAGGCGGCGGCGCTGGCGCGCGATCGTGTGCTCGCGTCGCGCGACGCCCGGCTGCTGCTGGAAACCGCGATGATCGACCAGGTGGATCCGCTGCAGCTTCTCCCGCTCTGGCGCACCACGCGAAAGTTCTCCGTCGAACGGCCGGTGATGGCGGCGCCGGGGCCGGCGGTGGAGCGCCAGGCGCTGTTCGCCGTGCGTCCGGTCGTAAGCGCCATCGATGCAATCGCCGCGCACTCGTCGGCGGAGCGCGCAGGCCATCCGTCGATCCCGGCGGAAGCCGGCACGACCGGGTCGCGCGCGGAATCCGCCGTTGCGTCCAACGCGCCGTACACCGTGGACGCCGCACGGCGCATCGCCTGGTTCGTCGAGCGGCGTGCGGGGCCGCCGCAGGCACAGGTCACGGTGATGGTCGAGACGGTATCCGGCAGTGCACGCTCCTACGCACGCGTCGAACACCCCACTCGCCGCTTCCTCGACCGGTCGCGCAACGAGGAGTCGCTCGCCGCCGAGTACGCGCTGTTCGCCGCGCTCGATAGCACGCGCAGCTCGGCCCCGGCGCTCACCACGCTCCTCGCCGCAAACTCGCTGCGCGGACTCGCGCAGGAGCCGGTCTGGTTTCCGGGCGATGCCGGGCCGAACGTGTCCGAGCTGAAGGACCGGTTCGGATTCGCATCGATCAGCTTCGACGAGACCGTGCCGACAGCATGGCGTCCGTACCTGATGCGCATGCTCGCGCTCGGGGTCACGGATCTGCAGCGTGTCTTCCCGGCGCTGTCGGTGCGTGGGCTGGGCGTGCACTTCGGCGAAAGTCCGCTCGGGCGGGCTGCCCTGGCGCTGCACGATCCCGCCACGCGCACGATCTATCTCCCGCCAGCAACCAGTGCGGGTGTGCTGGCGCACGAGCTCGCCCACGACCTCGACTGGCAGGTCGCACGCGAGCGCTACAGTACGATCGGTACGTACAGCACTGATCGCGCGCTGCGGCAGGAGACCAACGATCGGTTCGCCGCGTCGGTGCGGCAGCTCGCCACCGGCGGCGTGCCCGCGGGAGATCAATCCGCTCGCCGGGTGGCAGAGTCACGGCGACCGACCGAAGTGTTCGCGCGCAACGTCGACTGGTTCGTCGGCGCCGCGCTCGCGCACGAGGGTCGCTCCAACGGATATCTCACGACCGCGCAGGACATCGTACTCTCCGGGTATGGCGCCGTGATTCCGCCGGAAGTCAGTCGCGATGGCGGCGAAGCGATGGTGCGCGTGCTTGACGAGATGACGCGCGTGCCGCGCGGCACCAGATCGTGGTTCCTCGACGCCTACGGACCGGCGCGACTCATTCCTCCCACGGAGCTGGCGAATCGCGTGCTGGACGCCTCGCCCGGATCCATTCGGGCGCCGGCGCGCGTCGGCGGCTTCGCCATCGAGCTGCCGCGACCGTCGGCGGAGACGCTGGCCATGACGCTTGCCGGGAGCCGTGGGGAGGCCTGCGACGCCACGCTGGACAGGGGACTTGCCGTCGCTCGCGGTCGCCTGGTGCTGCTGGCCGCCGAATCGCGCGCCGAGGGGATCGTTCGCGCCCGGGCAGAGCGTGCAGCGCGCGATTCCGAAGCCCCATGGCGCGCCCGCGCCCTGGCCGGCGCCCCCTGGGACGAGCGGTTCGCCCATGAGACCTGGAGCGAGGTTCGCGATGCGCTGCTCAGTCGTGCCGTGAGGTCCGACCGGACGCGCGGCGTGGCCGCGGTCGTGCATGCGTCGCCGCTCGGCGCCATCGTCTGCCCGGACGGATCGAACGACTGAGGCAACGCGCTTGACATTGGCGCGTTCCTGTATCTGGTTGGTGCGCGGGAGTCCGACGCTCACTCAATGCACCTGGCCATGATTCGCTCCATCGCCGACTTCGAACAGCTCTGGACCAACGAGGCGGTCGGGACGCAGAAGCTGTTCGATGAACTCACCGACGCATCGCTGGCACAGGAGGGCGCGCCCGGCTTTCGCACGCTCGGCAGGATCGCCTGGCATCTGGTGACGACGGTCCCCGAAGTGCTCGAGCGAACCGGCCTCGAAGTCACCGGCGTGCGCGTCGATTCCATGCCGCCGGTGAGCGCCGCGGAGATCGCCGATGCATGGCGCGCCGTGCAGGCGTCGGCGCTGGCCGAGGTGCGCGCGCGCTGGGTCGACGAGACGCTCGAGGAAATGGACGACATGTACGGCGAGCGATGGACACGCGGTACCACGCTCACCGTGCTCGTGCTGCATCAGGCCCACCATCGCGGGCAGATGACGGTTCTCATGAGGCAGGCCGGGCTGTCGGTGCCGGGCGTGTATGGACAGTCGCGCGACGAGTGGGCCCAGTGGGGGGCACAGCCACCGGTGGTATAGCGCCGCCGGCGCGTCCGGCGGAATGGAAGCGACCAGACAGAGGAGGTGGCCGAGAATGAATCGACGCAACGCACTCGCCACGATCGCCGGCGTCGTGCTGTGCTGGGGGTGCTCTTCCGCCCGGATGCACGGGTCGACGTCGAGCGCCAACGTGATCGTCCGCGACGAGCTGGCGTCGCTCGGCTCGATGGGCACGCTGGAGGCGCTGCAGCGGCTGCGCCCACGCTTTCTGCAGCCGCGCGCCGCGAGTGGCGCGATGTCGCGCTCGGCCGAGTATCCGCGGGTGTACCTGGACAACGTGCGACTCGAATCGGTGAACGACCTGCGAACGGTGCCGGTCTCGGAGGTGTTCGAGATCCGTTACCTCGATTCCAGCGACGCAACCACGCGGTACGGCACGGGGCATACCGCCGGCGCCATTCTCGTCACGACGATTCGGCGCCGAGGCTGAGCGCGTCCGTCGCGCCCGCAGGGGCAGGCCCGCGGTTGCGCTCGAGTGCGCGGTCGGGAACCTTGGCAGCCTCGGAGCAATACCACCCAGTGTCCGTCACCGCGCCGCGAACTCACCAGGGAAGAAGCCACATGCTCATCAAGGTCACGCCGCCGCACCCCATTTCATCATCGGAGATCACGAGCGAATCGCACTACCTGGGCCGGCGCGAGTTCCTGCGCGAAGCGGGGCTGCTGGGCGTGGCGGCGGCAGCGGCGGTCACACTCCCGTCGTGCGCGCGCGCGCAGGGGATGCAGGACGAGCTCACGCCGTGGGAGGACGTCACCACGTACAACAACTTCTACGAGTTCGGTACGGGGAAGGGTGATCCGTCGAAGAACGCGACCCGCTTCAGGACGCGTCCGTGGACGATCAAGGTCGACGGTCTCGTGAACAAGCCGGGGACGTACGACATCGAGTCGTTTCTGAAGTCGTACAAGGCCGAGGAGCGCGTCTACCGTCACCGATGCGTGGAAGCCTGGTCGATGGTGGTGCCCTGGCTCGGATTTCCCATGCGTGATCTCGTCAATCGCGCCCAGCCGCTGGGTTCCGCGAAGTACATCGAGTTCACGACGCTGAAGGATCCCGAACAGATGCCGGGGCAGCGCTTTCCGGTGCTCGAGTGGCCCTATGTGGAGGGATTGCGACTGGATGAGGCCATGAACCCGCTCGCCATCTTCGCGGTGGGCATCTACGGCAAGGTGCTCCCCAACCAGAATGGGGCACCGCTCCGCGCGGTGATGCCGTGGAAGTACGGCTTCAAGGGGGGCAAGTCGATCGTGCACATCCGATTCACCGATACCGAGCCTCGCACGGCGTGGAATATCTCGGCGCCACACGAGTACGGCTTCTACGCCAACGTGAATCCCGAGGTGGATCACCCGCGGTGGAGCCAGGCCCGCGAACGCCGGATCGGCGAGTTCCGTCGTCGGCCGACGCTCATGTTCAACGGCTACGCCGACCAGGTGGCGTCGATGTACACGGGGATGGACCTTCGAAAGTCGTTCTGACGGTGAGCAGCGGTGGAAGTGCGGCGCAGCCCGTCGAGCCGATTCGCGCGCGGACCGCACCGCAACGGCCAGCTACCGGATCGGCTTCCGGTGCGGTGGCACGTCGGCCATTCACGCCGCCACGATGGTTGCGATGGGTGATCTTCGCCGCCTGTCTGCTCCCCGCGATCTGGCTGGGCGCTGCCTTTGTGTCCGACTTCTTTCAGGGCACCCGCTACCTGGGCTCCAATCCGATCGAGACCATGGAGCACTTCTCGGGACGATGGATCCTTCGATTCCTCGTCCTGACGCTGTCCATCACCCCCCTGCGGTGGACGCTTGGCTGGAACTGGCTGCAGCGCTATCGCCGCATGTTCGGCCTGTTCGCGTTTTTCTACGCCTGCATTCACCTGTCCACGTATTTCTCCCTCGATCTCGAGTTCTACTGGGCCGAGATCACGGAGGATATTCTCGAACGTCCGTACATCACGATCGGCATGACGGCGTTCCTGCTGCTCGTACCGCTCGCTGTCACGTCCACCAAGGGGATGATCCGTCGGCTTGGCAAACGATGGGTGAAGCTGCACCGGCTCATCTACGTGATTGTCGTGCTCGGCACGATCCACTTCTGGATGTCGGTGAAAGCCGACTTCCGGGAGCCCCTGTTATATGCGACGATCTTCGCGGTGCTCCTCGGCGCGCGCGTATGGCGCTCGCGCGCGAAGCGAGCGACGACGGTGGCGGTGCCGCGGCGGGCCTGACGATCACCGCCTGCCGGCGACGTTCGTCAGGCGCTCTTGCGAAGCTCGGGCAGCGCCTCGTGCTCGAGGCTTGGTCGACGCACAGCAGGCCGCTCCAGCGAGATGCGACGCGCAATCGTCGGGGGCGGCGCTGACGGTCGGGAGAGCACTCGCTCGGCGTTCACGGCGTCGAAGACGGGCATGAAGATGGTCGGCAACATGGTCGGGCTCTATCGATCAATGGGGTAACCCACGGCACACCGGTGGGTCTCTGGTCCTGGCACCACGCACCGGTACCGAGGTCATTTGAAGTACCTAACCAGGCAAAGGGTTCCCGGGTCACAACTCCTCCGTCTGCCGGGACGCGATGCCTGGTTAGCTTCCGATCATGGCGCCTTCCGGTCGGTCAAACGCCTTTGCCGTTACCGCCCCGGGGCTTGAGGCGCTCGCGCTCGCCGAGCTGCAGGGGCTGGGGATCGCCGACGCTCGTGCCGAGCCGGGCGGTGTGGCATTCGCCGCCACGACACGCTCGCTCTACCAGGTCAACCTGCAATCCCGCACGGCAAGCCGCGTGGTCGTTCGCGCCGGGGAGTTTCTCGCCAAGGCGTTTCACGAGCTCGAGCGACGGTCGCGCCGGGTGGCGTGGAGCGAACTGATACCCTCGCACGGCGCGGTGCGGCTCCGGGTGACCTGCCGGAAGTCGCGGCTCTATCACTCCAGCGCGGTGGCGGAGCGGGTCGCCGCTGCCATCTCCGCGGCGGTGCCGGGCGCGTCGTTCGCCGGCACGGAAGGTCCGGCTGATGACGACGCGGCGACGGTCGCTGGCGAGTCCGGCGCCGCGGCCGCGCAACTGGTGCTGGTTCGCATCCTCCACGACCGGTGCACGATCAGCGTGGACAGCTCCGGCGATCACCTCCACCGACGCGGCTACCGTCAGGCGCTGGCGCGCGCCCCGCTGCGCGAAACGCTGGGAGCCGCGTGCATCATGGCATCGGGCTGGCCGGGTGATCGGCCGTTGATTGATCCGATGTGCGGCTCCGGCACGCTCGTCATCGAGGCGGCACTGATGGCGCGCCGCATGGCGCCCGGCCGCTCACGTGCCTTCGCCTTCGAACGCTGGCCCTCGTTCGACGCCCCGTGCTGGAGCTCCGTGCGCGATGAGGCACGCTCGCGCGAGCTCCCGGCGGCAGGCGTGCCGCTGATCGGCGCGGATCGGGACGCAGGGGCGATCGCTGCCGCGGTGTCCAATGCGGAACGCGCCGGTGTAGTCGATGATACATCGTTCGTGCAGCGCGCGTTGAGTGCCACGCCATTCGATGGCCCCCCCGGTTGGCTGGTGTCGAATCCGCCGTACGGTGTTCGCGTGGGGGACCGCGCTCCACTGCGCGATCTGTACGCGCGGCTCGGCACGATCCTGCGTGCGCGCGCCGCAGGCTGGCGTGTGACCCTCCTCTCCGCCGATCGCACGCTCGACGCGCAGACAGGACTGCAGTGGACGGAGCTGTTTCGCACGACCAACGGGGGGATTCCCGTACAAGGGCTCACGACGACCATCGCGGAATCTCCAACAGATTTCAGTTAGATTTCAGGCCATGACCAGCCAGCCCATTTCCGGCGTGTATAACGACGCATACATCGCCGAGTTGCTCGAGCAGTATCGCCACGATCCCTCTTCGGTGGACGAGACGTGGCGCCAGTTCTTCCGGCTTGCCGAGCGCCTCGGCGGCGCCGCGCTGCCATCGGCGCACACCGGCTCCGGCGCGTCCAGCGTCTCGGGTGACTTCTCCTATCTGCGCAAGGTTGCGGGGGCGGCCGCGCTTGCCGACGCCATCCGGCACTACGGGCACCTCGCGGTCACCCTCGATCCGCTCGGTTCCACGCCGGCCGGGGCCGCCGAGCTGACACCGGAGTTTCACGGCATCACCGAGGATGACCTCAAGGTGGTGCCGGCCTTCGCGATCGGGTTCGAGATGGGAACCGCCGCCGACGTCGTGGCGCGGCTGCGCGAGCTGTACTCGCGCACCATGGGCATCGAGTTCGATCATCTCGAGGAGGAAGTGGAACGCGGCTGGTTCCGGCACACCATCGAGGAGGAGCGCGTCGGCTGGCAGCTCACGGAAGACGAGATGCGCTACGTGCTGCAGCGCCTGAGCGAGGTGGACGGGCTGGAGCGCTTCCTCGGACGGGCGTGGGTCAACATGAAGCGCTTCTCCATCGAGGGCACCGACGTGCTGGTGCCAATGCTCGACTTCCTGATCGATGAGGCGGCACAGCGGGGTGGGCACCAGGTGGTGCTGGGCATGGCGCACCGCGGACGGATCAACGTGCTCGCGCACATTCTCGGCAAGCCGTACGCGACGATCTTCGCGGAGTTCGATGGCAAGCATGCTTCGAGCTCGGCGGTCAGCGAGACGGGTGACGTGAAGTACCATCTGGGTGCGCACGGCCAGCGGACGCTCGCCGACGGTCGGGTGGTGGACGTGCGGCTGGTGCCCAATCCCAGTCATCTCGAGATCGTGAATCCCGTCCTGACGGGTGTCGCGCGCCATCTGCAGCGCCAGCCGGGGACCATCGAGTTCGATCGTGCGTCGGTGGTGCCGGTGCTCGTCCACGGCGATGCGGCGTTCCCCGGCGAGGGCGTAGTGGCCGAGACGCTCAACCTCTCACGGCTGAACGGCTACCAGGTGGGTGGCACGATTCACCTGATCGTGAACAACCAGGTGGGGTTCACCACCAATCCGCGCGACGGGCGCTCCACCTGGTATGCGAGCGACCTCGCCAAGGGGTTCGAGATTCCGATCGTGCACGTCAACGCCGACGATGCCGAGGCGTGCGTGGCCGCCATCCGCATGGCGGTGGCATACCGGGCGAAGTTCGGCAAGGACTTCCTGATCGATCTCGTGGGCTACCGCCGACACGGGCATAACGAGGGGGACGAGCCCACGTTCACGCAGCCGGCGCTGTACGCGTCCATCAAGTCGCACCCCACGGCGCGCGAGGTCTGGGGGCAGCGCCTGGTGCAGCAGGGGGTGGTGACCGAGGAGGACGTGGCCGCCGCCGAGCGCACCGTTGCCGAGCGGCTGCAGGCGATCTACGACGAGGGCAAGGCATCGGATCATCCGGACATGGAGGTCGAGCCGTCCAAGCCGGCAGTCGTCGGGTCGCCTAACGTGGCGCCGCCGATGCGCGCGGAGACGCTCGTGTCGCTCAACGAGCAGCTGCTGGCGCGTCCGTCGTCGCTGCACGTGCATCCGCGGCTGGCCAAGCAGCTCGAGCGCCGGCGCGATGCCATGGGCGACGCGGGCGGCATTGACTGGGGACACGCGGAATCGCTGGCGTTCGCGTCGCTGCTCACGAACGGCGTGTCGGTACGCGTCAGCGGGCAGGACGCCGAGCGCGGGACGTTCTCGCATCGCCACGCCGTGCTCCACGATTTCGAGACGGGCGAGACCTTCACCCCGCTCCAGCACCTGTCGGGCGCCAACGGCGCGTTCGGCATCTACAACTCGCCGCTGTCGGAGATGTCCGTGCTCGGCTTCGAGTACGGATACAGCACGGCCGCCGAGGATACCCTCGTGCTCTGGGAGGCGCAGTTCGGCGACTTCGTGAACATGGCGCAACCGGTGATCGACCAGTTCATCTACGCCGATCGCGCCAAGTGGGGGCTGGATTCGGGTGTGGTGCTGCTCCTGCCGCACGGCTATGAAGGGCAGGGCCCCGAGCATTCGAGCGCCCGGCTCGAGCGATTCCTGCAGGGGTGCGCCGAGGGGAACGTACGCGTCGCCTATCCGAGTACCCCCGCGCAGTACTATCACGTCCTGCGTCGTCAGGCACATCTCGATCCGCGCCGGCCGCTCATCCTGATGCAACCCAAGAGCCTGTTGCGGCTGCCGCAGGCCGCGTCGCACCTGCGTGACCTCACCGACGAGCGCTTCCAGCCCGTCATCGATGATCCGGCGGCGCGCGAGTCGCGCGACGACATCGTGCGGCTGGTGTTCTGCACCGGCAAGGTCTACTACGACCTCGTCGCCAAGGGGCCGTCGTCGCAGGTGGCGGTGGTCCGCGTGGAAGAGCTCTACCCGTGGCCCCACGAACAGATCGTACGTGTGCTCGACGGCTATCCCGGCGTGGCCGAGGTTGTCTGGGCGCAGGAAGAGCCGAAGAACATGGGCGCGTGGAGCTACGCTGCGCCGCGGCTTCGGGCCTGCGTCGGCAACGCGCTACCCATCCGTTACATCGGGCGCCAGGAACGCGCGAGCCCCGCCGAGGGTTATCTCTCGGTGCACCAGCAGGAGCAGGCTCGCATCGTATCGGACGCGCTGGATGTTTCGTCCGTACGACGGCGCGGGGTCGGGGCGCGCGTATAGCGCACGCGGCCACGCGCTACGCGGGCCCGCCGCGTACCGGATGCGAGGGGGCTCGACCGGCTCCATCGGGTCGCGCCCCCCGTTCGCCTCGTGGAGGATCGGAAATGCGGAGAGCCCGTTACGGGATCGTGGCGATGGCGCTTGTCGCCATCGTTTCGCTGGCATCGTCGTCGGGTGCCCAGGAGCGCGGCGTCATCGCGCTGGATGAGGACATCCAGGGGCTCGGTGTCACGACCCGCGTCCTCATGATCGGTGCCCATCCGGATGACGAGGACACCCAGCTCCTGACGTGGCTGTCGCGCGGCGAGCATATCGAGACCGCGTACCTCTCGCTCACCCGCGGCGACGGCGGCCAGAACCTGATCGGCAACGAACTCGGCGAAGCGCTCGGCGCCATCCGCACCGAAGAGCTGCTGGCGGCCCGTCGGGTGGATGGCGGCAGGCAGTACTTCACCCGCGCGTACGACTTCGGCTTCTCGAAGAGCGCCGACGAGGCGTTCTCACACTGGCCACGGGACTCGATCCTTCGCGACGTCGTGGCGGTGGTGCGCCAGTTCAAGCCGCACGTCATCATCAGCATGTTCAGCGGTACGCCGCGAGATGGTCACGGCCATCATCAGGTGGCCGGCATCCTGGCGAAGGAGGCGTATGAGGTTGCCGGCGATACCGTCCGGTTTCCCGCAGGTGCTGACGGTGCGTGGACGCCGCGGAAGTTCTACCGCGGTCGCTACTTCGATCCCGAGAACGCCACGCTGCGGATGAACGTGGGTGCGTACAACCCCCGCCTCGGACGCTCATACGCGGAGATCGCGTCGATCAGCAGGTCACAGCACAAGTCACAGGCGTTCGGCTCCCTGCAGCAGAAGGGCGTACGCTGGCGCGGAATCACGCTCGAGGACTCGCGCAGCGGCACGACCGCGGATTCGTCGATCTACAGCGGGCTGCGACGCGGGTGGCTGGGGTTGCGCGGACTGGTGCCGCGGGCGGATGCCGCACTCGAGCGGATCGACCGGCAGGTGAAGCTGCTCGATGGCATCGACTATCTGCGAGAACCGGCGCTGGCGCTGCCGCCGCTCTGGGCGATTCACGGCGAGCTCGTGAGGCTTGAGACGACGCAGGAGCGCGTCACCGCGGGCGCGATCAACGGATCATCAGACGGGGCCGGCACCGCCGTGAGCGCCGGTGAGCGCGAACTGCAAGCCGCGGTGAGCGTGGCGCTCGATCGTGTGGTACGCGCCATTACCGACGCGAGCGGTACGGCCATCGAGGCGGAGGTGCCGCGCGAACTGGTGGCGGCCGGCGACAGTATCCCCCTGACAATCACCCTGTACAATCGCGGTGGCGCACCGCTGCGCGTGGGGCTCCCCGCGGTGGGGGCGTGCACCAGCCATTCGCCGACG
>DASSBZ010000226.1:0-3924 GCA_035698205.1 Gemmatimonadaceae bacterium | reverse complement strand
GAGCCCGAGGATGGCGGCCTGCGGGAAGTTGATGATCGGCGTCGACACCAGCGACCCGAACACCCCGCCGTTCGTGATGGTGAAGGTGCCGCCGGTGAGGTCGTCCATGTTGAGCTTGCCATCGCGCGCCCGCTTGGCGATGTCCACGATGTCGCGCGACACCTGCAGCATCCCCTTGGCCTGCGCGTCCTTCACGTTGGGCACCACCAGCCCGCCCGGCGACGCGACGGCGATCCCCATGTTCACGTAGTGCCGGTAGACGATCGAGTCGCCGTCGACCTGTGCGTTGACCACGGGATACTGCTCCAGCGCCATCACCGCCGCCTTCACGAAGAACGGCATGAAGCTGAGCCGGATGCCGTGCTCCTTTTCCACCCGATCCCTGAGCCGGCCGCGCAGCGCTTCCACCGCCGACATGTCGACTTCATTGAACGTGGTGAGGTGCGCGGTGGCGTGCTGCGACTCGAGGAGATGCTCGGCGATCCGCCTGCGGCGCGTCGTCATCTTCTCGCGCGTCTCGCGCGGGCCGCCCGTGACATCGCCGGGCGCGGCCGCGAAGGCGCGGGGAGCGTCGGGGCGCACCACATCCACCGACGGGGCCGCCGGAACCGGGGCGGCGGGCGGCGCAACCTGGGCCGCCTGCGCCGACGGGGTGGCCGCCGCGGCCAGTCCCCCCTGTTCGATCACGTCGGGCTTGCTGATCACCCCGCCTCGCCCGCTGCCCGACACGGTATTCACGTCGATGCCGCGCTCATCGGCAGCCCGCTGCGCAGCGGGCGCCACACGAGGCGTGTCGAAACCGACTCCCGAACCCGCCTGCGGCGGCGGCGGCGGCGCTTCGGCGTTCGGCGCCGGAGTAGCCGCGGCTGGCGGTGCCGGCGCCGCAGCTGCTGGAGCGGCCGCGCCCGGCGCGGCAGACGCCGCAGCGCCAGCGGCCGCCCCGGTTGCAGTCTCATCGAGCTCGCCGAGCGTGTCGTCCACCGCGACCACGTCACCCTCCTGCTTGTGACGCTTCGTGAGCACCCCCGCCTTCATCGCCGGAACCTCGACCGTTACCTTGTCGGTCTCCAGCTCGACGAGCGTGTCTCCGGCGGCGACGGCTTCTCCCTCCTGCTTCAGCCAGCGAGAAATCGTTGCCTCGACGATGGACTCCCCGAGAGGGGGCACCTTGATCGCAATCATTCCACATCCCGTACGGGGTTCGAACCGCACGGCCGCCTGCGCGGCCGACTCGGAGAGCGCCCGCGGAATATAACCAGCAGCAGGATTCCGAGTGCGCGCACTGACCATCTCCGACCACGGCGGTCCGGAACAACTCCGCTACCGCGAGTCGCTGCCGGCGCCCATCCTGGCCGGCGCCCACGACGTGCGGGTGCGCATCCGGTCGGCGGCGCTCAACCACCTGGACCTGTTCGTCCTCGAGGGCGCACCCGGCATCAGCATCGTGCCGCCGTGGATCCCCGGATCCGACGGCGCGGGGGAGATCGAGTCGGTTGGGAGCGCGGTGACGCGGGTGAAGGTCGGCGATCGCGTGCTCCTCAATCCGGGCTCGAGCTGCGGCACATGCGAGTACTGCACCAGCGGCGACCAGCCACTCTGCCTGCGCTATCGCATCCTCGGCGAGCATGTGCCGGGGACGCTCGCCGAGTTCGTGGTGGTGCACGAGAGCCGCGCCCACATCATCCCGGACGGCGTGACCTTCGATCAGGCGGCGGCATTTCCGCTGGCCACGCTCACGGCGTGGCGCATGGTGGTCACGCGCGCGCGTGTGACGGCGGGAGAAGACGTGCTGATCCGCGGCATCGGCGGCGGGGTGGCGCAGGCGGCGCTGCAGATCGCCGGCGGGCTCGGCGCGCGAGTCTGGGTGTCGTCCACCAGCGAGGAGAAGCTGGAGCGCGCCCGCGCCATGGGCGCCGATGAAACGCTGAACCAGCACACGCACGACGTGGGGCGCGAGGCGCGCGCACGAACGGGCAAGCGCGGCATGGATGTGGTGATCGACAACGTGGGGGTCGCGACGTGGTCGCAGTCGCTGTTCGCACTCGGCAGGCGCGGGCGGCTGGTCACCTGCGGGGGGACGTCGGGGCCGATGGTGGAGACCGACGTGCGACGCATGTACTGGAACCAGTGGACGCTCATGGGATCGACCATGGGGAGCGACGCCGAGTTCGACGCCATCATGGATGAGCTGCGCGCGGGGCGGCTGCTCCCCGAGATCGATTCGGTGTTCGACCTGGTGGACGGCCAGGCGGCCTTCGTACGCCTCGCGGCCGGGGATCAGTTCGGCAAGGTCGTGATTCGCGTCTGACCGGCGTGTAAAATCAATGGATATGTCGAAACCGGAACTTGCCCAGTACGAGCCCGATGAGCTGCGCACGATCCGCGAGTCGTTCGTTGCCACCGGCCAGGCCACCTGCCCGCGGTGCAAGGTGGCGATGACCGATCGCGCGATCGGCGGCGGATCGTTCGGGCTGGGGTATGCGCGCCGTCGCGAGTGGCTCATCTGCCCCACCTGTCATCGCAGCGCCATCTTCGACGTACGGCGCGGCACGCGAACCTGATCGTCTCCGGATGTCGCGCGCGACAATCGCCGCCGGCGTCCGCTCCCGACCCTCATCCCCTCCATGAGATTCTTCGATCGCCTGCAGGAGAGCTTTGCCCGGATCGCCGAGTTCATTCCGGCGCTGCTCGGCGCGCTCGTCATCCTGTTCGCCGGTTATCTGCTGGCCACGCTGCTGGAGCGGGCGCTGGAGCGGCTGCTGCGCAAGATCCATCTCAACGAGATGCTCGAGCGCGGCGGCGTGATGGAAGCGGTGGAGCGCTCGGGGACGCATGTGAATCCGAGCCGCGTGGTGGCGAACTTCGTCTTCTGGCTCGTGATGCTGCTGGTGCTGATCATCGCGGCGACGGCGCTGGGGCTGGAGTCGCTGGCCGGGGTGTTCACCGAGCTGGTGGGCTACCTGCCGAGCGTGATGGCGGCGATTGTGATCCTGGTGGTGGGGATCGTGCTCGGGCGTTTTGTGGGCGGGCTGATCCTGGCCTCTGCGGGTGGCGTGAAGGGAGGACCGACGCTGGCGCGCATCGGGCGCTACGGTGTGGTGGTGCTGGCGACATTCATGGCGCTGCAGGAGCTGGGCGTGGCGACGGAGATCGTGACGACAGCGTTCGCGATCCTGTTCGGCGCGGTGGCGCTGGCGTTGGCGCTTGCGTTCGGGCTGGGTAACCGCGATCTCGCGGGAGAGGTCACGCGCAACTGGTACGAGCGGTATCGGCGCGAGAGCGATGCGTTCGATGCGGCCGAGCGCGAGTCCGAGCTCGAGGACGAAGCCGAGTTTGCCGCGGAGGCCGCGCGCAGGCGGACGCCCGTGCGGCAGGATGCGATCGAGCCGGAGGAGTGACGTGCGACTGCAACTGCCAACAGATTGAACCACAGGGGGGCACAGGGGGCACAGGGGATACACAGGGTGCCGGAGCAGACACGGCGGGGCAAGGGGCTACGAGTGAACCACGGTGCACGCAGTGCAGGAGTGCTCACGAGTCACTGCTTTCGTTCTCGGTATACCCCGCGAGTTCCCCGTGACCCCCTGCGCGACCCTGTGGTAGAGTTGCAGCGCATGCATGCACGCAAGACTGTCCTCAGCGGGTAGAGTCAGCCCTCCGCAATCAACCTCAGTATCGAAGAACAAGATGGCTACAACCTCGATTGACAGCAGCGCGGCATCGCTCGACGCGCACTGGATGCCGTTCACGGCAAACCGCGCGTTCAAGAGTGCGCCGCGGATGCTCGTGTCGGCGAAGGATATGCACTACACGGCGGGCGACGGTCTCCGGATTCTCGATGGCACGTCGGGGATGTGGTGCGTGAACGCCGGGCACTGCCGCCAGCCGATCGTGGGCGCGATCCAGGAGATGGCCGCGACGCTC
>DASSBZ010000225.1:0-4489 GCA_035698205.1 Gemmatimonadaceae bacterium | reverse complement strand
GCGATCGACAGCTCGGAGGGCGGGAAGAGCATCCGCCGCAGCGCACCGCGCCGGCGAAAGGCGACGGCGAAGTCCGACCTCGGTTCCGCCTGACCGGGATCGATGCTGCCATCCCAGAGATGGATGTCGAAGGGGCGCTCGGCCGACGCGCCGAAGACCATCGCAAGTACGGCGCGGGTGCGTGCCGCCGCACGATCGCTTGTCACCGCAGATCCATTCGTTGCAGCAGCCGCTCGAAACGCGGATCCGATCGGATGCCGTCGTAGATCGGAAACCGCACCCCGAAGCCGAGCGGGCAGCTCCGCTCGGCGTATGCCTCTTCCAGGCAGTCGAACGCGCGGTCCACCTGGCCGCTGTGCGCGTGGATCCACGACAGCAGGATGGGAGCGACGTACACCGATTGCGCGCGACGACGCAGGTCGACGAGTGTCTCGTCGGCCTTGTCGTATTCGCCGGCCATGCCGTGCACCGCGCCGAGCAGCCCGCGCAGGAACATCGCATCGGGCGAGAGCCGCACTCCTTCGGCCGCATGGGCGAGCGCGGACGCGTAATCGCCACTCGCCGAGTACGACAGGGTGATGGCAAGGCGCGACAGGAAGTCGCTCGGCTCCGCGTCCAGCGCCCGCTCGCACTCGGCGATCGCGCGCGGATAGTTGCGCGCGTGATACGCGACGAGAGCGCCGATGCCATTCGTCACCGATGACTCGGGGTCGAGCTCCTGCGCGCGCGCCGCGGCCGCGATGGCTTCTGCCTCGCGTCCTACCGTCGTGAGCAGCCAGGCGTGAAAGCTGTGGGCGAGGGCGTAGTTCGGGTTGAGCCTGATCGCGGTGCACAGTGCGCGCTCCGCCGCGTCCCATTCCCAGGTGAGCAGGAGGAGGAATCCCTGCGACGTGTGCACTTCGGCCAGCTCCGGCGCCAGTGCGACGGCGCGCTGCAGCAGGCGCCGCGCCGCTGGGACCACGGCAGACGGCGGTGCGAAGCCATAGAGCCCGAGCACGCAGTAGCCGTCAGCCAGTCCATGATACGCCAGCGCGAACTCGGGATCCTTCTCCAGCGCCTTCTGGAAGTAACCCATCGACTTCCGGAGCATCCCGCGATGATGCCAGCAGTAGCGTCCGCGCAGGTACAGCTCGTACGCCTCGAGGTCGTCCGTATGCCGCTTCGCCAACCGGTGCTGCTCGGCGCTGGTCAGCTTGAGGCGCAGGGTATCGACGATGGTGCGAGCAATGTCCTCCTGGATTGCGAACACATCCTGCAACTCGCGATCGTAGCGCTCCGACCACAGGGTGTATCCATCCATGGCGTTGGTGAGCTGCACCGAGAGGCGGATCCGGTTGCCGGAGCGACGCAGGCTGCCCTCGAGCACCGTGCGCACACCGAGTCGCTCGCCGATCTCGCTGGTCGTCAGCTTCTGTCCCTTGAAGGCGAACGACGACTGCCGCGATGCCACGCGCAGCGCCGGGATGCGCGCCAGCGCGCCAAGGATCTCTTCCGTGACCCCGTCGGAGAAGTACTCGTTCTCCGGATCGGCGCTCAGGTTCACGAATGGCAGCACGGCGATCGTCGCATGTTCGCCCGGTGCAGGCGCCGCGTCGCCGGTAAGGGCGACACGGAGCGCCGCCGCGAGCTCGGCCCCCGTGCCGTAGCGGTCCGCGGGACTCTTCGCCATCGCGCGGCGGATCACGAGATCGAGCGCCGGCGGCACTGTCGCGCGAAGCGTGCGCGCCGACGGAATGGCCGCCGCGACGTGCTGCGAGATGATCGATGCGGCGCTCGGGCCGGCGTAAGGCTGCTGGCCGGCGAGCATCTCGTACAGCACACAGCCGAGTGCGTACAGGTCAGCCCGGCCGTCAGCGTCGTGCGAGCTGGTGGCCTGCTCGGGGCTCATGTAGGCCGGCGTACCGAGACTGGTACTGGCCGGCGTCAGTGTGCTCGCTGCCATGTGGCTCACGGCGCGCGCGATGCCGAAGTCGGCGACGAGCGCGCAGCCTTCCTGCAGCAGGATGTTCTCCGGCTTGATGTCCCGGTGCACCACGCCACGTCGGTGCGCGCCATCGAGCGCGGCGCAGACTTCGGTGGCGATGCGGACCGCTTCGTCGAGCGGCAGCTGCCGTTCAGCGCGCAGGTGTTCGCGCAGGGAGCCACCCTCCACCCGCGGGGTCACGTAGTACAGCAAGCCGGCCGCTGCGCCGGAATCGTACAGCGGAAGGATGTTCGGGTGTGAAAGGCGCGCGGCAATGGCGATCTCACGGAGGAAGCGGTCAGCGCCGAGGGTGGCTGATGCTTCCGGGTGGATCACCTTGAGCGCCACGGCGCGGTCGTGCTTGAGATCGCGCGCGGCGAACACGGTGGCCATGCCGCCGCGGCCAATCTCCTCCTGCAGCTCGTACCGGTCGGCGAGTGCCTCGCGCAACTGCCCGATCTGCTCCACGGTGGCCGTCGGCGCGTTGCGCGCTCCTGGCCGCTGGCGCGTCGCCAGGTGCGCTGCATCCTGATCGCATTCCGCCGCCATCGCCTCGACTTCGGCGCGCATCGCGTCGTCCTCGGCGCATGCCTGCTCGAGAAAGGCGCGACGCTGTGTGGGCGTCAGGGCGAGCGCCGCGTCGAGCAACGGCTCGAGCGCGCGCCAGCGTTCGGCGGCGGGATCTTCGGACTCAGTCGCCGACATGCGCGCGTCGAATCGTCAGCTTGTCAGCGCCCGGCGAAGCAGCATGCGCGCCTTCAACCAGTCCCGCTGTACCGTACGCGTGGTGACGCCGAGCACCGCGG
Source organism: Gemmatimonadaceae bacterium (assembly GCA_035698205.1). GTDB lineage: Bacteria > Gemmatimonadota > Gemmatimonadetes > Gemmatimonadales > Gemmatimonadaceae > DASSBZ01. Next base: position 1,720 of record DASSBZ010000225.1, on the reverse strand, counting down.
CCGTCTCGTCTTCCGTCATGCCGCCGTAGAAGCGGTACTCCACGATGCGCGCGAGGCGTGGTGCGGTTTCGCCGAGTCGCGCCAGGGCGCCATCGATCTCCAGCAGCGCCTCCGGCTCCCCGGCCACGACCAGTGCATCGTCGTCCAGAGTGACGTTGGCGCGCCGGCCGCCGCGCTTTGCGGCGGACTGCGCCCGGGCGCGGTCCACGAGGATCTGCCGCATCGCCATCGCCGCCGTGGCGAGAAAGTGGGGCCGATCGCACCAGGCGCCCGACGCAGCGGCCAGCTTCAGGTACGCCTCATGTACGAGGCCGGTCGTCGCGAGCGTGGCATCGCTACCATCGTATGCCTTCTGCCGCCGGAGGTGCCGGTGCGCGATCGCCCGCAGCTCCGGGTAGACGATCGGCACCAGCGCGTCGATCGCGCGTCCCGACGGCACGCCATCCGGCATCTGCGCGGTGGGTGCACCGTGCACGGCTGGCGAGGGTGGCGTTCGCGCGATCTCGGCCATGTACCGGCTCGTTCCTGCGGGTGGCGGCTCCGGCGGGGCGCGGAGCCGACCCAAAATGAGACGGAAGGCCGGGAATGGCAATGCGCGCGCGCCTGGCCCACCGCCCCTCGTGGTCAGGGCGGTGGGCCAGGCGGCAAGTCGTGACACCAGACGGACTCGTCGCCCTCAGCGCTGCGGCGGTACCAGGTGCGCCGCGTACTTCGCGTTGATGGCCTTGACCGCATTCCTGGTAATCAGCCGCTGACCTGCCTCATTCGGGTGTACGCCGTCGAGGCTGATTCGCGGGCCGTAGGGAGTGGCCGACGTCATGAAGGCCTGGAGGTCGAAGGGCACCCCCTTCTTCGACTTCCGGTACACCGCGTCCAGCGACGCGAGGGCATAACCGTTCGCCTGCGCCTGGGCGGCGATCTCGCCGTTCATCTGCGCGAGCAGGCCGTTGATGGACTCGATGTCGGCCGGCGTGAGGATGTAGTCCGCGGTAAACGGGACGTCGGCGCAGCTCAAGGTGTACGGGCCCGCCCCCGCGCGGGCCATCCCGGCGCCCGTGGCCACGGCGGTGATCACCTTGCCGCGGACGAAGACGAAGTTGGGACTCTCGTCGCAGTCGCCGCTCACCGTCACGTTCATGACGGCGAACGCCGCTCGCTGCGCCGCGATCTCCTGGGCTGTCCGGATGGTGGGGAACTGACGGATGTCGCTCGGCAGTTGCATGAGGAGCGCCTTGGCACCGGTGGCCCTCACGTTGTCGATGACCTGGTCATAGGCCGTCCTGAAGGTGGCGAACGGCGTGACGGTGACATTCGGCAGGAACAGTCCCGCCTGCGCCTGCAGGATCTCGTTGCCACCGAAGTCCACGGTGACGAAGGTCGGCTGCATGGCGCGCATCGCCTGGACCTGCGTCATGCCCGAAGGCAGCACGCGTGAGACCACGGCGGGCCGGTCACGACCGGCGAGCGGCGCTTCAGGCGTCTCGGTCAGGGCCGCGGCGGCCGTGGCCCCCTCGATTGACAGATTGCTCGTGGGAAGGCTGACGCCCGGCTCGAGCGGGGCACACAGCTTGTTCGCCGTGACCGGCGTCCCGTCCACCCGGCGGAACGACCCGAGCGGCGATGCGAACGCCGGGGTGCATCCCGGCGCGGCGATGCGGGGAATGCTGAATTCGGCGCCAGCGACGGCGGCGAGCTGCTTCGGCCAGGAGAGCTCCTGGCT
>DASSBZ010000224.1:0-3752 GCA_035698205.1 Gemmatimonadaceae bacterium | reverse complement strand
CTGGTCCTTCTGCAGCTCCTTCATCAGCTTCTCGCGCTTGCCGGCGCGCTCGGCCTCGAGGATCACGCGGCGCGAGACGACGATGTTGCGGCGGCGCTTGTTCAGCTTGATGATCTTGAACTCGTACTTCTGGCCGAGCAGCTCGTCGATGTTGGGCACGCGACGGAGGGCGATCTGCGATCCGGGGAGGAACGCATCGACGCCCATGAGGTCGACGACCACGCCGCCCTTGATCTTCTTGACCAGCACGCCCTCCACCGGCTCGTCGCTCTCGTAGGCGACGCGGATGCGCTCCCACACGCGCATGAAGTCGGCCTTCTTCTTCGAGAGGACCACCGAGCCTTCGGCATCCTCGAGGTGCTCGAGCAGCACCTCCACCTCGTCGCCCGGCTTGAGGTCGGGCATGTCCTTGAACTCTTCCAGCGGGATCGTCCCCTCGGACTTGAAGCCGATGTCGAGGACGACCATGTTCTCGCGGATTTCGAGCACGGTCGACTTGACGATCTCCCCTTCCTCGATGGAGGCGAGGGTACCGTTGTACAGGTCGAGCATGCGCTCGTATTCATCCGAGGAGTATTCGTCCTCCTCGTAGAGTTCCGGGCGGCGGTTGGCAAGCGGACGCAGTTGCGACTTCTGCAGGTCGCGCTTTTCGCGCGGCGTGAGCGTCGTGCCGGTCGAGGTGGTGTCGAGTTCGGACATACCGGATTGCATCTCCTGATCGCGGGGAGCTCGCCGCGCCGAGTTGAAGGACGCACATCGCGCGCGCCCCCGCTCCGCCGGAGCGAAGGTGGCAGGCACACGTTTCCCCGGCGATTTCCGGGGAGCCGATCAAGTTACGGGATATCGGGCGCGGCGTCAACCGCCGAAGTGCCGCTCGGGCGCGCAGTTACGGCGCGTGCCAGCGCCACGATCCGCTCCACCTGCTCGGCCTGCGTGATGTAGGTCGTATCGATCAGCACGGCGTCCCTGGCCTGCGCGGTCTGCGTGGCGTCGTCAGCGTCGCGGCGCACCAGCCGATCGGTCTCCTCGGCCACCTCCTCGTCCGTGGGACGACGCCCCAGCCGCTGCACCAGCCGGCGCCGAGCCCGCTCCCACGGATCAGCCACCAGGAACACCTTGAGCGTCGCGTCCGGGAACACTGCCGTCCCCATGTCCCGGCCGTCGACGACGACGTCATGGTCGCGCGCGGCCTCACGCACCGTGGCGTTCACCCACTCGCGCACGCGCGGCATCCGCGCGACCGCCGATACGCGCCGCGTCACGGCCGATCCGCGGATCGCCTCAGAGGCGTCGCCGCCGTCGATCAGCGGCACGAGGCTGGGGGCGCTGGACGCGAGCGTGATGCGCCCCACCTCGCCGAGCACCTGCGCCTCGCTCGGTACATCATCGCCGTCAGTGCGCAGGGCGGCAGCGGTCGCCGCACGGTAGAGCGCGCCGGAGTCCACATGACGAAAGCCGAGCTCGCTCGCCACCCATTGCGCCGTCGACGACTTCCCCGACGCAGCCGGCCCGTCGATGGCGATCACCACGCGTGCGCGCTGCTCAGCCCCGGGCACGCGACAGATCCTCCCAGAAGCCGGGGTACGAGACATCCACACAACCGGGATCGTCCACGCTGATGTCGTTGCCATCGAGCGCACCGAGCACGCCGAAGGCCATGGCGATGCGGTGATCGCCGAAGGTGCGGATGGAACCGCGCAGCGCGCCGGCCCCGCCGCGCACCACGAAACCGACCGGCAGTTCATCGGCGTCGGCCCCGATCGCGCGCAGGTTGCCAACGACCGCGGCGATGCGATCGGACTCCTTCACACGCAGCTCGGACGCGCCGGTCACGACCGTCTCCCCGCGGGCGCGCGTCGCCATGCACGCCAGGAGCGGCAGCTCGTCGATCATTGCGGGGACGCGGGCGCCACCCACGTGCACGCCGCGCAACTCGCCCGGCGCCGCCTCCATACGGCCGATCGGCTCGGCGCCAACGTCATCGTCGACGTGCCACCGAACGACGCCCCCCATCTCACGCAGCGTGTCGAAGAAACCAAGCCGGGTGGGGTTGAGACAGACACGCTCCACGTGGAGCGTGCGATTCCCCGACAGCACGGCCAGTGCGATGAGAAACGCCGCCGACGACGGATCGCCGGGCACCTCGAGATCGAACGGGGGGATGGCGTCGGAGGGGAATGTGGCGATGCGCGGCGGCCCCCCTCCCGGCTCGGCCGATGCCAGCGCGGTGATCGAGACGCCGAGCCAGGCCAGCATGCGCTCGGTATGATCGCGGCTCACGACCGGTTCGCGCAGCGAGACCGCGACGCCGCCGGCGAGCCCGGCCAGCAGCACGGCGCTCTTGACCTGTGCGCTGGCCACGACGAAGTCGAAGTCGGCCGGTCGCAGCGGGCCACCGTGCACGCGCATCGGGAGCACGTCGCCCGTGCCCTCGAACTCGAGCCGTGCGCCCATCCTGCCTAACGGCTCCGAGACCCGGCGCATCGGCCGGCGACTCAGGCTGGCATCGCCGATGACGCGGCTGTCGAACGGCTGTGCGGCGAGCACCCCGGAGAGCAGGCGCGCCGTCGTGCCGCTGTTGCCGCAGTCGAGATCCACCGTGGGTGCGCGCAGGCCGCGCAGCCCCCGCCCCGTGACGGTGACCTCGTTCGTGAGCTCACCGATCTCGACGCCGAGCGCGCGCAGCACCGCGGCGGTGGAGCGGACATCCGCCGACGGGAGGATGTGGCGCACGATCGACGCGCCGTCGGCGAGCGCCGCGAACAGGAGCGAGCGGTGCGAGATGGACTTGTCGCCGGGGACGCGCACGGACACCGGTGCACCGGTCGCCACGCTCATCTCAGCCACTGCTCGAGCATCGTGGAGAGGTCCGTCTTCTCGTCGCGATACTTGACGATGACCGGTGCCTGCAGCGCCAGTCCGTGGGCCGCGGCCCAGCCGCCCTTCACGTTGCGGGCGCCGGGAACGACGACCGCGCGCGGCGGAATCACGAGCGGACCGTCGGGGCCGGCGCGATGAATCGTCTCGCGCACGAGATCGTACACCGGCGTACCACGCGTGAGCACCACGCCGGCGGCCAGCACGGCGCCTTCGCGCACCACTGTCCCCTCGAACACACCGGTGTTGCCGCCCACGATGACATCATCCTCGATGATCACCGGCGCGGCGTTCACGGGCTCGAGCACGCCACCGATCTGCGCGGCCGCGCTCAGGTGCACGCGCTCCCCCACCTGCGCGCACGAGCCGACCAGCGCGTGCGAATCGATCATCGTGCCGGTGCCCACGTGCGCGCCAACGTTCACGTACATCGGCGGCATGCACACCACTCCCGGGGCGAGATACGCGCCGCGCCGCACCGACGAGCCACCGGGCACCAGCCGCACGCCGTCGCCCAGCGCATACGCGCGCACAGGGAGCGTGTGCTTGTCGAAGAACGGGAACGCGGCCCCGGGCGCCGGCGGCATTTCGCGCACCTCGCCCACACGGAAGGCGCACAGGATGCCGCGCTTCACCCATGGCACGGCGCTCCAGTGCGCCCCATCGTCACCGCCGCGCACCGCGGCACGCACCTCGCCGCGCTCCAGCGCATCGAGCAGGGCGGCCACGGTCGCGTCGGCGTCGGCGCCCGCCGGGGCCTGCGCGCCGGACTCCCACAGCGCCTCGACGCGACGTTCCAGCTCCGAAGGCGACACCGTCATGTGATCACGACGCCCGCGGCGACCAGCGCTTCGCGCACCCGCGCATCATGACGC
>DASSBZ010000223.1:0-4347 GCA_035698205.1 Gemmatimonadaceae bacterium | reverse complement strand
GGCCGTGGCCGTGCCCATGCGCCTCGTCAGGTCGTAGCGGATGCTGCCGCGCGCCACCACGTCATCACCCTGCGATGGATCGCGCAGCACGAGGGTATCGCCGAACGCATCGACGATCTTCGTGGAGTCGTTGTACTGGATGGTGTCGCCCACCAGGATGGTCTCGTCCCGGCTGACCGCGGCTTCCCCCTCCAGCCGCAGCACGCGCGCCCCCGCCCGGAACTGGACCTGATCTCCCTGATACTTCGTGACGTGGTAGCCCTGGCGTTCCAGGAGCGACGTCATCGCCGAATCGAGGTCCGCCCACTGGACGAGCTCCTTCGGCAGCGTATCGGCGCCGGGCGCCAGCGGATTGAGCACGCCGCCCGGTCCGAGCGAGTCGCGCCCGGCAATCGAATCCGCGCGTGCCGCGCTGTCGCGGCGGGCGATGGAATCGGCGCGGGCCACGGAGTCGGTACGGGCCACGGAGTCTGCGCGAGCCACGGAGTCGCGACGCGCGCGGGCAATCGAGTCGGCGCGCGCGGTGCTGTCGGGTACCTGTGCCTCGACGAGCGACGGCACCAGCACGACCGCCAGTACCAGCAGCAGCAGCCAGGGCACCCGCCGGAGCCCGGCGCGTGTCACGCGATGGCCCCCGACTCGCGTGCCAGCTCCGCCTCACGCCGCAGTCGGCGCCGGTGAATCCAGATCGAGCCGACGACGCTCAGCTCGTACAGCAGATAGAGCGGCACGGCGATCGCCCCGAGCGAAAGCGGGTCCTGCCCCGGCGTGATGAACGCCGCCGCGACCAGGCAGAGAATGATCGCATGCCGGCGGAAGCGCTGCAGCAGTTGCGGCGTGACCACCCCCACCGCCGTCAACCCGAGGATCAGGATCGGCAGCTCGAACACCGCGCCCAGCGCCACCGACATGCTCATCGCGAAGCCGAAGTACTCGCGAGCGGTCACCATGTAGCGCAGGCCGCTCGACTGGATCTGGTAGAAGAAGCTGAGGGTGATCGGCAGGATCACGAACCACGAGAGCGCGATGCCGCACAGGAACAGCACCGAGCCCAGCATGAGGACCGGGATGACCACACGCTTCTCATGCGAATAGAGCGCCGGCGACACGAACCCCCAGACCTGGTACAGGATAACCGGCAGGGCGAGGATCGTTCCGATGACAAACGACGCCGTCATCAGGATGCGGAACGGGTCGGCGGGGTGCGTCACCACCAGCGTGCCACCCTCGAGATACGGCAGGATGGGGCGCTCGAGCAGCAGGATGACATCGAGCTTCGACATGGCGACGAAGCCGATGATCACGCCGACGACGAGCGCCGCCAGCGAGTAGAGGATACGCCACCGCAGCTCCTCGAGATGATCGAGGAACGGCATCTCGGTCCCGCTGCTGCTGTCCTCCGTCATGTGACCGCCGGCCCCTCCGCGTTACGGCAACGTGCGCAGCGCTTCGCGCGCGAGGACCGCCTCGTCGGAAGAGGGATACGTGTCGAGCACCTTCTGGAATGCCTGCCGTGCCTCGGCCGTACGCTCGCCACGCTGAAGGTACAGCGCGTGCTTGTAAAGCGCGGTCGCCGCCCGGGGCGAGCGCGGCCAGCGGTTGACGACCTCGAGGTACGCGGCGTCCGCCAGGTCGGCGCTCCCTTCGGCCGCATGCGACTCGGCGATGTAGAACTGCGCATCGGGCGCGAGATCCGACTCCGGATAGCTCCGCAGCAGCTCGGTGAACCCGGCGCGCGCGGCGCCATAGCTGCCGCGCCGCAACTGGTCATACGAGAGCGAGTAGAGCTGGTTCGGGCCGATTGCCGGCGTCACGGGTGCCGCCACCGTGGAGTCGGGCGGGCGCATGCTGGTGTCGGCGGGCGTCGGGCCGCCGGTGACCGGCGGGATGGGCATTGCATTGCGCTCCATCTCGGTGCGCAACTCCTGCAGCCGGCGCTGCGACTGCCCCGACAGCTCCTGCACCTGCAGCAACTGCTCCTGGATGTTGCGCAACGTGGCGAGGACATTCGGCTGCCACCCCGCCATCCGCTCGCTCACCACGCGCACCGAATCGACGAGATTCGCCAACTGGTCGGAGAGCCGCGCCATCTGCTGGTTCTGCGCCGCGTCCGCTGTTGCCATGTCGGTGCGCACCTTCTGCACGTCTTCCTGCAGGATGCGCACGTCGCTGCGCGTGGCAAAGCAGGCGCCCGTCGCCAGCAAGGCGACGGGCGCGAGCCGACGTAGCGCGATTCGACCGATCATCGGGGGGGTTGGATGTTGGTCCCGCCGGCGATGATCTCGAACTCCGCGCGACGGTTCCGGGCCCAGGCCGACTCATTCTCGGCCGGATCCGCCGGTCGTTCCTCGCCGAGGCTCACGATCTCGATGCGACTGGGATCGACGCCGCGATCCGTGAGGTACTGCTTGGCAGCGGCGGCACGGCGCTGGCCGAGCGCGAGGTTGTACTCATCCGACCCACGGCTGTCCGTGTGCCCCGTAACGCGCAGCCGCACCGACGGGTTGGCGGTCAGCACCGGCACCTTGGCCTCGAGCGTCCCGCGCGAGTCGGCGCGAATGTCCGACGCATCGTAGTCGAAGTAGATGACCGCGGTGAGCGACGCACGTGCCGCCTCGATCGCCCGCGCGAGTTCCGCCGACGCGGCGTTCGCGGCCGCGATCGAATCGGCGACGCGGCGCGCGTTGGCGATCGAATCCTGGCAGCGCTGATCGCAGCCCGCGCCACCCGCCGGCGTCGGCTCGGGCGTCGGCGTCACGGCGGGTTCCTTCTTCTTGCAGGCACCCACGAACGCGGCGGTGGTGATCAACAACAGGGGAAGGACTCGTACGCGGTGGAGCATGTCAATGACTCCCGAAGGTGAGGGGCGATGCGGTGAAGGGGCGCGCTAACGGCCGCCCAGATACGGTGACCAGGATGCCATGCGGACTCCACCAGAGTGCGTCAACTGGCGGGTCCGCCCGGTCTCGGTGTCCAGCACCCACAACTGCCTCGTGCCCGACCGGGTGGACGTGAAGACAACATGCCGACTGTCCGGCGCCCACGACGGCTGTTCGTTGGAACCTTCGTTCGTATGCTGCCGGATACTGCGGTCCCGCAGACCGATCGTCATCACCTGGAAGCGTCCGGCCAACTGCGCCTGAAACGCCACCGTGCGACCGTCGGGCGACCAGTCGGGATCCGACCGATAGCTCTGGTCGCCGAACTTGTACGGCGTCAGGAGTTCGGCGTTCGTGCCATCGGCGTCGGAAATATACACCTCCGGATGGCCGGAGCGCCCGGAGGTGAACGCCACACGGCGCCCGTCCGGGCTGAACGTTGGGGAGGTGTTGTCCGATCCGCGCCCCACGGTGATGCGGCGTGCTGGTCCGTTCGTGAAGACGGTGGTCGCGAACAGGTCGGTCCCCGACTCGCCGCCATGCGCCCAGACGATCACGTTCCCGTCCGGTGAGAACGTCGGCGTCGCGTTGAGCCCGCGGGGCGCCGGCAGCGGCCGCGCTCCGCCGGAGAGCTCCTCCACCATGATGGACCACCCGCTGCCGACGAACTGCGCGTAGGCGAGGTGCGTGCCGTCCGGGTGCCACGCCGGCGACATCGTCGTACCCGCGGCCGACACCGGTCTGGGGCCGAAGCCGTCGGAGTCCACGACCCAGACTCGCCCCCCCGAGATGTACAGCACACGGGTGGCCGATACGCCACGCACCCCCGTGATCCACAGCTCGATCTCGTCGGCCACGGTATGCACGCCGAGCCGCCAGTCTCCCCCGTCGGGGGTGCCGCGCATCGGGAAATCCCGCACCCGCGCGATGCTCTGCCGCGCCACATCGTGGACGGCAACGTGCAAGCCGCTCCCGCCGCCGGTCACCGTGGCCTGCACCAGCGCCACCGCGCCAAGCGCCGCGTAGACGGGATAGTTGCTCTCCTCGCCGGTGGTCGGCGCCAGGGGAAAGCCCGTTCCCTCGGCCCCCACCACGTTGATGCGATCGCCGTAATCGAAGTCCCGCTGCAGGATCGCGCGGATGGAATCACCCCCCGCGCCATCCACCGGCAGCACAATCACCCCGGGACGGGATCCGGGATCGTACACCAGTCCGATACGCACGCCCTGAACGGTGGAGTCCTGGGCGTGCGCGACTCCAACCGCCGTCAGCAGCCCCAGGACCGCGATCGGCAGTATCGAGAAAAATCGTGACATCAACGCAGGATGGCGGGATCGAAGCTGAAAATAACCGGGAGGACGTCGTTTCCGTATCCATCGGGGAGTGGCCCGAACGCCAGGGCACGCGCGGCCGATTCCACCGCCCCCTGCGCCTCGAGATCGAATGCCAGCGCACCGGAACGCGTCAC
>DASSBZ010000222.1:0-5039 GCA_035698205.1 Gemmatimonadaceae bacterium | reverse complement strand
AGCGACGTGGGGTAGTAGTCCGAACCGCGCTGCACGTACTGCGGCTGCCAGCGCCACGGCCAGTTGCGATTGGGATCGTAGCCGCCGTCGGCGTCCTCGTTCACCTCGCCATCGCCGTCGTTGTCGATCCCTTCGCGGCCGAGCATCTCCCATTCGCCGGCCTGGCCCTGCGGTGCGGGGATCATGATGCGTGGATCCACCGGGGACGTGACAAGCCGGCCATTGGGGTTGCGGCGGCGCATCTGGGTGATGTTGCCGTCACCATCGAGGTCGTCGAGTCCGTCCTCGTCGATCACGCCATCGCCGTCGTTGTCACGCGGGGCGAGCCCCGTGCGAGGCGAACTTGCGGTGTTGGGCTGGTGGATGAAGTGGTCGCGCGCGTCGGGGTTGATCGTCGGCACGATGTACAGCACGCGATCGTCGAGGAGTGAATCGACGGCGCTCACGCTGTCGGCCATCTCGGTGAGATACCAGGCGGTGTACATCGCGAACTCGCTGCCCTGGATCTCGTTCGAGTGGATGTTGCCGTCGATATACATCGCCGGCTTCCGGTCGGGATCGCCGTGGTTGAAGTTCGTGACGGTGATCATCCAGATGTCGCGCCCCTGGACGCTCTTGCCGATCGAGCTGACACGGGCGCGATCGGGCCAGGCGGCGGCGATGCGATGGAGGATCTCGCCGATCCCCTTGTGATCGTAGAAGCGGTCCCAGTGCATGGGGACGCGCGGATTTGGTGGCGAACCGAGTGCCGCGAGCGCCCCGGGTACCGGCGCCTGCACCTGCTGTGCGCCGGCGGTACGGTCCGGTGTGAGCGCGACAGCGAGGAGCGCTGCCGGCACCAGGGCGAGCAGCGCACGCACGATCCGATGCCGGATGATCGGCGCGGTTCGCATGGGATGATCCTCGCGCGGGGCGTGCATGAAAGCGGGGCCGCACGCGATGCGGCCGACGGCAGGATGCGTCATCGTCAGTCTACCTCGCGCGCAGTGTGACGGTTTCGGAGGCGTCACCGGAAACCGGGCTGGTGGCCCGGATGGTGACGGTGGAGCCCGGGGCGCCGACGACCAGCCAGCTCACCTCGCGCGAACTGCCGCTCCCCCGGATGGCGGGAAGCAGTTGCTGCGCGCGGCCGCTGGCGATGTGCTGCCCGTTGCCCACGGCCAGCGTCACGCGCACCCGCAGCGGCCAGTCGACACGCATGCCGATGCCGGAGTTGGTGGGGAGGAATCCGTTGTTGGCCACCTGTGCGCTGACGCGATAGACACCGTCGCCAACCTGCGCCACGCGGACGTCGCGCAGGGCGATCGATGGCAGCATGCCGGCCAGCGCCGTGATGAATGCGGTCTGCTGGTCGAGCACCGGCACGAGCTCGGCGGCCGGAGGATTGATCAGCGCGAACGGGCGGAAGCCGCCGACTTCGACGGTACGCCCGGGGAAATCCGGGTGCTCCACCCGCGTCCATTCAACGAACCCATCGGGGCGATTGGCGCGCATCCAGCGGAGCGCATTGCGCTCGCGCTCGAGCGGATCGGCGCCGCCTCCGCCACCACTCCCGCCGCGTGCGGCCGCGGCACCCCCGCGCGAGCCAGCGCGTGCGCCGCCCGATGCGGCCGCCGCACCAGAGCTGTCCGCTCGCGCCGGCGTATCGGCAGTTGCGTCAGGGACAGACCATCCGGTGCTGCCGAATGCGAGTCGCCCCATGTCGAAGTACGCAAACGAGAGCGGATCCCCCTGCGACGGTGCGCCTGCTGGTCCCTTCGTGATGCCCGTGATCTCCCGATAGCGCCGGCTCATCTCGGCGTACCAGGGCTGGTCGTCGCGCAGGATGCTCTGCAGCGGCCCGCCCTGTGACGTGCCGGTGGGGTTGCCGCTGATACCGGACTGCTGTCGCCAGGTCCACGGTGTCACGAGGTTGTCCTGGGCGCCGAGCACGTACACGGCGCTGATGCCGGGGTGCGCGACGAAGAACTCGGCGATGGCGCGCGACTCCGGTGCCGAGTACTGATGCAGCCCCGACCCCTCACCAAACCAGTCGTACTCGTAACTGAAGTTCTTCGCGATGTCGGTGCCGCCCGGCGGATCCTCATTCCACTGCTCGTCATGGTCGTCGTCACGACCTTCGACGTAAAGCTGGTACGTGCCGGCTTCTCCCTTTGTGGCATCGGCCCGGCGAAGGAGTGCGGGGTCGGCGGAGTCGGCCATCCACGCGCCCGACGGATCGAGCACGCGCATCATCGTGATCACGCCGTTGCCATCGAGGTCGTCGGGCGCATCCTCGTCGGTCATGGCGTCGCGATCATCGTCGTACGCGCTGGCGTTGCGGTTGCGTTCGACGAGCGGTGACGCCCACATGGACTCGGCGGCGTCGGGGTTGGCGCGCGGAATGACGTAGAGCGTCACGCGATCGAGCAGCCGCGTGATGGCCGTGTCGGCGCCGTAGCCGGCGGCGAGACGCCCGGCTGCGACGAGCGCGATCTCGCTGCCCACGACGTGCGGTCCCCATGCATTGGCCAGGACCAGCAGCGCCGGACGGCCATCGAGGTTGTCGCCGGCTCCGATGCGGATGGCCTGTACCGCGCGACCACCCGGCGACTGGCCGATCGCCGTCACGGTCACGAGCCGCGGATGTGCGGCACGCAGGCTGTCGACGGCGCGCACGAGCGCGGCATGGTTGCGATACGGGTTGCTGGCGGCCCCCTGCGCGTGGAGCACCGATCCGCTGCCGCAGAGGAGCGCTGCGACCGTGGCAATGGCGCCGCCGACAAGGGCCCGCGCGCGCGAGGCGCCCGGAAGTGGAACGGGTCGTGACATCAGGGACGTGACGGGTTCGGGAGGAGGCAACAGGAGACGTACAGCGAGGGTACGCATGAGCGACCCAAAGCGCTCAGGGAGATTGGCTGGATTCTCTCTACGCATCGGCACCAGGGAACTTGACGGGCTTGACCGTCTGTGTCCGATGATTTCGGTGGTTCTCACGTCGAAGGCATCGATGCGCACCGGAATTCGCAGGACCGCATTCGCAGATTGGCGCAGATTTGCCTCCGCGTGCGGGGCGAGGTCTGCTGCCGGTTGGCCGGCGAGTGACGTCGGATCAATCGGCGCAATCGGCTGTGCGCATGATCTCGCGTTTCGTGAGCCTGGCCGCGCTAGGAGACGTCGGTTGCCCGCATCCCGAGCGTGATCAACCGGCGCAGCAGCTCGGGGTACGGGATGCCGGCTTCGTCGGCGGACGACGCGAACTCCTCGGAGCGCGCGATCTCCGGATTCGGGTTCGCTTCGAGGAAGAACAGCCGGTCCTGCGCATCGAGACGGAAGTCGATGCGCGCATAGCCGCTGAGTTCGAGCGTCCGGTAGATGCGCTTGGTCAGGTGCGCGATCGCCGAGCTGATGCCGGTCGGGAGCTCGAGTGCGGGACCATGGACCACGCCGTGCCTTTCCTGGTATCCGGGGTCGTGTTTGGCCCTCTCGGTTGCGATCAGCGGCATATCGGGGGCGGCCTTCTCGAATTCGAGTTCGCGCGGCGGCAGCGCGGTAAGGCGATCATTCCCGATCACCCCGACGTACAGCTCACGGCCATCGATGAACTGCTCGGCGATGGCGTCGGTGCCGATCCGCCGGTGCACGAAGGCGACGCGCTCGGCGAGCTGGGCGTCGTCGTAGACCAGCGATGCCTGCGAGATGCCGACCGATGAATGCTGGGTGAGGCTCTTGACGATGAGCGGGAAGGGCAGCGAGCGAGGTCGACGCACCTTGCGCGCGACGGGGAAGACGGCAAACGCAGGGACGCGGATGCGGTGATAGGCGAGGAGCTTCTTGGACAGCGCCTTCCCGCGGGAGAGGATCATCCCCCTGGGGTTGCAGCCTGTATACGGCACGCGCAGCAGCTCGAGGTAGCTGACGACGTTGTGGTCGAAGAGCACGTTGCCGTGGAACTCCTCGAGCAGGTTGAAGACGACGTCCGGCTCGAACTCCTCCACGACATCACGGATGGGGAGCAGTTCGTCCTGCACGCCGAGTGCGCGAACTTCGTGTCCCATGCCGCGCAGCGTGGAGACCACATCGAACTCCGTCTTGCAGGCGAACCGCTCGCGCTCCGACAACCCCTCGAGCGAGTCGGGGGGGACGAGCTCGGGGTGCATGAGCGCGAGAATCCGGTATCGCTTCACAGGGCGATCCAGTCGCGGCGACGGTGGCTGTAGAGGAAGTGCATGGTCTTTACGGTGAGCAGCACGCAGAAGTCCGTCAACACCTGACGTTCCGGGCCGGCGACGCGCAGTCGCAGTTCGCGACAGCGGCCGATCATGTCGTGCAGCACAAGCTCGAGTGTGTATTGATACTCGCCCGTCCACTTGGCGACGAGTCCCCGGATCTCGGTGCGATGCCGTCGGAGGAACGTGGACGCCCACTCGTTCCGGCGATGACGCTTCTCCTCGGAGAACAGGCGACGCAGTTCGGCATCATAGATGTTGGGAAAGGTGACTTCATACTGCCGTCGACGCGCGGCATAGTGCTCGCCCAGCGTGCGTGAGATGCGCGAGAGTGGCTCGATCACGCGCCGGGTGTGTACCGGCGGCCGCTCGGTGCCCAGCTCCTGCATCAGTTCATCGACGTACAGCAGCTTCTTGAGCGCCGGCCAGCCCTTGTAGCGCGCACGCCAGTCGGCACGCGGCCGCAGCCACACCGCGAACGTCTCGGCGAAGTCCTCGTCCGGATGGCTCTGTGCATACCAGAGTCGCAGATGCTGGACGTATTTGGTGCTCGCGGGGTTCGGCTTGTAGAACTCCGGGTAGCGCGTGGACGACTTGCCGAAGAGCTGCTGCCACTTGCGCCGGCGGTGCAACTGGTAGCCGTGCTGGAATGCGTGACCGCATTCGTGGCGCATGATGCGCATGCACTCGGCGCGCGATGCGCCCTCCACGTCGAGCAGCATGGTTCGCTCGAGCCGGCGCAGGCGTGGATGCGTCAGGAAGAAGGGCAGGGCGAAGCCCGGCACGCCACCGGGCGAAAACCATTCGTCGGACAGCCAGACGTGCGGCAGG
>DASSBZ010000221.1:0-15447 GCA_035698205.1 Gemmatimonadaceae bacterium | reverse complement strand
TTCCTGCAGGAGCGCTCGCGCGTGCGCGAGATGCCGCGGTGATGGCGGCGGGGGCGCCTGGGGCGCCGGGTGAGGCGTGGCGGGCGGTGGTTCCGTGGCGGTGTGTTCGTGCCAGTCGGTTGCGCTTGCGAGCCTCTCGGTGATGAGGGATTGGTCTGACATGGTACTCTCTGGTACGGCATCTTCCGTGCGCGCCAAAGCCGCGGATCAAGCGGCCTCGGCTACACCTCCAGCCGGTCACCCGGCCTTGCCACCACCGCGTACAGCGCCGGCATCAGGTAAACGCTGATCAGCAGCCGCGAGAACATCCCGCCCACGATCACCAGCGCGAACGGCCGCTGCGAATCGGAACCCACACCGTGCGCCAGCGCCGCCGGCAGCAGCCCGAACGCGGCGACCAGCGCGGTCATCATGATCGGACGCAGCCGCAGCTCGGCCGCCTCACGCGTCGCGTCGAGAATGCCGACGCCCCCCTGTCGCAGCTCGTTCGCATACGAGATGTAGACCACCGCGGTCTGCACCGATACGCCGAACAGCGCCAGGAAGCCGATCCCCGACGACACCGAGAACGGCGTGCCGGTGATCAGCAGCGCCAGCAGTCCACCCACCGGCGCCGAGAGCACGACGCCGACGACGGTGATGAGCGGGAACTTGAAGTTGCTGTACAGTGCGAACAGCAGCAGGAAGATCACCAGCACCGTGAGCGGCAGAATCAGCCGGAGCTGCGCGCGCGACGCGGTGTAATCCTTGTACTCGCCCCCCCACTCCACGCGGTAGCCGGCCGGCATCGGGACGGCCGCGGCCACCTGCCGCTGCGCATCCTGGACGGCGCTCGCCAGGTCGCGCCCTTCCACCGAGTACTGCACGCCGATGAACCGCGAGTCATCCTGTCGATAGATGAACGACGCACCGCTCGACACCCGGATGTCCGCCAGATCCTCGAGCGGCACCTGCTGCCCGTCGGGCGTGGCCACGGGAATGTCGCCGATCTGCTCCGGCGTTTCGCGGAACTGCGGCTCCAGTCGCATGACCAGATCGTACAACCGTTCGCCCTGCGCCACCTGCGTCACCGCCTCGCCGCCCACCGCGGTCTCGATGAGTCCGTTGATGTCAGCCACGTTCACGCCGTAGCGGGCGATCTTCGCGCGGTCGATCTCCACGGTCAGCGCGGGCTGACCGAGTTCCTGCACGACGGTCACGTGCGTGATGCCGGGTACCTGCTCCAGCACATGCTTGATGGCAACACCGCTCTCCTCCAGCACGTGCAGGTCGCTGCCGAACACCTGCACGGCAAGCGCGCTCTTGAGGCCGGTCTCGGCCTCGTCCACCGCGTCCTGCGCGGGCTGTGTGAAGTTGAAGATCACGCCGGGGAACACCTTCAGCCGCTCGCCGATGGCGGCGATCAGCTCGTCCTTGCTCGTTATGTCGCCGGTCCACTCGTCATAGGGCTTGAGCCCCACATAGAACTCGGCGTTGAAGAAGCCCGTGGCATCGGTGCCATCGTCGGGGCGGCCGTGCTCGGATCCCACCACGGTCACCTGCGGGAACGACCGCAGGATGTCGCGGACCTCGGGTACGATGCGCGACGACTCGTCAAAGGAGATGGTATACGGCATCGTGGCGCGCACCCACAGCGCGCCCTCATCGAGCTGCGGCATGAACTCGGCGCCGATGAACGGGATGCTCACCAGCGACGCTGCGAAAACGACGGTCGAGACGCCGATGGTGACCCACGGCCACTGGAGCACGGCGCCGAGCCCCTGACGGTACACGCGCTTGATCCACTCGAACACGGGGTTCCGCCGTTCGCGCACGCCGCTCCTGAACAGCCACGACGCCATCACGGGGATGAGCGTCAGCGTGACCAGCAGCGAACCGATGAGCGCGTAGATCGTGGTGTCGGCCATGGGCCGGAACAGGCGCCCCGAGGGACCCGAGAGCACATAGATGGGGAGGAAGCTGGCGATGATCACCGCAATCGCGTAGACGATCGGGCGATCGACCTCGCCGGCAGCCTGCACGATCACGTCGCGCAGCCGGTACGACGTACCGTGTCGCAACGCCAGTTGCCGGTAGATGTTCTCCACCATCACGCCGGCACCGTCGACGAGGATCCCGAAGTCGATCGCGCCGATCGACAGCAGGTTCGCCGGGATGTTGCGCAGGTCGAGCAGCATGAACGCGAACAGCAGCGAGAGCGGAATCGTCGCGGCCACGATCAGCCCGCTGCGCACGTCGTAGAGGAAGAAGACGAGCACCACCACCACGAGCACGATGCCGCGAACGAGATTCGCCTCCACCGTGCGCGTGGTGAGCGCCACCAGGTCGCTGCGATTGTAGAACGGGTGGATGGTGACGTCGGCGGGGAGGATGGAATCGTTGAGCATGCGGGTCCGCGCCTCCACCCCCTGGAGTACGGTCTGCGCCTGCTCCCCCGTTCGCATCATGATCACGCCTTCCACGGCGTCATCCACCTCGTTGAAGCCGAACTGCCCCAGCCGAGGCGCGTGGCCGATGACTACATCCCCCAGGTCGCGCACGAGCACGGGGATGCCGTCGCGCACGGCGACGACGATGTTGCCGATATCCTCCAGCGTCTGCACGCGCCCCAGCCCGCGCACATAGTAGAACTGCCCGCCCTCGGAGTAGAAGCCGCCGCCGGCGTTGCTGTTGTTGGCGCCAAGCGCATCGCCCACGTCGGACACCGACAATCCGGCACCGGCGAGTCGGGTGGGATCGAGCAGTACCTGGTACTGCATGGTCTCCCCGCCTAACGGGGAATCCTCGGCGACCCCTGGAACCGACTTGTATGCCTTGGTCACCACCCAGTCGTTGAGATTCTTGAGCTCCATCGGCGAGCGGTCGGGGCTCTCCAGCACATAGCGGTAGACAAGCCCGGATGGCGAGCTCAAAGGACCCACCGACGCGTCGGCGGTCTCGGGCACGTCCACGTCGGGGAGCCGCTCGAACACCTGCTGACGCGCGAAGTACAGGTCCGTGCCGTCGGTGAAGGTGAGCGTCACCACGGACAGGCCGTAGAGCGAGACGGAGCGCACCACGTGCAGCCGGGGAAGCCCATTCATCTCCACTTCCACGGGCACCGTGATGAGCCGCTCCACCTCCTCGGACGCGTGCCCCGGCCACTGCGTGATCACTTCAACGATGGGCGGCGCCAGGTCCGGATAGGCGTCCACCGGAAGCCGAGTGAATGACCAGATGCCGGCGACAACGAGCAGCAGGGAGAGGAGCACGACCAGCAGCCGCTGGTTGAGCGACGTGGCGACGATGCGGTTGATCAGCGAGCGCGGGCGCGCGCCGGGCGCCGTCGGCTCCGATGGCTCGCCCGATTCGGGCGTCAGGCGTGGGTCGCTCATTGGTTCTGCGCGAACTGGAGGAACAGGCCACCCTTCGCCACCACGCGCTCACCCGGCGCGAGTCCGCTGGTGATTTCATAGCGGTCGTCGAGACGGAGCCCGAGTTCCACCGAGCGACGCCGGTACCCCGACGAGGAGTCGGCCACGTAGACGAACGGTCGGTTGTCCTCGTCGCGCAGCACCGCGGCAACCGGCACCAGCACGCCCGACCGCGACCCCCGCGACCGCAGGCCGACGTTGACGTACATGTCCTTCTTGAGCAGGGCACCCCGGTTGGGGACGCGAATGCGCACGGTGGTGGCCTTGGTGGCCGGATCGACAAGCGCCGCGATGTTGTCCACCGTGCCGGTGAACACCGTGGGGGATGCGGTGGTGGTAACGCTCGCCGCGTCCCCCTTGTGCACGGAGGCCAGGTCGGATTCAAAGACGTTGGCCATCACCCACATGGTGGAGATGTCGGCCACCGTGAAGGCCGGAGTGGCTCCCGCCTCGAGCAACTGCCCGACATTGATCGATCGCTCCACCAGGGTGCCGGCGATGGGCGAGCGGATCACGCCGTGCAGCGCGCTGGTGGGGCTGCCGGCGACGAGCGAATCGAGCGTCCGTTCGTCGACGCCGAGCGTGCGCAGCAGTTGCAGCGCCGCATCGCGATCGGCCTCGGCGCCGATGGCGTCGGCCCGCGCCTGCTCCATGTCGCGCCGCGCGATGGCGTCGTTGACGAAGAGCTGCGAGTCGAGCGCGGCCACCTTGCTGGCGTTGCGCGCCGTCGCGTCGGCCTTCCGATACTCGGCGATGGCGGCGGCAAAGTCGGGGGACGACACCCACGCCAGCGCCTGCCCGGCGCGAATGGCATCGCCGGGGTGGGCGAGGATGCGGGTCACCGGCCCTGACATCGGGGAGAGAATGGGCGTCGACCGTTCGCCGTCGAACTGCACGGTGCCGGTCGTCTGGATGACCGGATGGAAGGTGGACGTCTCGACGGTGACGACGTCGATCCGTTCGCGCTGATCGGCGGGGAGGGCAATCGAGGAATCGGAGTTCGCCGGCGCGGCGGCGGCGGTGGCCGGGTCGCCTTCGTCGCCCGTGTTCGTGCCGCAGGCGGAGACCGCCGAGAGGGCGAGAGCGAGCCCCGCGCCGAAGCGGATCGCGCTACTGGTTGTCATGGTCGTCCTGGCTGGAGAGCGAATCGGGGGAAAGCGGCGCTCCAATGGCGAGCCGGAGCTGGGCACGGGCATCGTTGGCGGCACCGAGTGCGTCGGTGTACTGGCCTTCGGCCTCGAGGAGGGTGCGCTGCGCGTCGAGCACTTCGAGCGCCGACGATCCGCCGAGTCCGTAGCTGGTGGTGGCAATGCGATGCGCTTCGCGCGCGGCGGGGAGCAGTTCGTCGCGAATCCACACCACCTGGCGGAGCGCCGTGGCGGCCGCCGCATGGGCGGCGCGAACCTCCTGCGAGACCTGCGCGCCAAGGTCACGACTCACCGCGAGCAGCTCGAGTTCATGATGTTGCGACTCCGCCACTTCGCCGTTGCGATGCTGCCAGAAGAAGAGCGGGATGCCGAAGCCGAGCTCCGTCGTCCACGGCGCATCGACACCCTTCGCGACATCCTTGCTCACGCCGATGCTCACATCGGGGAGCCAGAACTGGGACGCGAGCGACGTGGCTGCACTCGCGCCCTTTCGTTCCGACGCGAGCCCCTGCACCTCGGGGCGCTGGGCGAGTGCGCGCTGTTCGAGCACCTCCAGCGGCGGCGGCGGGTCCGGCACGTCGAGCGAGTCCACCGGTTCGAGTGTTGCGCCGAGCACGCGTCCGAGCAGGCGGTTGAGCGCCGCACGCGCGTTGGCGACGTCGCGTTCGTTGGCGATGATGTCGTTACGCGCCCGTGCCACCTCCACCCGGGCCTTCACGACGTCGATGCCGGCCACCGTGCCGGCGTTGAAGCGCGCCTGCGTCTTCTCCAGGAACTGTTCGGCGAGCTGGCTGGCCTCGGCCAGGTTGCGCCCGTGCCGCAGGGAGACGAGCAGCGCGTCGTAGCCCTGAACAGTTTCGGCGGCGACCGTCTGGCGCGCTTGCATGTAACTCCATTCGCTCGCGCTCACGTCGCTGCCGGCCACCTTGCCGCGCAGGTACGTCCTGGTGGGGAAGGGGATCGTGAGACCGACGCCCAGGTTCTTCGAGCCGGCGTCGCCCGGGCGCAGAACGCGCGTCTGGTCCTCCATGCTCGCCGCGAGCTCGGGATCGGGGAGAGCCCGCGCCTGTGTGACGCGTGCGCGCGCCTGCGACACCTGCTGTCGTGCGGCTTCCAGCTGCGGATTGTGTGCGAGCGCCTGCGCCACCGCCTGGTCGCGCGTCAGGATGACCGGTTCCGCGGCGCGTTGACGCGGCGGGGCCGACTGGGCTCCGAGCGTCGCGTTCGCGAAGCAGGCCAGCACAACGGCGCCGGCAAGTACGTGCATGTGCATGTCTTCCTCTCCCCTCTCGACCTGTCGGTGGGCGCGCCGCGCAGCCATACGAGCGCCTCCACGGCAGCGGGCCCGCGAGCCTGCCGACGGCTGTCGACGCGGCACGCATGAGCGGTGCGGGAGACGGGGGTGGTGCGGTCGCGCGGCCGGCGCGAAGTGCGCCGGCGCGTCGCGGTCACGATCCGGTTGTCAGCGGATCGGAGCGGGGAGTTGCGGTGGGGCCCGCGAGTGTCGGGGATCGACGCGGGTGGCGCGCGCGACGCCGAGTATGGCTACCGGGGGCACGATCGGTGTGTCGTGCACCGCGGGTTCGGGGCGCGCGGCGGCGCGTGGCAGCCCCGTGAGCTGCATGGCGAGACACGACGGGCAGTCGGCCGCGTTATGCACGTGGTGCTGCGTGGTGCCTTCCGGCTCCACGTGCGCGGGGACGCTGTGCCAGGAGCGCGCCTCGGCCGCCGGCGCGATCAGGGCGATGACGGCCTGGCCGGCGAGCGCGAGCATGGCCGTGATCGCGATGAAGCGGGCGCGGTACGTGCGCGAGCGGAGGTGAACGCGCACCGAGTGCCGTGGTCGCACCATCGTGCGATCATCGCCGACTCGTCGTTTCGCGCATTCGCGGTGGATCAATGGCCCTCCGCCGAGGTGCCGGGGTGCGCCGTGCTGGTGCGCCCCGCTTGCGACAGCCGCTGCCGCCGCTTCCTTCCAAAGAAGCAACCCGGCACGGCCGATGGGAACCTCGCTACCATTCGGGCATACGCACCGGGGCGCCGGGACGTTCGCGATTGTGTGAGCCCCGGCCAATTTCGCGCGCAGTGGAGGATCCGTCGCATGTGCCGCAACATCCGGACGCTGGCCAACTTCGAACCGCCGGCCACCGACGAGGAGATCCGCGCGTCGGCGCTGCAGTTCGTGCGCAAGCTCAGTGGATCGACGCGCCCGTCACGGGCCAACGAGGCCGCGTTCGATCGGGCCGTGGACGAAGTCGCTGCCGCGGCGCACCGGCTGCTCGATTCGCTGCAGACGAGCGCCGCGCCCCGGAACCGGGAGGAGGAGGCGCAGAAGGCGCGCGAGCGGAGCGCGCGGCGGTTCGGGTGAGATGTTCGCGCGGCAACCCCCTCTAACGATGAATCAGATTGCCTCGCGCAACCGCGTTTGGCGCACCGCTGTTCTGCTCACATTCGTGTTGCCGTTCGTGCCGCTCTCGCTCGGCGCGCAGAGCGATGCCGACGATGCTGACGCCTCCCGGAATTGGCGCGCCCGGGTCATGGGTGGGGTGTACCGCGACGGGTTCGACGTTGGAGCCGATGGCGATCGGGTGGGGAAGTTGCTCGGCGTCAGGCTGCTCCGTGACCTGCCTGACGATGCTGCATCGGGGCTGATCTATGGCCTTGCATTCGACCTCGGGGTGACGCACGATGTGGCCTCGCACGCCGATCCGAACCGGATCGTCAGTGGGTATCTCTGGGATATCCTTATGGCGGACATCGGCGTCGCTCGGCGCATGCAGTCTGTCACGCTGCGTGCGGGTGTGCGCACCGGAGTAGCGTCGCGCTACCGAACGCGCGAGGGTGAGGTCGGTAACCCACCAAGGCTGCCGGCGGGAACGATGGCTTCCCGACGTCAGTTTGGGCCCGTGGCCGGTGGAGTTGTCGGTCTCGCGCTGCCGACAGGGTCTCGCCTGCAGTTCGAGGTGGAGGCAGTGGCGTACGCGATGCGCGTGCAGGAGAGTACAAAAGTGCTCCCCGCGCTGCTCGCCGGGCTTTCGTGGAGGCTGTAGGGGGAATGGCCAATGATTCACCGGCCTGCGGAGTTCGTCCACCAGGCTTTGGATCATCCCACCGGAGTGCACGGCGGTTCGGCTGAGACGCGCGCACAGCGGCAACCCGTCGCGCTCGTCAGGTGCCGGATAGTCATGTTGGCGTGACGAGCGCGCCCCGCCCACAAGGAGCGCGCCGTGCCGGCAGGACTATCGTCCGGGCTGCCCGGAGGAGGATCGATTGCCGCGTTATATCACCGTACTTGAGCTGGCCATGGCAACGGCGATGCTATGGACGGTCGTGATGCCCGGCAGCGCCGTGGCGCAGGCCGGTGGATCAGGCGTCACGCTCGAGGTTCGCATCGGCAGTACGGACGGGGATGAGCCCTATCTGTTCGATCACGTTACCGATGCCATACGGCTTTCGAACGGCGAGATTGTGGTCGGCAACCAGGGCACGGGCCAGTTGCGCTGGTACTCCGCCAGCGGGAGGTGGATTCGCTCGCGCGGACGTGAGGGTTCGGGGCCGGGCGAATATCGAGGGCTGCGCAGAATCCTCTGGCTTCCCGGCGACTCCGTGCTGGCCGAGGACGGCATCACGTCAAGGCTGACGCTCTATGACCGAGAGGGCACACTGGTCCGTAGCTGGCGAACCGCTTCGGCCGGCGCACTCTCGCCATCGCCGCCCATCGGACGCCTGAACGACGGGCGGTTCGTCGCCGTCGCCCAGCGTTCACTGACGCCACCCCCCGGGCACACCCGGTTCGACGCCATCCTCGTCAGGTACGGCGACAGCGATACGCATGACACGCTGGCCGTCCTGCGCGGTGGCGAGGGATACACGGTGCCGTGCGGTAGAGGCGTATGCGGCATCGACGTTCCCTACGGCTTGCGGACGATCGCCGCCGCGTCGGCAGATTATGTGTACTTTGGCACGGGTGAGCAGTACGCCATACTGCGGATCGACCCGCGCACGCGGCGGGTTGACACGCTGCGCCGTGAGGTACCGGCTGCCGAGCTGACGGATGCCCTGCGTGCGTTCTTCGTCGACAGCGTCGTTGGGACAGTGCCGCAAAACCGACGTGCAATGGTTCGTTCTCTGTATGCTGATATCCCGGTGCGCCGTACGCTCCCGTTCTTCAACCACCTGCTGACAGACGACCAGGGACATTTGTGGGCAGCGCGGTCCCAGGCACCTGGCGCCTCGCAGCGCGCCTGGGATCAGTTGGACGCCTCCGGCCGATTCCTCGGAAGCGTCCTCCTGCCCGCCGGATTGCGCGTCACCCGGATCGCCGATGGCTACGTCGTCGGCATCACCCGCGACGACTCCGGGGTCGAGTTCGTGGACGTGTATCGACTGCGGTGACCCAACCGGCCAACGCCCTCGTGTCACGTACTCCGCATCGCGTCCGTCGGGTCCACCCGCGTGGCGCGCAGTACCGGAAGGGCAACGCCGATTGCCACGATGGACACGGCGACACTCGCCGCAGCGACAACGCCCCCGATGTCGAGAGCGCCCACCCGGAAGTTCAGCGCCCGGAGCACCGACAGTAGTGCTGATCCAAGTCCTGCTCCAACGATCGTCCCGACGAGGGCGACCGCGACGGCCTCACGGACCACCAGCCACGCGATCGCGCGAGATGGCGCGCCGAGCGCCGTCCGGATGCCGATCTCTCGCGTCCGGCTCGTCGCGGTAAAGGCTACAATGGAGAAGATGCCCGTTGCCGCAGTCACGAGGCCGATGAGACTGAGACCCGCGAACACGTACGTCGAGGTCCGCACCAGTCCGAGCTGGCTCGATAGCAATGCCTGTGCGGGCTGCACCTCCATCACGGCGCCCACGGGCAAAACGGAGCGAAGCGCGGCGCGCACAGCGGGCACCACGGTCTCGGCTGTTCCATTCGCTCGTACATAGAAGTCGAACGCTTCGTTCGCCGGTCGAAGGCGCGGTGAATAGACGTGGGGTGGTGCCGTCTCGAGCAACGCCGGCAGACCATTCACGTTGCCGACAACCCCGATGACGGTCAGCGCCTCGTCCGGCCCCTGGGGCAAGCGGACGGACAGGATGCGGCCGATCGGACTTGTCGTGCCGAAGAATCGTTCGGCCGCCGCCGCGTCTATCACTGCGACCGCAGCTGCCGCATCCTGCTCGGCGTTGGTGAACGTGCGACCGGCGAGTATCGGGATGCCAAGCACGCGAAAGTAGTCAGCACTCACGCTGCCGACGCGAGGGGCGCGCTCGAATCCGACGACTCCGCCCTCGCGCGGGCGCCCTGCGACACCGATGGCATCGGTGGTCAGGAGAACCGTGCTCTGCGCGGTGGCACTCGCGATGCTCCCTGGAGCAGCGGAGAGCCGAGCCAGCGCTTCGCGATGCGAAACCTCGCCCGAAGACGCCGAGCCCGGATACACGCGAGCGACCACAAGGCTGTCCGGGCGGAAGCCCAGCCCGTCAGCGCGTTCGAGCAGTGCACCCTGCACAACAACCGCGCTTGTCACGACCAGACCGATCGCGAGTGCCACCTGAAGCGCAACCAGGAACCGCTCTGCCGTCCGCCGTTGGTGCGACGCGGTGGACGAGGCTCCGGAGTCGGCATCGATAGTCTCCCGAAGACTCGCACGCGAGGCGCGAAGTGCCGGCAACAGCGCTGCGGCCAGACCGGCGACGGATGCGGTGAGCCACGCGAACACAAGCGCTCCTGCATCGAGCTCGATCGGCAGCCATGACGGAAGCGCGAACGAACCTCGAACGATCGACAGGACTGCCGCGGCGAGCGCGGTTCCGACAACACCGCCGCCGATTGCTACGAGGAATCCTTCAAGCAAAAGAAGGCGGGCAAGACGCCCACGTCGCGCCCCGAGCGCGGCACGCACGGCGATCTCCTGGCGCCGAGCGAGCCCACGGACGAGCAGCAGTCCGACGAGGTTCACAACGCCCAGCACAAGGACAAGGAGCGCTACCAGGGTCGCGGCGTTCCGAAGGGGAACCAGTGGTCGGAAGAGGAAGAGATCCCGGATCGGTACAGCGCGTGCTGCACCCGCCTGCGGGGTGGGCCGGGTCGCCGCGAGCGACGAAACGATGGAGTTGACCGCATGGCTGGCCTGCGCCATCGAAATACCTTCACGCAGCCGGGCCGCGACCATTGCGCAGCAGGGATCCACTTCGGACGAATGGGGCGCTGGCATGGGCGTCCAGAGTTGCGCCATGACGTAGTCGAAGTGCGGCGGCATCACACCCACAAGCCGGCGCGCAACGCCATCGATCACGAGACGCTGGCCAATCACCGCCGTGTCTCCGCCGAACCGCTCGAACCAGAGCCGATGCCCGATAACCACGACCGGGTCGGCACCGAGCGCCTCGTCCTCCGGCAGAAACCAGCGCCCGAGCGTCGGCGGAACTCCGAGTACTGCGGAGAGTCCGGAGGTTGCCGTCGCGCCATCGACGAAGGTCGACCCATCGGGGCTGTCGAGCACGACGTGGCCATTTGCGACAAGTGCGACGCGCCCCACTTCCCGCTCGCGTCGCAGAATTTCCATGGCGGCAGACCAGGGCGCCCAGAAGGTCCACTCGCCCGTGGTCGCGTGGCGGCGGAAGCTGAATTGTGCGAGCTGTTCGGGCGCGGCGTAGGGGAGCGGCGCGTCGAACGCCGCGCGTGTGAAGGCGTACACGCACACGGCCGCCGCGATCCCGAGTCCGAGCGAGATGGCTCCGGCAAACAGAAGCACGCGCTGCTGCAGAAGCGCGCGTGCTGTTTGCCGGAGTTCATCCACCAGGCTACGGATCATGTCACGGTCGTGCCGGTCGTTGATTCAGGAGGTCACCTGCGGCTCGTCAGGCAGCAACCTCGACATATGTCGCGATCGTCTGCGGCGGCGGCACGGGCGCACCATCCTCCCGCAGGCCCTCCAGATGCAGTGCAATCGCCTCTCGCATATTCGCCTCGACATCTCGTCGTGTGGCTCCCGTCGCGACGCACCCGGGGAGATCCGGTGAGTAAGCCGAGAATCCCGTGGCCGTTGGCTCCAGGACGATCAGGTAACGCTGCATCTCGTGTCGGCTCCTAGGCTCCGCTCGGCGGCTTGAGGCCTGCCTGCTTCATGATACTGCTCAAGGTCCCAGGGGCGAGGTCGTCGTTGGCTCCACCCGCCACGGTCACCCGTCCCGGCTTCGCCGGATGCTTGAATTGTTGATGACTTCCCCGCGTCCGGGCAAGGACCCAGCCGTCGTCGCGCAGAACGCGGAGGATGTCGCGAACCTTCATAGGGACCAGAACGTATTGGCCGCCGCGCGCGGTAGCCAGCGTCTACGGCGCTCGGATGTCGCGTACACCGCCCGGTTCCTGGCGCTTGCTCGGGCACCGGTTCACGTGCTCCGCATCGCGTCCGTCGGGTCCACGCGCGTCGCGCGCTGCGCCGGGACGAGACACGCCACGGTACCGGTCAGCGCCAGCACCGCGGCCACGCCCCCGAACACGGTGGCATCGAGCGGATTCATGTCGAACAGGATGACCGCCATCAACCGTGAGATGGCCGCCGCAAACAGCAACCCGATACCGAGCCCCACGCCGAGCTGCCAGGCACCCTGACCGAAGATGAGCCGCACGACATTCCCCGACGATGCGCCGAGCGCGATCCGGATACCGACCTCACGCGCACGCCTGCTCACCGAGAACGACATGACGGCATACAGCCCGATCGCGGCCAGGAAGAGCGCGACGACGCCGAAGATCATGAACATCGTGCCGAAGACGCGGATGAACCAGAGCGGCTCGGCGATGGCCTTTTCGAGCGTCATCGGCCAGTAGATCGGCAGGTCGGGGTTGAGCGATGCCACGGCCTCGCGCACCGGCGTCGCAAGGTCGAGCGGCGCGCCGGTGGTGCGGGCCGTGATGTAGGCGAAGTTCGACGCGTTCTGCGCGAATGGCTGGAAGACGATCGGCGGTCGTGGTTCCTCCGGGTCGCCGCCGAACACGTCGCCCACCACGCCCACGATGGTCACCCACGGTGCGGTCGACTCCAGGCCGCCGAGTCGCACCCGGCGGCCTAACGCGTCGCCGCCGTCCAGATACTGCCGCACGAACCGTTCGTTCACAATCGCCACCGGCAGCGTCTCACGACGGTCGGCGTCGGTGAACAGTCGCCCGCGCCGAAGCGCGATCTGCAACGTGGAGAAGAAGCCTGTCGATACCTGGAGGGTCCGGGTGTCGGGGAGGTCGGTCTCACGTGCGTAGGTCGCGCCATCGAGCGTGAAGCGGTTGCCGTCCGGCCCCTGCTGTGCGCCGGGCAGCCCCGAACTGATCGAGGCCGCCTGCACTCCGGGGAGCGCGCCGACCCGCGTGCGCAACTGTTCGAAGAACTGCCGTTGTGCGGCGCTGTCGGTGTACTGTGCGGGGAAGCCGACGCGCGCGGTGAACACGTCGGCGGAGGTGAAGCCGGTGTCCATCGTCCGCATCTTCGTCACGCTCTTGATCATCAGCCCCGCCGCCACCAGGAGCCCGCAGGACAGCGCGATCTCGAACACCACCAGCGCGCGGCTCATGCGGCCGATCCGCAGCCCGGACGAGCCGCGCGATTCATCCTTGAGCACCTCGGCGATGTCCGAGCGCGTCGACTGGATGGCCGGGATCAGCCCCGCGAACAGCGTCGACGCGACGGCCATGACCACGGCGAAGGCCAGCACCGGTGGATGCAGCGCGATATCGATGAAGAACGGCGGCCGTGCATCGGCGATGGAGCGGTTGAACACATTTACCGAGACGTAGGCGAGCACCATGCCGAGGACGGTACCGACCGCCGCCAGCACGAACGACTCGGCCAGGAAGACGCGGATGATCTGCGCCCGCGTGGCCCCGAGCGCCACGCGCACGCCGACCTCCCGCGTGCGATGGGCGGCGCGATCGAGCAGCAGGTTGGCGACGTTCGAACAGGCGATGAGCAGCACGAAGAAAACCGCGCCCATCATGGTGTAGAGCAGCTGCTTCGGCTCGTCGCCCATCTGGCTGTCGACGAACGTCTCGGCGTACGCCTGGAAGCCCTCGTTGGACTCCTTGTAGTCGCTGGCCAGCCGCTTCGACATCGTGATGAGATCGGCGCTGGCTTCGTCCAGCGTCACCCCCGGCTTGAGCTTGCCGACCACGTCGATGAACGCGCCTTCGCCGCGCTTGCCCGTGAGCGGGTCAACCTGCCACGGCAGCCAGAGCGCGTCGTCCTGCGGAAAGCGGAACCCCTCGGGCATGACGCCGATGACCTCGTACGGCACTCCGTTCACGCGGATCGAGCGCCCCACCACGGCATCGTCGGCGCCGTAGCGGTCGCGCCAGATGGCGTAGCCGAGCAGCGCGACGCGCGGCCCCCCGGGCGTGTCCTCGCCGGGGAGAAACGCCCGCCCGAGCATCGGCTTCACCCCCGTCATGCCGATCAGGTTGGCGGTTACCCAGGAGCCGGAGAAGCGTTCGGCCTTCTCCCGGCCGCTGACGTTCAACGTTCCGGAGGTATAGCCGCCCAGTTCGGAGAAAACCGTCTGCTGCCGCCGGAAATCGGCGAAGTCCTGCACCGGGATACTCTGCGACTCGATGCCGCGCTCGGGGTTGGCGCGCGAGACGGCGACGATCCGGTCGCCATCGGGGTAGGGCAGCCCCTTCATGAGCGCCCCGTAGACGATGGAGAACATCATCGTCGTGAGGCCGATGCCGATGGTCAGCGCGATCAGCGAGACGGCCGTGAGCGCGGGGGCCTTGATGAGCGTGCGGACGCCGAGCCTGATATCGCCTGCGAGTGAGGACATGGGGGGGCTTCGGGCTGGGAGCTGGGGGCGGCGTGAACAGCCCGACGTACGGCGGTGCCGTGCGATTCGTTTCGGCAGGTTCCCCTTTAGACTTCCCCTGGCGCCCGTTCCTCCCTTTTCGGGCGTCCGAAGTCGGCCTCGCGCCGCGCCCCCTCTGATCCGCCCTCGCCCTCCATGAGCACGACCGCCTCCCCCGACGTGATGGACAAACTCGTGTCGCTCTGCAAGCGACGCGGTTTCATCTTCCAGTCGTCCGAGATCTACGGCGGCACGGGATCGGTGTGGGACTACGGGCCGCTCGGCGTGGAGCTCAAGAAGAACGTGAAGGACCGCTGGTGGCACTCGATGGTCCGCGAGCGGAGCGACATCGAGGGGCTCGACGCCGCGATCCTCATGAACCCGCGCGTCTGGGAGGCCAGCGGCCACGTGGCCGGCTTCACCGACCCGCTGGTGGACTGCAAGGCGTGCAAGGCGCGCTTCCGCGCCGACAAGCTCGACGACGCCCAGTGTCCGCGCAAACCCAGCAAGCACCCCGGTGAGCACACCGACTGCCAGCTCACCGAGCCGCGCAACTTCAACCTGATGTTCAAGACGTTCATGGGGCCGGTGGAGGAATCGGCGGCCACGATCTACCTGCGCCCCGAGACGGCACAGGGGATCTACGTGAACTTCGTGAACGTGCAGCAGAGCACCCGGCAGAAGATCCCGTTCGGCATCGCGCAGATCGGCAAGGCGTTCCGCAACGAGATCACCCCCGGGAACTTCATCTTCCGCACGCGCGAGTTCGAGCAGATGGAGATGCAGTTCTTCGTCGATCCCGACGGGGACCATATGGCGTGGTTCGAGTTCTGGAAGGCGGAGCGCATGAAGTGGCACCGGGCGCTCGGCCTCGAGGAGCACCGCCTGCACTTTCATCAGCACACCGACAAGGAGCTCGCGCACTACGCCCGCGCGGCGTTCGACGTGGAGTTCGACTTCGGTGGCTCGTTAGGTTTCCAGGAGATCGAGGGCGTGCACCACCGTGGTGACTTCGACCTCTCGCGCCACCAGGAATACCCGCACAAGAAGCTCGA
>DASSBZ010000220.1:0-6268 GCA_035698205.1 Gemmatimonadaceae bacterium | reverse complement strand
CTGGGATGGGCGACCGGCACCGGCAGGGGGACCACCATGCGGCTGCTCGCCGGGCCGGCGTATCTCTGGGCATCCGAGGGTGACGGAGCGGGGATCCAGGGTCGCATCGATGTGTCGACAGCGAGCGCCTGGCATTTGGCGCTGGTGGCGGCCGCGCGAGGAACGCTCCTGCCAAATTTCGAAGGAAGCACGCTCAGTCTGTGGTCGTTTGGCGTCGGGATTCGGGTGCAATAGGGCTTGCACGCGCACGCGATGATCGATTCCTGCACGCGGCGGGCAGCGAGCGCACTCATGTTGTTCGTCATGGTCATCGCGCCGTACCGCGGCGTGCGCGCACAACAGACGGGCGCACTCGAGCTGCTGGTCCGCAGCGAAGCGGGAGCGCCGATACCGGGAGCCCGGGTCGAGCTCCGCCCCTCAGGCGCATCAATCGTCGCGACCACCGGGGGCGTATTCCTGATCCCCGACGATCCACGAATCAGCGCACTCCACATCTCGGCGATCGGCTACCTGCCTGCCACGCTCGCAACGTCGAGCTGCCGTGGGTGGGAAGCAACGGCAGGCTCGGACTCCAGGATCTTCGCCCGAAGGACGCGTTCGAGCTGGTTGTTGCCGCCGAGGGACGGACGGTGAGCGGGGTGATGCTGGTGCCGGGGATGCCGGCGCCCGTGTACCGCAACGAGCAGGGGACAGAGAGCTTTTCGTGGGCGCCTGTGCCCGGTGCCGCCAGCTATTTCGTCATGGCCGACACCGACGCTCCCACGTCAGCGCGCCACTCAGCGGACACGAGCTACGTGCTGCGCCGCGACCTTCGGCCTGGGCGCCCGGTGCCTGACGAGCCGCTGTTCACGGTGATTGCACTCGACGCGAACCTGGATCGCTTTATGAGCGACACCACGGTGGCACGCGCGGGCATCACCAGTGGCTACGGGATCTTCGGCGCGTTCGTGCGGGTGAGCGTGGCGATTCCGGAGGCGCCGTGAGGGGGGTGATCACCGGCGCACGAGCCGGCGCTATCCGTCCTGAGCGCCCGCGAACGCCACGATCGAATCGCACCACGCCTCCGGCACCATCGCGTGCGGCAGGTGTCCGGCATCCGAGAACGACTGGAACGCGGCGCGAGGCAGCGCGGCGACGAGTCTCTCGACGACGGGCCCGAACAACGGAGGACTCTGCCCCCCGGTCGTCACCAGAACCGGCTGGGTGATCCGACTCATCGTCTCGGCGTCCATCGCGAGTTGCTCCGGATCGCGCGTTTCATCAAGGAATGTCGGTGCGTTCTCGATGAGCACGCCCTGCGTCGCCTCGTCAAGCTGCGCCCACATGCCAGGGCCCAGGGCAACCGTTTCCACGAACAGCTCGGCGGCACCGGCGTGATCCCCCGCGGCAATGCGGCCCACAACGTCGGAGATCCGTCTCCCTGTCTCCTCGAGCATCGCTGCGTACGCGGGATCGTGCGCGAGCAGGAGGAAGAGCGGCGGTTCATGCGCGATCACGCCGCGCACCAGCTCCGGACGTGCCGCCGCGAGCCGCAACGCAATGGACGCCCCGAACGAATTGCCCACCACCCACGTCCGGTCGAATCCCGTCGCCTCGAGGAGCCCGGCCAGATCGGCGACATCTTCTCGCACACTCCCCTGCCCGTCCGGCCGCTCGCTGCGACTGTGCCCGCGCCGATCATAAACGAGCACGCGGAACGCCTGCGCGAGTCTGGGGACGACCGGCTCCCACTCGTCGTGTGAGCCCCAGGATCCGTGTACGAGCGCCAGCGGATCGCCGCTGCCGTGCAGTTCGTGATACAACGCGACGCCGTTCAACGTGGTCATGGCCATCATCGCACCCCTGGTCGGTCCGGTCGCGAAGGTACACGTGCCGCCGCCGCCCGCTGCTCATCGACCTTCGTGATCATCGCGTGAATGAGCAGCCCTCCCAGCGCCCCGACACCGGCACCGAGCAGGGCGCCGCTGACCGCAATGGAGTTCTTTCCAGGAAAGCAATCGCATTTGGCTCGGCTTCGAGAAATCAACCCAATCGTCAATCCTGCCGAGAGTCCGACAAGCGTTCCGGTCATCACATACTTCCGGCGCGAGCGATACGGCAGCGAATCGGCGGTTGTCGGGATCATTAGCGGGAACAGCTGAACGAGCGCTCGATCAGATTGGGCGACGGACTCCTGGTCCGCACGGTGCAGGGCGTCAGGCAGCACGTACTGCCCGATGACCGGCCGCGCAGTGCACATGATTGTCGCCGCGCACACGACTAGTCGAATCAGGATTCGCATCGGTTTCATTTGCACGCTCATCGATGTACCCTCGGCTGGTCCCGATGCGAACGTAGCCGTGGATCCCCGTTCGTGCTACCGTTCTGCCGGATCGACCGGCTCGGCGGTCGCTGCACCAGCCCACGCAGGACCGCCTCGCGTCTCCGCTGCTCGAACCATTACGAACTTGCCCATGCCCCCGCCCCGCTCTCCCGGATCCGTCGGCCAGCTCTCCCTCAAGGGGCTGCAGTTGCTCGCGATCGTCGTGGGTGCCGTCGTCGTCAGCTATCTCACGATGCTCGCATTCTTCCAGTTCGTCTACCCGCACTTCGTGCGTGGTGCGATCGAGGGAATGCTGCAGAGCCTCTACGGCGCCGCAGACCTCGACGCGAGCGCCGATACGCGCTTCGCACAGGGATTCATGTTCCTGAATGGCGCGCTGCTGTCGCTCACCGGAACGATCATCGTCTCCGCCGTCGCCTACTTCATCGTGACGCGTGCGCAGGAGCGCTCGGCGGAAACGGCACTCGACATCGAGCGGCTGCGACTGCTGCACGAGCTGGAATCCGACGTGGAAGCGATCCAGGCTACCGAAGCCGTGCGGCTCACGGGCATCGCCGGATTCCCGGACGGCGAGTCCTACCCGTTCAACGTGGCGTTGACCCGCGCGTTCAACTGGTCATTCGACGAGCAGACCGGGCGGCGTACGCGGTTCGTGCCGGGCGTTGGCCGGATGGAGATGTTCCTCGCCGGCAACGAATCCCTGCTCAGCACCGACGTCCTGCATCGGGCGCTGCACTGGTACCGGCGCATCGATCGCGGGCGCGAGATGGGGCTGGTGACCGATCACGACCTCTACCTGCTGTGGCGCTACATCCTGACCTTCGCCACCGACGGGCGGTTCCGCTTCATCGACCACTATTTCGGCGGGACAGGACGCGGTGGCAGCGAGGATACCGACGCGATCCGCCGCACGCTGGTCGACCTCATCGTTCATGCGGTCTCCACGAACAAGATGGCGGTGATCGACTATCTGCGGGGCCGGGTCGATCCCGCGCTGGTCGCCGAGTCAGTGCGGCGGAGCGGGCGCGCCGACATCGAGGGCGTGCTGCTTGGAAGTGCGTGATGGACCGTCTCGTGCCAGCACCGTATCCCAAGTCGAAAATCATTGACTTGACTAGTCTGGCTAGGTTCGCTACGATTATGCCATGCGGGATTCCTACTCCTTATACGAGACCAAGTCCAAACTCTCCGCCATCATTCGCCGGGTCCGCGAAGGGCATCGGGTGGTGGTGACTGTTCATGGCGAGCCGGTCGCAGAGATCAGGCCGATCGCCGAGACGCCCGAGGGCATCTCGGCCCGGATGGATCAACTCGCCGAGCAGGGCATTCTCCGTCGGCCCGCAGCGCCGCGGAATGTCTGGCGTGCCGTTGCGCGACGACCCGGCGCACTGGAACGGTTCCTGGCGGATCGCGATGGATGAGCATCGCCTACGTTGACACTTCGTGCCTCGTCGCGATTGCCTTCGGCGAACGGGGAGCCACAGCACTGGCCAGGCAGCTCGCCGCATTCGATGAACTGGTAACCTCGGACCTTCTCGAGGCCGAACTGCGGTCGGCATTTGTGCGCGAGCGAATCGCCGAAGTGCCCGACGCACTGTCATCGTTGACCTGGGTCCTGCCTGACCGGCCGCTGGGAGCGGAGATCGGCCGCGTGCTCGACGCGGGCTACGTGCGAGGCGCTGTCTGCTGGCATCTGGCAACCGCACTCTATCTCGCGCCGGATTCTGCCGAACTCGTCTTCCTCACGCTCGACAAGCGCCAACGGGACGTCGCCCATCGACTCGGCTTCTCCATTCGATGAATGACGTGTATGCTCCGTAAGTAGCTCCCCTACAACTCCCCGCGGTTCATCGCCTCCACCGCGTGCGCGGCCGCCCGCGCGGTCAACGCCATGTAGGTGATGCTGGGGTTCTGGCACGCCGAACTTGCCATGCACGCCCCGTCGGTCACGAACAGGTTCGGCACCTCCCACGCCTGATTCCACCGGTTGAGCACTCCATCCTCCGGCGCGCGACTCATGCGCGCGCCGCCCATCTCATGGATGCAGTGCCCCGGCGGGTTGTTCGACCCATGCTGCCGGATGTCCGTGCACCCCGCGGCATCGAGCATCTCGGCCATCGCCACCGGCATGTCGGCATCCATCGCCCGCTCGTTCTCCCGCCACCGCACGTCGATGTGCGCGGCCGGGATCCCCCATCGGTCCTTCACGACCGGGTCGATCGTCACGCGATTGTCTGCGTGCGGCAGCGTCTCTCCCCACCCCGATGCCGACAGCCGCCACGGCCCCAGCTCGTCGATCAGCGATTGCTTGAACGCGGCACCGTATCCGGGCATGCCGCCCCCGCGCCCCCACCCGCTTCGCCCCGATCCCCCCTGCATGCCATAACCACGCAGGAAATCGGGGTGCTGATCCTTCACATTCCGGAAGCGAGCGATATA
The DNA here is from genome assembly GCA_035698205.1 of Gemmatimonadaceae bacterium. Lineage (GTDB taxonomy): Bacteria > Gemmatimonadota > Gemmatimonadetes > Gemmatimonadales > Gemmatimonadaceae > DASSBZ01. Next base: position 1,506 of record DASSBZ010000220.1, on the reverse strand, counting down.
CACGCCGTTAGGCCGCGAACCGAATGTGCGCTTGTCCGTGAACCCCGGGTATGCCCCGGACGCACCGGCGCCGAAGTGATGATCCATCACGTACCGGCCGAGCGCGCCGCTGCCGTTCGCCATGCCATCGGGAAAGCGCGTGCCGCGTGAATTGAGCAGCAGGCGCACCGACTCGATGGCCGACGCGCACAGAAAGACGATGCGCGCGGTGAACTCGGTCTCTTCCATGGTCAGCGCATCAACCACACGCACGCCGCGCAGCCGACCGCGCGCGGGATCATGCAGCAGCTCGGCCACCACGCTGTGCGGGCGCAGCGTGAACCGTCCGGTGGCCTGCGCCGCCGGCAGCGTGGACCCGATGCTGTTGAAGTACGAGTGCGTGATGCAGCCTCGCTCGCACGGGCCACAATAGTGGCACGGCGCGCGCCCCGGCAACGGTGCGGTGAGCACCGCTGCCCGTCCGATGGTCATCACGCGCTCGCCACCGAACGCGGCGCGGATCTTCGGACTCGCGTCCGACTCCACGCACGTCATCGACATCGCCGGCATGAACTCGCCATCCGGAAGCTGCGACAGCCCCTCGGCGGCGCCCGTCACGCCGATGAACCGCTCCACGTGCGAATACCACGGCGCGATGTCGCTGTAGCGGATCGGCCAGTCGTTGCCATGACCGTCCTTCGCATTGGCCTCGAAATCGAGGTCGCTCCACCGGTAAACCTGCCGCCCCCACATGATCGAACGCCCACCCACCTGTCGCCCACGGAACCAGTTGAACGGCGCGTCCTCGGGACGGGTATACGGATTCTCGCCATCCTTCACGAAGAACTTGTGACCGAGCTCGTCGCAGGCGTAGCAATCGCGCTGGATGGGATAGTCGCGCGCGAGCGCCACGCGATTCCCCATCCCGCGAAAGGGGATCTCCCACGGCTGCACGTGCTCCACATAGTCGGTCGCGGGATCGACAGGACCACCCGCTTCGAGCACGATCGTCTTCAGTCCACGCTCCGCGAGCTCCTTCGCTGCCCACCCACCGCTGATGCCGGAGCCGACGACGATGGCGTCGTAGTGCTGCTGCGCCCTAGCCATGATGCGGTGCTCCGGTGGACTGTGACGGCGCACGAACGGCGCGCATCGGCGCCGCACCGTCGAATCGTCCGGGGATCACCTGGACGTGCAGCACGTCCTTCATGACCGGCTCGCTCGTGAAGTAGCCGTGCACGATCAGCGACTTGAGCCGCCAGTACGTGCGAACGGGCTCCGCGCCACGATCCAACTCCCCCTCGATTGCGTCGATTGCATCGCCGCGCGCGCCAGGCGCGGAACCGGAAGCGCCGCCCAGGCGTGACTGGAGTGCATTGAGGCCGCCGGTGAATGTCGCACGATCGTCCTCGGGCCAGCTCGCGTCCACGACTGCCTCGACGAACGCAGGGACGCCCACATCCACCGCGCCCGGCGTGTCGGCTCGCGGAATGATGGTGTCGGCCACGGCGGCGACCAGCGCGAGCT
>DASSBZ010000219.1:0-36256 GCA_035698205.1 Gemmatimonadaceae bacterium | reverse complement strand
GTCGGCCACCGAGGCCATGGCCATGATCGCGGCGCAGATGCCGTCGGCGCTGAAGCGCGCGCGCGCCGACTACGTGATCGAGAACGCCGGAAGCCCGGCCGCGCTGCGCGCGCAGGTGGACGAGCTCTGGGAGGCACTGGTGCGGGAGGCGCGAGCGGCATCGAGCGTTTCTTGACCGCCCGTTGACGGATGCTGTAGACTTCGCGCGCATCGACCACCCGATCCGGAGCTGCCGTGTCCTCGATTCCCGCCGATCTTCGCTACACCAAGGAGCATGAGTACGTGAGGGCCACGGACGACCCCGCGGTCGTAATCGTCGGCATCACCGATTACGCGCAGGACCAGCTCGGCGACGTGGTCTTCGTCGAACTGCCGCGCAAGGGACAGCGCCTGGAAAACAACGCGGTCTTCGGCACCATCGAAGCCGTGAAGGCCGTGTCCGAACTCTTCTCCCCGCTCGCCGGCGAGGTGGTGGAGATCAACACCCGCCTCGACTCCGAGCCCGCGCTCGTCAACAGCGATCCATACGGCGACGGCTGGATGATGAAGCTGCGCGTGGCGCCCGGCAGCGCCGACGCACTCATGTCGGATGGCGACTACAAGGGACACATCGGCGAATAGGGCGCCCGGCGCATCCGCCGATCATCGCTGCATCGCAAGGGCCCCGGCAAGTTTGCCGGGGCCTTTGCCGTATCAGATCACCGTGTCCATGTACGCCTCCATGGGCGGGCACGCGCACATCAGGTTGCGATCCCCCCACGCACCCTCCACACGCCCCACGTACGGCCAGAACTTCGACTCCCGCGACCAGCGCGCCGGAAACGCCGCGCGCTCGCGCGAATAGCCGTGCGACCAGTCATCGCGGACGACCGCATCCATGGTGTGCGGTGCATGCTTGAGCGGGTTGTCCTCGCGGTCCAGCACACCACGCTCGATGTCGGCGACCTCCTCGCGAATGGCGATCATCGCCTCGCAGAACCGGTCGAGCTCGGCCTTCGACTCGCTCTCGGTCGGCTCGATCATCAGCGTCCCCGCCACCGGGAACGACACGGTCGGCGCATGGAAGCCATAGTCCATGAGGCGCTTCGCGATGTCTTCCACCTCCACGCCCGCCGACGCCTTGAACGCGCGTGGATCGATGATGCATTCGTGCGCGATGTTGCCATTCCGCCCCTTGTAGAGCACGGGGTAGTGCGGCTCGAGGCGCCGCGCCACGTAGTTGGCGTTGAGCATCGCCACCTTGGAGGCGTGCGTGAGTCCCTCCCCCCCCATGGCGCGCAGGTACACCCACGAGATGGGGAGAATGCTCGCGCTCCCCCACGGGGCCGCTGAAATCGCCCCGCCGGTCGCACTGCCCGGCTGCACGACCACGTTCCCCGGCAGGAACGGCACGAGGTGCGCCGCCACGCCGATCGGCCCCATGCCGGGTCCGCCGCCGCCATGCGGAATGCAGAACGTCTTGTGGAGGTTCAGGTGCCCCACGTCGGCGCCGATGTCACCGGGGCGCGCGATCCCCACCATGGCGTTCATGTTCGCGCCATCCAGGTATACCTGGCCGCCATGCTCGTGGACAATCGCGCAGATGTCCCGGATGGATTCCTCGAACACGCCGTGCGTGGAGGGATACGTGACCATCAGCGCGGACAGCCGCGCCGCATGCTTCTCGGCCTGTGCGCGCAGGTCGGCCACGTCGATGTTGCCGTTGGCGTCGGTCCTCACGGGGACCACCTGCATGCCGGCCATCACCGCGCTCGCCGGGTTGGTGCCATGCGCCGACTGCGGAATCAGGCACACATCGCGCGCACCGTCACCACGCGCGACATGGTACGCGCGAATGGTCATCAGCCCGGCGAACTCGCCCTGCGAACCGGCGTTAGGCTGGAGCGAGACCGCGGCATAGCCGGTGATCTCCGCCAGGTCGTGCTCCAGCCCGGCGAACAGCTCGGCGTACCCCTGCGCCTGCTCCACCGGCGCGAACGGGTGCAGCGCCCCGAACTCCGGCCACGTGACCGGCATCATCTCCGCCGTCGCGTTGAGCTTCATGGTGCACGAGCCGAGCGGAATCATGGAGTGCGTGAGCGAGAGATCGCGCGCCTTCAGCTTGTGCAGGTAGCGCAGCATCTCCGTCTCGGAGTGGTGCATGCCGAACACCGGATGCGTGCAGAAGGGCGTCGTGCGGCGGAACCGCTCGTCGAACGCCTCGTCACCATCCGCCGCGGCGGCGTTCCCGCCTTCGCCCGACGGCGCGCCGAGCAGCACCAGCAGCTCGCGCACGTCCGGCACCGAGGTCGCCTCGTCGAGCGCCACGATCAGCGCGCCATTCTCCGCGCGCAGGTTGATCCCGCGTTCGCGCGCGGCGTCGATCACCGATGCCGCGCTCCGTCCCGCCGGCTCGATTCGAACCGTGTCGAAGTAGTCGGCGTGGCTCACGGTGTGGCCGAGCTGCTCGGCACCATCCGCCAGCGCCCGCGCCAGGCGATGCACGTTGCGCGCGATGCGCTTGAGGCCGACCGGTCCATGCCACACGGCATACATCGCCGCCATCACGGCCAGCAGCACCTGCGCGGTGCACACGTTGCTCGTGGCCTTCTCACGGCGGATGTGCTGCTCACGCGTCTGCAGCGCCATGCGCAGCGCCTGCCGCCCCGAAGCGTCACGCGAAACGCCGATCAGGCGGCCGGGCATGTGTCGGCGGTACTCGTCGCGCGTGGCGAAGAACGCGGCGTGCGGTCCGCCATACCCCATCGGCACGCCGAAGCGCTGTGAGTTGCCGACGCATACGTCCGCCCCCCACTCGCCCGGCGGCGTCAGCATCGTCAACGCCAGCAGGTCGCTCGCCACCACCAGCAGGGCGTCGTTGGCATGCGTCCGCTCCGCCACCTCGCGATAGTCGCGAATGGCACCGTCGGTGGCGGGGTACTGGAGCAGCACGGCAAACACGTCGGGGCCGATCGGCAGCGCATCATCGTCGGCCAGCGTGAGCGTCCAGCCGCGCGCCTCGCTGCGCGTGCGCACCACGTCGATGGTCTGCGGATGACACGAGCGCGACACCACCACGGTGCGCTTCTCGTCGCTCCCCTTCACCGCGTGCGCCATCGCGATCCCCTCGGCGGCCGCGGTGCCCTCGTCGAGCAGCGATGCGTTGGCCATCTCCAGCGCGGTGAGATCCATGACCAGCGTCTGGAAGATCAGCAGCGCCTCCAGCCGACCCTGCGCGATCTCCGCCTGGTACGGCGTGTAGGCCGTATACCATCCCGGATCCTCGAGCACGTTTCGCTGGATCACCGGCGGTGTGATCGTGTCGTAGTAGCCGAGCCCGAGATACGACCGGAAGACGCGGTTCTTGCCGGCCATCGCGCGAATCTCGCGCAGCACGTCGGTATCGGTACGGGCCTCGCCAATCTCGAGCGGCTTCCGGTAGCGGATGCCTTCGGGGACGGTGGCATCGATGAAGTCATCGAGCGATTCGTAGCCGAGTGCCGTGAGCATCGCCGCGACATCATCGGCGGTGGGACCGACGTGCCGGCCCGTGAACGGGTCGATCTCGATCGTGGCGGACGGGGAAATTCGGGTGCTGGTCATTCGATCCTCGGAGGTACCGGCAACGGACGGAATCGGGGGCGAGCCATGGTGCGCCAGGCGCACGATGGGGAGCATGATCGATAAATGCCGACGGCGAAGGCGAGTCGTTTCATGAGCAGCTTCTCAGGACGAACCCGTCTCGCTGCGGCGAAGTCTACATGACGCCGTGAACCGCCGAAACGGTGACGCCGGGTCTCGGCGACGGGGCCGGCGTTGCCTGCGGCGCTACCGCAGAGGACACGGAGGGCACGCAGAGGTACGCAGAGGCAGGATGTGCGGCGTGATGGAGACGTTCGTGTGGGAGGTGCTGTTGTTTCTTCTGAGACTGATCCGACTGCTTTGCTCTCGAGCGCCGAGCAAGTGCCGCGTCGAGTATTCCTCCGCGACCCTCCGCGTGCCCTCCGCGCGCCTCTGCGTGAGCCCGCCGCAGGCGGTCCTGCCGCGCCCTCGGCAGTCTGCGTGAGCCCGCCGCAGGCGGTCCTGCCGCGCCCTCGGCAGTCGGCGTGAGCCCGCCGCAGGCGGTCCTGCCACGCCCTCGGCAGTCGGCGTGAGCCCGCCGCAGGCGGTCCTGCCGCCCCCCCGGTATTTGCCGCACCACACGAGATTCCCGGATTCCCCCGGCAGAACCTAGAATTGTCGGGTGCACTGGCGTTACATGATCACTCCGGCGCGCGCCGGCCACGAGAACATGGCAATCGACGAGGCGCTCCTCGATCGGGCCCGCACCAGCGGCGAGGCCGTGCTGCGCGTCTACGCCTGGAGCCGGCCCACCCTCTCCTTCGGGCGCCACCAGCGAGCGCGGGGTATCTGGGAGCCCGAACGGGCGCGCGGCATGGGCGTCGATTTCGTGCGGCGCCCCACGGGTGGACGCGCCCTCCTGCACCATCACGAGATCACGTACAGCGTGTCCGCACCGGTCCAGCCCGGCACTTCCGCGCGCGCATCGTATGACGCGATCAATCGTCTACTGCTCGATGGACTCGCCCGGCTTGGCGTCGCCGCCAGCCTTGCAGCGCCATCCGTCCGTGCGGCGTTGCCCGACGCCGCCCCCTGCTTCGAGCGGCCGGCGCTTGGCGAGATCGTGGTGAACGATCGCAAGCTCATTGGATCGGCGCAGTGGCGGGAACGGGACGCGTATCTCCAACACGGATCGATTCTGCTCGATGACGATCAGGCGCTGGTTCGAACACTCGCGGGAAACGGGGTCCCCGAGGCCGCGCTCGCGGCCACGCTTCGCGACGCGCTTGGCCGCGCTCCGGAGCTGGATGAAGTGGCCGGAACGCTCGTCGACGCCGTACGCGACCGCATCGATTCCGGGCTCGAACCGATCGACTTCAGCGAGATCCCGCGGGATCACTTCGAGCGACTGGACGAGCACTATCGCGACGACGACTGGACCTGGCGCCGCTAGGAACGTGGCGCGCGCGTGCGTCTGCGCGCTGCTCAGCGCCGTCGTCGCCTGCGGCGAGTCCGCCCCCGTGTCCAACGCACCGACCGGCGGCACGCTCGTCATCGCGCAGCCGGTGGAGTCCGAGCCGCTGATCCCGCCGGTCATGCAGCAGGTGCAGAGCAAGGTCGTGGCGGACCAGATCTTCGATCCGCTCGCGGCCATCTCGCCGTCCCTCGACGGCCGCGATGACCGCACCTTCGCGCCGCGCCTCTCCGATGGATGGTCGTGGAGCGATGACTCGCTGCGCATTGCCTTCCACATTGACGCCGACGCGCGCTGGCACGATGGCGCACCGGTGCGCGCCGAGGACGTTCGGTTCACGTGGGAGCTGTACACCGACACGCTGGTTGCGTCGCCGCACGCTTCCCGGCTCGCGGAGATCGACTCGGTCACGGTGCAGGCTCCCGACAGCGCCGTCTTCTGGTTCTCGCGCCGCTATCCGGGCGAGTTCTACGACGCCGTGCACCACATGCTGATCCTGCCGTCGCACCTGCTGGCAAGCGCTGATCGAGCCACCATCCGGCAGAACCCATTCGGGCGCGCACCGGTGGGGAGTGGACGGTTCCGGTTCACGCGCTGGCTCGACGGACAGCTCATCGAAGTGAGCGCGGACACCTCGAACTACCGGGGACGCCCTCCGCTGGACCGCGTGATCTTCTCGATCACGCCGCAGAACGTGGCCGCCGCGGCGCGGGCATTCACCGGCGAGGTGGATCTGGCCGAACAGTTGACCCCTGCGACGCTCGGCGAGCTGCCCAAGCATCCGGAGTTCACGCTCGTCCGGTATCCCGGCTTCGACTACGTGTTCGTCCGCTTCAACCTGCGCGATCCGCGCGATCGCAACCGCCCACACCCCCTGTTCGCCGACCGCGCCCTGCGTCGCGCGCTGACCATGGCCGTCGATCGCACGACGATCGTCCGTGCCACCTTCGACTCGTTGGCCGCGCCATCGGTGGGCCCGATGACGCGCGCCCAGCGCATGGCCGACACGTCCGTCACCCAGATCGCCTACGACGCCGACGCCGCCCGCCAGCTCCTCGACTCCCTCGGCTGGCGCGACGCCGACGGCGATGGCGTGCGTGAGCGTGAAGGACGACCGTTGCGCTTCTCGGTGCTCGTCCCCAACGTGAGTGGATCGCGCATGCGCACGGCCGTGCCCATCCAGGAGGCGCTCCGACTGGTGGGCGTGCGCATGGACATCGAGGCCATCGAACCCCAGGCATGGATGCAACGGACGTACAGCGGCCGGTTCGATGCGAGCTTCGACGCGGCGCACACCGAACCAAACGTCAACGGACTGGAACAGAACTGGGGATCCGCCAAAGGCTCCGACGGAAACGGTGATGATTTCAACTTCGGCCGGTACAGCTCGGCGTCGTTCGATGCGGAGCTCGACAGCGCACTCGCCGCCCGCGATGACGTGGCCCGCCGCGAACTTCTCGAGCGCGCGTATCAGACGGTGGTCGACGACGCACCGGCAATCTGGGTGTACGAAGTGATCGGCTCGTTCATCGTACACCGCCGATTCCAGCGCCCCGCCATGCGCCCCGACGCCTGGTGGACCTCGATCGCCGACTGGTCCATCCCCGCCGACGAGCGCATTCCGCGCGATCGCCTCGCGCCGGCAGCGGACGCACCGTAGCGCGTGGGACGGTTCATCGTCCGCCGGCTGCTCGAAGGGCTGGCGATCGTTGCGCTGGTCGCCGCCCTCACGTTCGCCCTGATCCATCTCGCGCCCGGTGATCCATTCGCCGACGCGCTTGCCGATACCCGCCTCAGCGACGCCGCTCGCGCACGCATGCGCGCGGCGTGGGGGCTCGACCGCCCGCCGCTGACGCAGTTCGCCCAATGGATGGCGTCCACCGCGCGCGGCGATCTCGGCATCTCCATCCAGCACAACCGCCCCGTCCGTGACGTGCTGCGGAGCGTGCTCCCCCCCACGCTGCTGCTCATGGGTACGGCGCTGTTCGTCAGCCTCGTTGCCGGCATGGCGCTGGGCGTCGCGCAGGCAGCGCGCGCCGGCTCCCGCTTTGATCGTTGGGGCACGCGCATCTCGTTGTTCCTCGCGTCGCTCCCGGACTTCTGGCTCGCCCTCTTCCTGCTGCTCGCGCTCGGCTACTGGCTGCCGGTCTTTCCGGTGGGCGGCATGCAGGACGCGGTGATGGCGCCATACCGCGGCACCGTGGCGCGCGCCGTCGATGTCGCACGCCATCTCGTGCTCCCCGCACTCACGCTGGCGCTGCTGGCCACCCCGACGGTCGCCCGCTACCAGCGCGCCGCGATGCTCGATGTGATGCCGGATGACTGGATCCGCACGGCACGGGCGAAGGGACTGTCGGAACGCGCGGTCATCTACCGGCACGCACTGCGCAACGCCATCGCACCCGTGATCACGCTCACGGGCCTCGCCCTCCCCGCGCTGCTCGGCGGCGCGGTCTTCGTCGAGACGGTGTTCGCCTGGCCGGGGATGGGGCGCACGGCAGTCGGTGCGGTGGCCGCGCGTGACTATCCGCTGGTCATGGCGTGCACCATGATCGGCGGCGTGCTCGTCGTCATCGGCGGACTCTGCGCCGACCTCGCGCAACGCGCACTCGACCCGCGGGTGGACGCCGCCTGACGTGGAGACCATGCCTCCGCCTCCGCGCGCTGTGGCCCTGGCGCAACGGACCCCGCTGGCCGCCGACATACCGACAGGGTCCGGGCGGCGCGCGATGACGGTCGCGCTCGTGATCCTCGGCGTGTTCGTCGTGGCGGGCGCGCTCGCACCCTGGCTCGCCCCGTTCGATCCGCGCGCCCAGCCGGACCTGCTCGCCATGCGCAGCCAGCCGCCGTCGTGGACGCACCCATTCGGAACCGACCCGTTCAGCCGAGATGTGTTCAGCCGCGTGATGCATGGCGCACGCGTGTCGCTCTCGGTGGCGCTGCTCGCCGCGCTGCTCTCGGTCACCGTCGGCGCGGCATGGGGGGCAATCGCCGGCGCTGCCGGCGGCGTGGTGGATACGATCATGATGCGCATCGTCGACGCCGCGCTCGCCGTGCCCCGCGTGCTCGTGCTGCTCCTCGTCGTCGCCCTGTGGGGCACCCTTGGCGTACCGTCGCTCATCCTGCTGCTCGGGCTGACGGGGTGGTTCGGCACCAGCCGGATCATCCGCGCCGAGGTACTCGTGGCGCGCGAACGCGCGTTCGTGCACGCCGCGCACGCACTCGGCGCAACGCGCGCACGCGTGCTCTGGCACCATGTCGCGCCGCATGTGGTCGCGCCGCTGCTCGTCGCCGCCACGCTTGGTGTGGCACACACCATTGTGCTCGAAGCCGGACTTTCGTTTATCGGTGTGGGGCTTGCACCTCCGAGTCCAAGCTGGGGGACGATCCTCGCCGACGGGCTCGCCGATATTCGCGGACTGTGGTGGCTGTCGGTATTTCCCGGCGCGGCCATCGTGGCCACCGTGCTCGCCGTGAACGTGGTCGCCGACGGCTTGCGCGAATCGATGGACCCGCGCCAGCTTCCGCCGCGATGACCGATCCCCTCCTCTCCGTTCGCAACCTGCGCACGTGGTTCCGGACGTCCGCGGGGCTCGCGCGAGCGGTCGACGGGGTGTCGTTCGACGTGCGCGCCGGCGAGACGGTCGGCATCGTGGGGGAATCCGGCTGCGGCAAGTCGGTCACCGCCCTCTCGCTGCTCCGACTGATCCAGCCCCCCGGACGCATCGAGCCGGGGAGCAGCATCCTGTTCGAGGGACGCGACCTGCTGACGCTCGGCGCCGAGGAGATCCGGCGCGTACGCGGAAACCGGATGGCGATGGTCTTCCAGGAGCCGATGACCGCGCTCAACCCGGTCTTCACCGTGGGTGAACAGATCGCCGAGGTCGTTCGCGTGCACGACCGGGCGTCGCGGCGCGAGGCGCGTGAGCGCGCGATCGCGATGCTCGATGAAGTCGGGATCCCCGATGCGGCCACGCGTGCGCGACAGTATCCGCACCAGCTCTCGGGGGGAATGCGCCAGCGCGTGCTGATCGCCATGGCGCTCATCATGAAGCCCGCGCTCGTGATCGCGGACGAACCGACGACCGCGCTCGACGTCACCATCCAGGCGCAGATCCTCGAGCTGCTCGGCCGCATGCAGTCCACGCTCGGCACCGCGATCCTCATGATCACGCACGACCTCGGCGTGATCGCCGAGACGGCGTCGCGCGTGATCGTCATGTACGGCGGCCAGGTGGTCGAGGAGGCGCCGGTCGAGCAACTGTTCGCCGAGCCGCACCACCCGTACACCATCGGCCTGCTGCACGCCATGCCGCGCGTCGGTCACGCGCGCGAGCGGCTGGCGGTGATCCCCGGAAGCGTACCGCCTCCCACCGCCTGGCCCGACGGCTGCCGGTTCCGCGACCGGTGCACGTCGGCGTGGTCGCGATGCGCCGAGGAGGCGCCGCCGATGTACCCTGTGGGGAGCGGCACGCCCCACGAGTCGCGCTGCCACCTGGCCGAGGAGCCCGAGCGGCGCGTGACGATCGCCGCGGCGGAGACGCCGGCGTGAGCACAGCTCGCCCCTCCGATGCGGACCACACACCGCTGCTCTCGGTTCGCGACCTGGTCAAGCACTTCCCCGTCCGGTCCGGCCTGTTCGGGCGCGCCAGCGGTGCGGTGCGGGCGGTGGACGGCGTGTCGTTCGATGTCGCGCGTGGCGAGACACTCGGCATCGTGGGAGAATCCGGCTGTGGCAAGACCACGCTCGGTCGCTCGATCCTGCGCCTGATCGAGCCGACGTCGGGATCGGTCCGGTTCGACGGCATCGACATGGGTGCGCTGGGCGCGGAGCCATTGCGCGCGCTGCGGCGCCGCATCCAGATCATCTTCCAGGATCCGTTCTCGTCGCTGAACCCGCGCATGACCGTGGGCGCGATCGTACGCGAGGGGCTGACGATTCATCGCCTCGCCGCCGGCGCGGAGGCGGATCGTCGGGTGCGCCAGCTGCTGGAGGAAGTCGGCCTCCGGCCGGAGTACGCGGGCCGCTACCCGCACGAGTTCTCCGGCGGCCAGCGACAGCGCATCGGTATCGCACGCGCACTGGCGGTGGAACCGGAGCTCATCGTCTGCGATGAACCTGTCTCGGCGCTCGATGTGAGCGTGCAGGCGCAGGTCATCAACCTGCTGCAGGATCTCCAGCGCGATCGCGGACTCACCTACCTGTTCATCGCGCACGACCTGTCGGTGGTCGAGCACATTGCCGATCGCGTGGCCGTCATGTATCTCGGGCGGATCGTGGAGCTGGCCGATGCCGCGGCGCTGTATCGCGAGCCGAGCATGCCGTACACGCAGGCGCTGCTGTCGGCCGTTCCCGTCCCCGATCCTGGTGCCGGTCGCGAGCGGATCGTGCTCGAAGGGGATGTGCCCTCACCGTCCAATCCGCCGTCGGGGTGCGTCTTTCATCCGCGCTGCCATCACCCCTCGCGCGACGCCGCCTGTGCGGCGATCGTGCCGCCGCTCGAGACCAAGGCGCCCGGGCACCTGGCGGCCTGCATCAAGCAGCCGCCCAGCACGATCACCTGGGAAGACCAGCAACGCGCCGGCGGCACGCAGCCGCCCCGGCGGCACCTGCCCCTGGCCGCGCTGCACCAGCCCGCGCGCTGATCCCGCCTACGGCCAGGAGAAAATGCCGCTCGGCAGCGAGCGCTCGCGGCTGCGCACGAAGTCGTTAGGCTCGATCCAGAACGTGCGGGTCCGGTTCTCCGTGGTGAGGCGGATGTCGAGACCGGCGCCATCCACCGAATTGAGGGGCACGGCAACGTCCAGCCGCCACAGGCGCTGCGACCCGGGGGGAATGGCGGCAAGCAGGCTGGCCCCGATCGAGTGCCGGAACGGTGTCGTCTCGCCGAACGGCGCATCGCCGGCCCACATGCGCCCCGATTCGAGAAACAGCGCCACGCCGAGGTCGGCGGAGCCGCGCACGTTGCCCATGATCAGTCGATCCTCCAGCCGCACCAGCAACCGTTGCCCCCCGGGCTGGTCGGCGCCCGCGTAGCCGCGCTGACCACCGCGGTACTCGCCGAGGTCGAGCTGGAAGGGACTCCGCAGCCGCCAGCCACCGGTGTACTCGGCGGAGAGCAGCGCCGTGTGCGCATCGCCCGGGTGGATGTACCACGCCGCGCGACCGCTTGCGCGCACGTCGTCCCACCGATGGGTGTCCAGGCTCCGGCGCGCCTCGCCGCGCATCTCCACCGCGCCGAAGCTTTGCGCGTTTCCCACTCCCGCGTAAAGGTCGGTGGACGTGAAGATGTCATCGTCGCGGCTGCCGAGCATGGAGAGGCTTCGCCCGAACAGGGTGCCCAACTGGATGCCGCGGCGTACGTCCTGTCCGGCGGTCAGCGCATCGAATCCGGTCACGCGAAGGAAGTCGATCTTGCGCACGCCGCCGAGCAGATTCACCCGTGCAACGCGACGCATCACGTAGCGGTCGATGAGTGCGGTGCTGGTGTCGGTGACCAGCCCGCTGTCCGCCACGAGCACCGGCACACGCGCCGGATCCGACTGCTCGCGCGACAGCGAGAGACCCAACAGGCTGAGTCGCCCCGGTTCACCGATGCGCACCACGCCTCCGACATCGGCCCACAATCGTTCCACGAGGACTGCCGGGTCGGCGCTGCGTGGACGTACGAAGGGTACGAGCTCGCGGCTGCGGCCAACGACCACCCGCCACGCGGTGCGCTGCACATCGGTGTAGAACGGCCGCGCGAGGTCCAGGTCCCAACCGCCGCCCACGCCGCGGCGCGCCGCGTTCAGCCGGAGCACGAGCGGCCGGTTGAACGCCTGGTAGTCGATCACCTCGGCGCGGTACGTATCGCGATAATCGAAACCCTCGCGCCAGGTACCGACCACGCGGGTGGCGGTGCCATTCAGGTTCTCGCTCCCGGCCTTGAGGCGCGTGATCCACGGACTCGTGCTGGAGACGCCGACCGACGCCACCGGTGAGAATTCGTCGACGGTCACGACTTCCACCCGCACACCGTCGGCGCCGTCGGGGTAGGCGGTCACGCTGGCATCGGCAAGAAACGGCTGCGCGCGCAGCACGCGTTCGCTCTCGGAGCGTCGGATGGGGGTGCAGATGTCTCCGGCGCGCAGGAGGACGAAGCGACGGATGACGTCAGGATCGGTGGTGACGTGCAGGTTGTGCGTCAGCGCCGCCAGCAGTTCATAGCGCTCGAAGACGCCGCCGAACGACGGCCCCTGGGCGCGGATGATCACGTCGCTGATTCGCTGGCCGTTGCAGGCAACCTGCGTGCGCGGGACGATCTGCGCAGGAAGGTTTGTCGCCGCCACCACCGCGAACGTCAGCGCGGCAGCCGCCGCGCGAGACACCGGCGCTACTTCCCCATGCGGCGCTTGAGCGCCGCCAGCTTCTCGTCGGCCTCGGCGGCGGAGTCGGCGCGACGCTGGGCGCGTGCCATCCGCTCCATCTCCTCATTGAGCGCGCGGTCGCCGGTGAGGTCGGCCACCTCCGCTTCCGCCTCCTTCGCCGCGCGCTCGTGCGGCAGCGGCGGCGGCACGGCACCCGCCGCGGCGGCCTTGAGCTCGCTCATCATCTCCTGCACCTCACGCTCCACCAGTTCGAGCTCGGCCTCCTGGTTCTCGAGCTTGCGTTCGAGAATCGTCACCTTCTCCGTCTGCACCGACTCGAATCTCGTGGCCACGCGTACGGTCTCGGCGTCGTTGATGCCCTCCGCCAGCGACTTCCTGCGCTGGACCGTTTCGAGCTCCCGGCGCTGGGCCTCGAGCCGGCGCTTCGTCTCGCCAACACCCTGACGCAGGTCATCCACTCCCATCCGGGCGCGGACGAGCGTCTCACGCATGTCGGCAAGGATGCCGCGACGCGCGTCGGCTGATGGATTCCCGCGCAGCAGCTCACGGAAGGCGTTCCGGATGTCGTCGAACACGTGGCTCCCGGTGACGGTACAGGCGATCGCGGTCGGCGAACGATGTCGGGACACGTCCCGCGAGCGATGTCGGGACACGTCCCGCGAACGATGTCGGGACTCGTCCCGCGAACGATATAGATTGCGCGACCCCTCCCGCAACGTGCGGGCACTGCCGGCAATCGGCGCGTGACCGCCGTCATACCCCGCTGGACGCCATCTGCCCCCACCGCACGCCCCGCCGAATGCCCAACGCACCGATCGTGGCCGTCAGCGCCGCCGTGCGGGAAACCGACGGCGTGCGCCGGATCCGCCTGAACCAGGCATACGTGCACGCCCTGGAGACGGTGGGAATCGTTCCGCTGCTCGTTCCCCCGCTGGCCGACAACGCCGACGTGCCGTCGCTGCTCGAGCGTGTCGATGGACTGGTCCTCACCGGCGGTGAGGACATCGATCCGGCACGCTACCACGCCGAGCCGCATCCAACGGTCGAGTACATGTCCGGCGCGCGCGACGCGACCGAGTTGGCGCTCGCCGAAGCGGCCCGTGCGCTCCGGCTGCCGACGCTCGCGATCTGTCGGGGCATGCAGGTCATCAACGTGGCTTTCGGCGGCACGCTCGTCCAGGACATCCCATCGTCAATCGCGGGCGCGCTGCGCCACCAGCAACCAGGCGCACGCACCGATCGCACGCACGACATCACCGTCGACGGCGATTCACGCCTCGCCGACATCCTCGGAACACAGCGCACGGCGGTGAACTCGCTGCATCATCAGGCCGTCGATCGCCCTGGCGACGGCCTGCGCATCAGCGCCCGCGCGCCGGATGGCGTGATCGAAGCGATCGAATGCACGGACGACGGATGGTGGATGCAGGGGATACAATGGCATCCGGAAGAGCTCATCGACGATGGCGGCGGCGAACGGGGGATGTACGAGTCGTTTGCGCTTGCGTGTCGAGATCGAAAGGAAGGCAGGGACTGAGGGCTGCAGGGCGCACGGTTCCGGACGGCGCGAACTGCTGCAAGGCGCGAGGTATCCCTCAGCAGTTCTCCTTCCATCGTGCCTCATCCTCCACCTGTCTGATGAGCTTTTCTGCGGTCTGGTGATGTGGAAACAGCACCTGGTCGCTGATGGAGTTGAGCGCCTGTCGCAGCCGCGGAAAGCGATCGGCCGCGCTCGCAAAGACCGGCGTCAGGTCTCCTGCCAGCCGGTGCGCTGCCGCGAGTTGAAATCCTCGTCGTCCCATCTCCTCGTAGTAGGCCAGATCCGGTCCGCCGCGGCGCCAGCGGCGGTGCTCGATCCAGTCCGGGAAGATGCCGCTGACCCAGAGCGCATAGTTGCCCAGGTGCGCGCGCACGAGGAAGCTGCGCTGCGCGTCGGATGAATCGACGGCTGCCAGCAGGCCGGTAAGCGTGGTGTAGATCTCGTCGTCGTGCTCGGCCACCCGTGTCGTGCGCACCGCGCGGCTGAAGTGCAGCAGCACCGCGGCCACATAGTCGGCCAGCACGCGATCGCCCTCACCGGCGCCGCGCAGGGCGTGCCGCACCAGGACGTAGGCAAAGAGGGCGAGCGACGCGTGGGCGCCCTGGCCGGCGCGCATGAGTCCCGTGAGCAGGCGAGGGTCGTCGAGCAGTGCATCGATCCCCTGCTCGCGCAGCGTGACTTCGGCCTCGGCGTGTGCCTGGTCCGAGCCCGCGGCGATCAGCCGCAGTGCCAGTTGCGCATCTGCCCGCGTGAAGCGGTCGTGCGTGTTCGCCATGATCATGAGTGCCTCCGACGTCGGCGTCACCTGTCGGTACTACCCCGCGACCTAACGCGAAGTTCGCCGCGGCTGTGGTGCCTCGCCCCTCATTCCGGCAGACGACGCACCGCGCGCGGCGCCACCGGCACGCGAGCGTTGAGCGCCGTGCGGCACCGCAACTACGCGATCTCGATCACGCGACAGTGCGCATGCTGGCACTCGCGTCCCGAGAGTGCTGACGGTGCCGCGGGGTCCGTCGTGCAACCACGACGTTCAACTGCATCGAACCACGAAGGTCGCACATCCTGCAGCTCAACGACTCTCGCGGAACCGCTGCGCGCGTGCCTCGATGCTTCCCCCGTCGCGGCTCGCCAGCGCGCGAACCAGTCGTGCGAGCAGGATGCCCGGCCGCGTCATGGCAGGCGCGCTCGGTGTTCCGTCTCTCAGCCAGTCGACCCCCGACGGCGCCGACAGCCGCAGCACCGGCACACCGGCCCGCACCCACGGCCACAGGCCCCGGGTCGTCGACGTGCGCGGGGTCTGCGCGCTCTGCCAGGGCACGAGCACGAGCGGCGGCACCAGCGCTGCATTCACGGAGTCGATCACACCCAGCGGATCGTCGACCGCAAGCCGCTGACGCGTCATCCGGCCGGCTCCGGCGACCCCCCCCGACACGCCATCGATCAGCGCCACCACGACCGAGTCGCCGCTCCCGCGCGCCAGGTGTGCGGGCGCCAGCAGCAGGTCGATCGAATCCGCCTGCACGAGGGAATCGCGGATGAACCATTCCACCCCCGCCGCTGCCGCCGCACCCTCCGGATGGATCACGAACAGGATCGAACGCGCCGGCCGCGGCTCGCCGGCGAGTACCCGCGCCGCCGCGAGCAGCGTCACCAGCCCGCTCCCGTCGTCCTCCCCTGGTGCCTGTTCACGACGCTCCGCATGGGCGCGGCCAGCGCTGTCGGCCGCCCACGGTCCCTCGGCGCCTAACGCGACGATCCGGCCGGCCAGCCCGGGATCCCTCCCGCGCAGGATGCCAACCACGTTGTATGTCGGCCGGACCGTCACCGCCTCCACCACGTCGGCGCGAAAGCGATGCCCTTCCAGTACCGCGGGTTCGTCGTTCAGCGGCCACCCCGATGGCAGCAGCGGAGAGCCGGCCTGCGCCGGTCCCACGAACACCGGCGGCAGCACGCGCTGCCCCGGCGGCGTGCGATCCCCCGCGTCGAGCGAGTTCGCCCGCTCCCCGGCTTCCAGCAACGCCCGGTATGTACCCTCCAGATGTGGCGGGAACAGCAGGATCACCGCCGCCGGGCGCGCCGCCAGCAACCGCTGCAGTCGCACGGCAACCTGTTCGGGGGCATCGAGCGCCGCACGCATCGACGCACTCGCCGATGGTGGCGCTCCCATCACCGCCACCACGACCGCACCCGCCAACGGCAGCGTGTCGAGTGCATCTCGCGCTTCTTCCACACCCGCGGCGACGTCCGCGCCGGTCGGTGCCTCCCCCGTAGCCGAACCGCTCGCGTACCCGGCAAACACCACCGGCCCGGTCGCCGTGAGTCGCGGCGCCGGCATGCCGGCGCCGAGCGAAATGAGCGGCGCCAGCTCGTCGCCCGTGCGCAGCCGACGCGAGGCCGTCGGCGTGACGACCTCCAGCACCGTCGCCGGAGCAACGCTGCGCTCCACCATGGGTACGCGCTGCAGATAGCCGCTGTCGCCCGCTGGCGCGATGCCCAGCGCCGCCAGTCGCGCCGACACAAACGACATTGCCGGCGTGATGTGGTCGCTCGACTCACCGCTCACACGCGAGAGGCGCTGCACACGTTCGAGATCCGCCTCGAGTTCGCGCGCCGTCGGCAACGCAACCCGTTCCGAGGTGCTCCGGCGCATCGAGGGCACCGCGCAGCCGGCAACGATGACAAGCGTGACCAGAAGTCGGCGGATGTGCACGGAGAAGCGGCCGGTGCGGGACGAGCATCGAGGAGCACCGACCCGTTGGAGCACCCGGGTGTGCGGCGCCACGGACTTCTGCAGCCTACGGCGGTCGTACAGCCCCGGCAAGCGCGCCCCCCAACGATCATGTTGCCCGCCCTTCCGCGCTCCCACAATCTTCGGCACCCATGGCGCGACGCATCCTTCACCTCGACTCGGGGCGCGACTGGCGCGGCGGGCAGCGACAGATCCTGTTCCTGGTGCGCGGGTTACGCGACGCCGGGATGGAGGGCCTCGTCGTCGCCCACCCCGGCTCGCCCCTCCTGCGACGTCTGCGACTCGCCGGCGTGGCCAGTGCGTCGGTCCGCATGCGAGCCGATTGGGATCTCATGGCCGTCCGCCGCGTCCGGCGGATCATCCGCACATGGCGTCCGGAGCTGGTCCACGCCCACGATGCCCGGTCGCACGCCATCGCGCTCTCGGCGCTGGCCGGCATCACCACCCGGCCGCGCCCCCCGCTCGTCGTCACGCGGCGCGTGACGTTCGTGCCACGCGGACGCATCAAGTACGGCGCACGAGTAACGAGGTTCATCGCCATCTCCGAATCCGTCCGCGACGCACTCGTCCAGGGGGGCGTCGACACGGCGCGCATCGACATCGTGTACTCGGGGGTGCCCACCCCCGCGGCCAATCATCGCCGCGACTGGCGCACCGAATGCCGCTGGCCGGCGGATGTCGTCGTCGGCGGCATCGTCGGCGCCATGACCTCGGAGAAGGGGCTCACGAGCCTCGAAGCCATCATGCAGGCGTTGCCCGAGGCCAGCCGCAACCGCCTTCGTCTCGTCCTGCTGGGTGGCGCGTTCGGCGGGATCGTCCCGCTGGGCGGCGTGGAGGCCTTTCGCGCCGGCTTCGTGGACGAGGTGCACGACGCCGTCGCGGGGCTCGACTTCCTGCTCCACCCCTCCCGCGCCGAGGGGCTGGGCACGGCCGTCATCGACGCCATGGCGCTTCGCGTCCCCCCCGTCGCGTTCGCCGTTGGCGGGCTGAGGGAGCTGATCGAGGACGGCCGCAACGGTGTGCTCGTCGCGGCCGGCGATGTACAGGCCTTTGCGACGGCGGTCGAACGGGTCATCGTCGACCCGGCGTGGCGCGACGCACTCGCTGCGGCCGGTCCGGAGCGAGCCGCGCGGTTCGGCGTGGAGCGAATGGTCGACGGCACGCGCGCCGTGTACGATCGTCTCCTCGGGGCATAGCTTTGGGCGGTTCGCCCGCTTGCATCGACTCCACACGACCGCCCGCCTCGACCCGCCACAGGCACCCCATTGCTCTTCATCGGCATCCCCGCGTTCGACGAAGCCCCCACCATCGGGGTGCTCCTGTGGAAGATCCGCCAGGTCTTCGCGACGTTCTCGCGCGAGTTCGAGATCGTCGTCTACGACGACGCCAGCGCGGATTCCACGGCCGAAACGCTCGAGCCGTATGCCCGAGTCCTGCCGCTCACGGTGATCCGCGGCGAGCATCGCCTCGGCTACGCCGGCGCCCTCGACCGGTTGATGCGCGCCGTCGCCACACGCTCGCGCTATCCGCGACGAGACGCGCTCATCACGATGCAGGGCGACTTCACCGATCAGCCCGAGCACATCCCCGAACTCGTCAAGCGCTTCGAGGGTGGAGCGGACCTCGTCGTTGGCGATCGTGCGGCCGACGGCGCTGCCGCCCTCCCGCCGCCGGTTCGCCGCCTGCATCGCGTGGCACCCTGGGTGCTGCGTCCGTTCGTCGCCGTCCCCGGGGTGAGCGATCCGTTCGGCGCCTTCCGCCTGTATCGCATCGCGCTCGTGCGCGACATGATCCGCGCGGTGGGTGATGCGCCGCTTTCGCGCGGAACGGGATGGAGCGCGAACGTCGACCTCCTCCTGCGCGCCACCCCCCTCGCTCGGCGCGTGGAAACCGTCTCCCTCCCACCGCGCTACGACCTGCGTCCGCGCGCCAGTCGCGTGAAGCCGCTGGCGGACGCCGTGTCGCTCTACCGGTTCGCGCGCCACGCGCAGTCCCATCGGAAATCGGCGCCACGCCCATGATGCGTACCGCGCTGTCGGCCCTCGCCGCGCTCTCGCTCCTTACCACCGCACACGCGCGGCAGCAGCCCTCGCTCGACGTGCCGTTCATGGTCGGCGAACGGCTCACCTACGACGTCAAGTTCGGGCCGATCAAGGTGGGGAGCGGCAGCATGGAAGTCTCGGCGCTCGACACCGTGCGCGACCAAACCGCGTGGCACGTCACCTTCCGCGTGAAGGGCGGCACCTTCTTCTACCGGGTGAACGACGTGATGGAGTCGTGGATCGACACGACGAACTTCGCATCGCTGCGCTTCCGGCAGCAGCTCGAGGAGGGCGGCAAGGAACGACTGCGCGACTACCTGATCTTCCCCGAGCGCGCCGAATACACGGAGAACGGTGGCGATCCACTGCCGTCGGTCGACCTCCCGCTCGACGACGCCTCGTTCCTCTACTTCGTTCGCTCCCTGCCGCTCACCATCGGCGAGACGTACGAGTTCCACCGCTACTTCAAGCCCGATCGCAACCCCGTGCGCATCACGGTTGTCGGGCGCGAGATGGTCTCGGTGCCCGCCGGCACGTTCTCGACCATCCTCATCAAGCCGGTCATCAAGACGAAGGGCATCTTCTCCGGGGATGGCGAGGCCAGGATCTGGCTGTCGGACGATGACCGCAGGGTGATGGTCCAGTTGAAGAGCAGCCTCTCGTTCGGGTCGCTGAACCTGTACCTCACGTCGGTCGTTCGCCCCGACCCCTTTGCGCCACCCGTGCCGCCGTCGGGATCCGGTGCCGCCGCGACTGCGCCGTCGCTCACGCAACCTCCTGCCGGACGGTGAGCGAGATCCCGGAAGCCGATCTCTCGGCGGTCCGTACCGTCCCCATCGTTCGCCGACCGAACAAGGTGCGCGCCGAGGAATTCGCGACGCCGCCGGCGCCCCGCGGCCAGCGTTCGTTCGCCGCCTTTCTGCGCGCCCTCCCCGATGTGCTCGTCGCGCGCGACTTCCGCACCGTGGCCGGAGCCATCGCCGCCGCGGCCCGCGCCCGGCGCGCCGTCGTCGTGATGCTCGGCGGACACGTGGTGAAGACCGGCCTCGCCCCGGTGCTGATCGATCTCATGCGGCGCGGCATCGTCACGCACATCGCGATGAACGGGTCGGCGGTGATCCACGACTACGAGATCGCACGCTTCGGGGGCACCTCCGAAGATGTGGCCGCCGGTCTCGCCGACGGCACCTTCGGCATGGCCGAGGAAACGGGTCGCGAACTGAACGACGCATTCGTCGCCGGCTCGCAGTCCGGCCAGGGGATGGGTGAATGCGTCGGCGTCGCACTCGAACGACGCGACGACCTGGTGCACCCCGAGCTCTCGATACTCCTCGCCGCGCGTCAACTGGGAGTCGGCTGCACCGCGCACGCCGCGCTCGGCGCGGAAATCATCCACCAGCACCCCGCCGCGAACGGCGCCGCGATCGGCGACACCAGCCATCGCGATTTTCGACGCCTCGCCGCCGCCCTCCCCGCCCTGCACGATGGGGGCGTCGTGCTCAACCTCGGCAGCGCGGTGATCATGCCCGAGGTATTTCTCAAGGCGTTGACCGTGGCGCGGAACCTGACCCAGGGGCGCCCGACCGGCTTTGTTTCGTGCGACCTCGACATGCAGCGACACTATCGTCCGCGCATGAACGTCGTGACGCGACCCGTGCTGGCCGGCGGGCAGGGCTACGAAATAACGGGGCACCATGAGATCATGGTGCCCCTGCTGGCCTGGGCAGTGGTGGAACGCCTGGAGGAGATGGACACCGGCGCCCCCGACTCGAACGTCGGATAGCCGCGCCAGCGCCTGGACGGTGCGGCAGGCAAAGGTGCGCCCCCGACCGCGATCAGCTCGTCAGATGCCGGTTCCCGACCACTTCTCGCGCAGCCGGCGCGCGGTGTCGGGGCTGACGACGCGAATGACCAGGTAGATGAGCCCGCCGATCAGCGCAAGCTTGATCGCCCAGCCAAGCAGGATCGCGAACAGCGCGAGCAACCCGCCAAAGACGCCGAAGAACAGCTTGAGTACGAACAGACCGGCCACCGCGAACAGGCCGATCATGAAGATGGTGCGCAACATGGTGATTTCTCCTCCAGGGCTGATCTCCGTACGCGCCGACCGTCGGGCCGGTTTCACCGCGGTCAATGCAGCTACGAGGGACCAATACGACGCGGCCCCGCCGACAACAGGAGCGGCCACAATACCCCAAGGATTCGCTAACCCTCGTACCTCATGAAGAGGGGTTATCGCCTGCTGGTTCCAGTCGTTGCCCCGGGGTAGATTACCCCGCTCACGCGCATCGCCGAACGCCCGGGCCCCTGCCCGCACCGCGCCGGCGCACCACGTCCGGCCTTACGAGTGGGAGATGGGCGAGCAACTCTATCAGATCATGGGGCGCCACCGCGCCGAGCCACTCCCTGAGCGGAAGCCGTCATGGCTCACCGTCCAGCCGGCCGGTGGCACCAACTACGCGCGACTCAAGTACCTGATGCGCGAGCTCGACCTCCACACCGTCTGTGAGGAGGCCCGCTGCCCCAACGTGGGTGAGTGCTGGGACCATGGCACCGCCACCTTCATGATCCTCGGCGACGTCTGCACGCGCAACTGCGGCTACTGTGCGGTCTCGCACGGCCGCCCGCCCAGGTACGATGTGGGCGAACCCGCGCGGGTGGCTTCGGCGATCGCCGAGATGAGCCTCCAGCACGCCGTCATCACCTCCGTGGACCGCGACGACCTCCCGGACTACGGGGCCTGGATCTTTGCCGAAACCATCCGGCAGATCCACGCTCGTGTACCCGGATGCTCGGTGGAGGTGCTCGTCCCCGACTTCCAGGGGAACGAGAGCTCCATCCGCGCCGTGCTCGAGGCGCGTCCGGAGATCTACAACCACAACACCGAGACCGTCCCACGGCTGTACAAGCGCGCCCGCCCCGGCGGCCGCTACGAACGCGTGATGCGCATCTTCCGCGACGTCCGCCGCATCGCGCCGGATATCCCCACCAAGACGGGGCTGATCCTCGGCCTCGGCGAAACGGTGGAAGAGGTGGTCGCCGTCATGCGCGACCTGCGCGAGGTCAACGTGGACATCCTCACGCTCGGCCAGTACCTGCGCCCCTCCGACGACCACCTGCCGCTCGACCGCTACTACACGCCGGCCGAATTCGCGGAGCTCCGAACCACCGGCCTGCAGATGGGATTCCGGCATGTGGAAGCGGGGCCGCTCGTCCGCTCCAGCTATCACGCCTGGCAGCAGGTACAGGCGGCTGGCGTCTGATCCACCCGCCAGCGGCCCGCGGCCGCTGGCATCACCACCGGTGGACGGCGCGGGGCCGTCCATCCACAGCGACCTTATCCCGAATCGCATGGCCACGAAGAAGAAATCCCGCGCGAAGGCGCCTCGCCGCAAGAACGAGCCGGGCGGCGACTCCAAGCTCCGTCACGAGCTGCTGCACTCGATGCTGCTGCAGCGGCGCTTCGAGGAGCGCTGTGCGGAGGCCTACGCGCTTGGCAAGATCGGTGGCTTCTGCCACCTCTACATCGGACAGGAAGCGTGCGGCACCGGCGCGATCTCGCTGCTGCGCCCCGACGACTACATCATCACCACCTATCGCGATCACGGACAGGCGCTGGCCCGCGGCATCTCGCCGCGCTCTATCATGGCCGAGCTTTTCGGACGCACCGACGGCCTCGTGCGCGGCAAGGGTGGCTCGATGCATCTCTTCGACCGCAACACGAACTTCCTCGGCGGCCATGGTATCGTGGGGGGGCACGTGCCCCTTGCCGCCGGTGTCGGTTTCGCCATCAAGTATCGCGGCGGCGACCAGGTGATTCTCTGCTTCATGGGTGAATCGGTGGTGAACACCGGTGCGTTCCACGAAGCGCTGAACATGGCGGCGCTGTGGAAGCTGCCGGTGGTGTTCATCATCGAGAACAACCGCTACGGCATGGGCACCGCGCTGGAGCGCGCCTCGTCCATCCACGACATCTATGAGCGCGCGGCGTCGTACAACATGCCGCGTGGCCAGGTGGACGGCATGGACGTCGAGCTGGTACGCGCCTCCGTTGGCGAGGCCATCGACCGCGCGCGCACCGAGTCGGTTCCCACGCTGCTCGAGATCCGAACCTATCGGTTCATGGGGCACTCCATGTCCGATGCCGTCAGCGGCACGTACCGCTCCAAGGAAGAGCTTGACGAACATCTGAAGCGCGATCCCATCCTCGTGCTCAAGCACCGGATGATGGACAGCGGCCAGTTGACCGAGAAGGCCTTCACGGAACTCGACGAGGAGCTCAAGGCAATCTGCCAGGATGCCTGGGACTTCGCCGATGCGAGCCCCGAGCCACCGCTCGAGTCGCTGTACGAACACGTCCTGGTCGATACCACCAGCGACGACACGGCCGGCGAGCTGGTCGAGTCGCATCCGGCATAACTCCCGACATCCATCATGCCCGTCATTACGTATCGCGATGCCCTGAACCATGCGCTGCAGGAGGAAATGCGGCGCGACGACCGCGTCTTCCTCATGGGCGAGGAGGTGGCGGTGTATCAGGGCGCCTACAAGGTCTCGAAGGGTCTGCTGCAGGAGTTCGGGGAGATGCGCGTGGTCGATACGCCCATCACCGAACTGGGATTCGCCGGCGTCGGCGTCGGCGCGGCCATGGTCGGACTGCGTCCGATCATCGAGTTCATGACCTGGAACTTCGCGCTTCTCGCGCTCGACCAGGTGGTCAACTCGGCCGCCAAGATGCTGTACATGTCCGGCGGTCAGTACAACATCCCGATGGTCTTCCGCGGCCCGAATGGCGCGGCGTTGCAACTCGGTGCCCAGCACTCGCAGGCGTGGGAGTCGTGGCTCGCTCACATCCCGGGGCTGAAGGTGGTCACGCCGGGAACCCCGTACGATGCCAAGGGGCTGCTCAAGAGCGCCATCCGCGATGACAATCCGGTGATCGTGCTCGAGGGCGAGATGCTCTACAACACCAAGGGCGAGGTACCCGATGAGGAGTACCTCGTGCCCATCGGCAAGGCCGACCTCAAGCGCGAGGGGGGCGACGCCACGATCGTGACGCACGGCAAGATGGTGCTCGTCGCGATGCAGGCGGCCGACACCCTCGCCAAGGACGGCATTCACGTCGACGTGGTCGACCTTCGCACCGTCAGGCCGATGGACGTGGAAGCGATTACCGCATCCGTGCGCAAGACCAACCGCGCCGTCGTGTTGGAGGAAGGCTGGGAGGTGGCCGGCATTGGCGCGCAGGTGGTGGACTACATCCAGCGCGACTGCTTCGACGACCTCGACGCCCCGGTCGTGCGCGTGCACCAGGAGGATGTGCCGATGCCGTACGCCAAGAATCTCGAGCGCGCCGCCAAGCCGGATCTCGGCAAGACCCTCGCGGCCGTCCGGAAGGTCATGTATCTCGACTAGCGCGCCGGGCGCGCGAAGGCATGGCGGGTGCATGCCCTCGCGTGGCTGGCGCGCTGGATTCCGCATTTCATCCCCGTTCCACGGTTCCAGGTTCAATGGCTACCAAGGTCGTCATGGAGGCACTCTCTCCCACCATGGAGGAGGGACGCCTCGTCAAGTGGTTCAAGAATGAGGGCGACGCCGTCAAGTCCGGCGAGACGCTCGCCGAGGTCGAAACGGACAAGGCGATCATGGAGCTCGTCGCGCGCGGCGACGGCGTGCTGCGCAAGCGCCTGCTGGGCGAAGGCGATGCCGCCC
Source organism: Gemmatimonadaceae bacterium (assembly GCA_035698205.1). Lineage (GTDB taxonomy): Bacteria > Gemmatimonadota > Gemmatimonadetes > Gemmatimonadales > Gemmatimonadaceae > DASSBZ01. Next base: position 11,828 of record DASSBZ010000219.1, on the reverse strand, counting down.
CGGTTGGCGACCTGATCGCGGTGATCGCCGCGGCCGACGAGAACATCGACTCCATCGTCGGCGCGGCGGCCGGTGCACCGGCCAAACCGGCGGAGGCCCCCGCGGCCAAGCCGGCGGAGGCGCCAGCCGCCGCAGCCAGGCCGGCGGAGGCACCGCCGGCAAAGCCCGCCGAGGCAGCCGCTGCGCCACCTGCTCCGGCTCCAGCCGCGCCGCCAGCCCCCGCGAACGGCACCGGCGCGGCGCCCGCGCGCCCCGATGACGGCGCCCGCGTGCGCACCTCGCCGCTGGCGCGTCGCCTCGCCTCCGAGCGTGGCGTCTCGCTGGACGGCGTGCAGGGCTCCGGCCCTGGCGGACGCATCATCAAGCGCGACATCGAGGCCGCCGCCGCGGCACCCGCCGCCGCCGCGCCGTCGTTCACCGCGGCCCCCGGTGAGGACTATCGCGACATTCCGCTCACGCAGTTGCGCAAGACCATCGCGCGGCGGCTCTCCGAGTCCATCGGCCCCATCCCGACCTTCTACCTCACTGCCGAATTCGACCTCGAGCGCGTGGCCGAGATGCGCACCGCCATGGTTGAGATGGGCGACGAGTTCAAGATCTCCTACAACGACATCGTGCTCAAGGCCACCGCGGCCGCGCTCGCGCAGCACCCCGAGGTCAACGCGCACTGGCTGGGCGAGGGAATCCGCTACTTCAATCGCGTCCACATCGCCATGGCCGTAGCGGTCGAAGACGGGCTGATCACGCCGGTCATCTTCGATGCCGACCGCAAGTCGCTGCGACAGATCTCCGCCGAGTCGCGTGAACTTGCAAAGCGTGCCCGCGACCGGAAGCTCAAGCCCGAGGAGTACACCGGTTCGACGTTCTCCGTATCCAACCTCGGCATGTTCGGGATCGAGCAGTTCACGGCCATCATCAACCCGCCGGAAGTGGGGATCCTCGCCATCGGCGCAATGGAATCCCGGCCCGTGCCCTCCGCGGATGGCGAGTCGCTCGAGATACGCAAGCGGATGCGCGTGACCATGAGCTGCGATCATCGTGTGGTGGACGGCGCCACCGGCGCCCGCTTCCTGCAGACGCTGCGGCGGATGATCGAGAATCCGCTGATGATCGTCTTCTGATTGAACCCGCGCGCCTCGCGCGCGGACCTCGACGCCACGGGAACACGGTGGCAGATTGCTCCAGTCACCGTGCTCCCGTCGTCGCCCTTCCCTTCCGTTGACATGATGCTTCCCGGGCGCCTGTTCCGACTGTTCGCCCTTGGCGGCATGCTCTTGCTGGCCGGCTGCAGCAGCGAGCCGTCCGGTCCGGATACGGGGTCGCTCGACGTGACCGTCGCGGGCGTCCCGACACAGACCAACGTCGTACTCCTCCTGCAGGGCCCCGCCGGCGGAGCTTCGGCACCTACGCGGACGCTCGCGGGGAGCGGGCTGGTCTCCGACCTGCCTGCCGGCTCCTACACACTCACAGCACTCCCGGCAAGCGTGGGCGCCACCCGCTACGACCCGTCGCCGGCCAGCCAGCCACTCTCCATTACCAAGTCGACCACGCCGCTGCGCGTGACCATCACGTACGCGCTCGGCACCGGCGGCATTGCCATCACGGTAACCGGCGTGCCGTTCGATGCTACCACGCCACTGCTGGTGACCGGTCCGCAGGGCTACTCCCAAGGACTCACGAAGGGACAAACGCTCATGGGGCTGGATCCGGGGACGTACACGGTGAGCGCCAGCGATGTCCTGTTCCGCGGCAATCGCTACGCTCCCGAGGAGCCAAGCCAGTCAGTTGCGATCGCGGCCGTTTCCGAGCCAGCAGACGTCACGGTGGAGTACCTGCAGATCACGGGCGCCCTCCAGGTCGCAATCACCGGCGTCCCCTGCGGCGAGGCCGGCAACGTGCAGGTCACCGGTCCTGACGGCGTCCAGACCGTACTTCGGACATCTACGCTGAACGGGCTGCGCGCCGGGCTCTACACCATCGAAGCCCAGCCGGTCATCCACGCCGGGCGGCCGTATCAGCCAAGTCCGGGCACGCAGCAGATCCAGCTCGACACCGGCGCCACGGCGTCGGCCACGGTGTCGTACGGCAGCGGCGGCGCACCCGGGGTGAACTTCACGATCGACGGCGCCTACGTCGTCCAGATCGTGCAGCGACCGGACGGCGGCGTCCCCCTCATTGCCGGCAAGCCCGGGCTGCTGCGCACCTTCGTCGCCAGTGTCGAACCGTCCGCGCAGATGCCGCCGGTTCGCGCCCGCTTCTACCGCGGCGGCGCGCTCGTCGACACGCGCACCATCGCGCCCCCCGCCACGTCGGCGGCATGCGCCGAGGAGGGCACCCTCGCATCCACCTGGAACGAGGAGCTCGCCGCGTCGTTCATCACGACCGGACTCTCGGTGCTGCTCGACGTCGACCCGGATAATACCATCGCCGAGTCTGACGAGGGCGACAACGTCTGGCCAACCAGCGGGCAGCCGTATCAGCTCGACGTGCGCGCCACGCCGCCGATGTCGGTCCGCTTCGTCCCCGTAACGCAGTCGGCTACCGGACTGACCGGCGGCGTGAACGCGAGCACGGTCGACAACTTCATCGCGTTCGCGCGCAAGCTGTTCCCCTTCGCGACGATCAACGTCGACGTGCGCCCGCCGTATACGACCTCCACGCCGGCGCTGCAGAACAACGACGCCAATCACGCCTGGACGACCATCCTCAACGAGCTGAATGTGCTGCGCACCGCCGACGGTGCCACCCAGCACTACTTTGGCGTGGTGAAGGTCGAGTACGGCTCGGGGATCGCGGGCTACGGCTATGTGCCCGGGTTTGCCGCCATCGGCTGGGACTATCTCCCCAGCGGTCAGCTCATCGTCGCCCACGAACTGGGGCACAACCTCGGCCGATTCCATGCGCCATGCGGTGGTGCCGCTTCCACCGACCCCAACTTCCCCTATCCTGGCGGCGTGATCGGCGTGTACGGCTGGGATCCGGCGTTCAAGTTGCTGCGCACGCCGTCCACCACGGACCTCATGGGGTACTGCGGCTTCCAGTGGATCAGCGACTACAACTACGAGGGGATCATCGATTTCCTCGAATTCGCGCCCACGATTGCCGCCGCGGCCCGGCTGCCGCGCCCCTCGCTCATCGTCTGGGGGCGGCGCGACCGGGGGCAGCTCGTACTCGAACCCGCATTCGCCGCGGTCACGGCGCCCTCGCTCCCCTCTGAAGCGGGACCGTTCCGGATCGAGGGGCTCGACGCGAACGGTCGCGTGCTCTTCACGCACTCCTTCGCCGGTGAACACCCGGCCCACGCGGAAGATCCAGACGCCCGACAGTTCGCCTTCGCCGTGCCGCTCTCACCGTCGGAGCAGGCCTCGCTGGCCAGCCTGCGCCTGTCCGACGGCGCGCGCACGGTGGTGCGGCGCGCTGCCACGGCCGCGAGCATCGCCGGCGCCAGCGTCGACCTGCGCGAGGTCACCCGCGGCGGCGTGCGGGCGCGGTTGCGCTGGACCGCTCCCGCCCCGCTGGCCGTCGTGCGCGACGCCGCCACGGGCCAGATCGTCGCCCTCGCCCGCGATGGCGACGCCACGCTCACCGCGCCCGCCGGACGCGAGCTCATCGTGGAGCTGAGCGACGGCGTGCGCAGCGGTGCCGCGCGCCGGCTCCGGGTGGAGCGACGGCAGTAGCAGGGCAGTCGCGGCGGTCACCGGCCGATCGCTGTCATCTTGAGCCGTCTGCCGCGGAGTAAACGCGGCGGTCACCGGCCGATCCCTGCCATCTCGAGCCGTCTGCCGCGGAGTAAACGCATATCTGTCCCGCGTCCGTGGCGCACGTTTGCACGGCGCCATCCTCCTGGCAGTCCTCCACGAGTTTCCGCGACATGGCTTCGTACGACGTGATCTTCCTCGGCGGCGGCCCCGCCGGCTACGTGGGCGCGATCCGCTGCGCCCAGCTCGGTCTCAACACCGCCGTGGTCGAGCGCGAAGCGCTCGGCGGCACCTGCGTGATCTGGGGGTGCATCCCCGCCAAGTCGCTCCTGGAGAGCGCGGCGCTCGCCAACCACATCAAGCACGCCGCTGAGCATGGCATCACCCTCGGTGACGTCAAGCTCGACTTCGAGCCCGCCATGAAGCGCTCGCGCGGCATCAGCACGCAGAACTCCAAGGGTGTCGAGAGCCTGTTCAAGAAGTACAAGGTCACCTGGATTCGCGGCACCGGGAGCATCACCGGCGCCAAGGGCGTGACCGTGAAGAACACCGAGGGCAAGGAGGAGAAGCACGAGGCCACGAAGGCGCTCGTGATCTGCACCGGGTCGCGCGTGCGCGGACTCCCCAAGGCGGGGCTCGAACTCAACGGCAGCACCGTCCTCTCCTCCGACGACGTCCTGGTGCTGGAGAAGGCTCCGAAGACGATGGCCGTGGTGGGCGCGGGCGCCGTGGGGTGCGAATTCGCGGACGTCTTCAACGCCTATGGCACCAAGGTCACCCTGCTCGAGGTGCTCCCGGCCATTCTGCCGCTGGAGGACGCCGATTCGTCCTCGGCGGTGCAGCGCGCCTTCCGCAAGCGCGGCATCGAGGTGCGTACCGGCGCGAAGATCTCCAACGTGAAGGTCGCGAAGTCGGGAGTGAAGATGACCGTCGCGATGGGCGATGGTTCGGAGAAGGAGGAGCTCGCGGTGGACGCCGTGCTCGTCGCCGCCGGCCGCGCGCCCAACGTGGAGAACATCGGCCTCGAGGCGGCGGGGGTGAAGCTCACCGATCGCGGATTCATCCAGGCCGATCCGGTCACCTACGAGACCTCGGTGAAGGGGATCTACGCTGTTGGTGACGTGATCGGCGCACCCATGCTGGCCCACAAGGGCTCGCGGGAGGGGCACATCCTGGCCGAGCGCCTGGCGGGGCAGCAGCCGCACGCGCTGAACTACGGGAACGTCCCCAACGCCACGTACTGCCACCCCGAGGTGGCGTCGATCGGGCTCACCGAGCAGGCGTGCAAGGAGCAGAAGATCGAGTACAAGGTGGGCAAGTTCCCGTTCATGGCGAACGGCAGGGCACGGACCGCCGGGGAGACCGACGGCTTCGTGAAGATCATCCGCGACGTGAAGTACGGCGAGATTCTCGGCGCCCACATCGTGGGGCTCCACGCTACGGAGCTGATCCATGAACTGGTAGTGGCGCGGGAGAACGAGTTGACGGTGGAGGAGATCGAGCTGGCGATTCACGCGCACCCCACGCTGAGCGAGGCGGTGTTTGAGGCGGCGGCGGACAGCATGGGACGTATGATTCATGCCTGAGGGTTGGCGCGTGCGGAAACAACATGCTGCCTGCTCCACGCTTTATGCTGGTGGCTGCGTGCCTCCGGCCACGCGCGCGAGGCGGCTCTGACTTGACGGGGCGCTGGATGCTGCATGCTGCGCTCGGGGTCAGGTCTTGCATTGATGCCTCCAGCCTGGCCGTTCGCGAACGGTGACGGAGGAGCCATGACAGAAGGTCTGTTGCTCCTGGACGCCGGCGAGGATGGCCCGGCGGCCGTACCACACACTTTTCGGAGCAGTACGACAACAATGTCTCGATACAGCAGTACCGCATGCCGGGTGGGGCTGGCAGCGTTGGCCGCGGGGGCGCTGGCCGCCTGCGGCGATGCACGAGCGAAGGACCTGACCGCCGGCATTTCGCGCGACTCGACGCTGGCGATCATGCAGACCGTGCCCTCGGCGGCGGATTCGCTGCCGAACGTACACGAGCGGGGCGTTTATCTCATCGGCGGGAAGCTGATGGAGGTGATGCTCTTTCCGCGGGATGGGAGCGCGCACAAGGGGGAGACGATTCCGGACGAGGAGATCACCCCTGTGGTGCTGGCAAACGATTCCCTGATGGGTTGGGGCTGGACTTTCTGGGACAGCGTGGCGACAGCGAACAGGCTTCCCCGCCGGCCGCAGTAGCGTCGGGAGCCGCGAGCGGCTACAACGCCGGACATGAAGGGGCCGGCATCACGAGTTGTGATGCCGGCCTTGTCGTTTCCGGCAGCGACGTCCGCACGAGTGCGGACCGCAAAAACAAACCGCCCCGTCTTTCGACGGGGCGGTCTGTCTGTTCAACTGCAACTCGTTGTTACGGGAGCAACGGGCTGTTGACGTGCGTGGCGAGGCCGTCACCGGTCGCCAGCACACCAACCGCCAGGATGTCGTCGCCCGCAGCCGCCGCAGCCTGCGCGGTGGTGGTCGTCGGGCTGTTCGCGAACGTTGCCGGGGCCATGTAGGACCAGACGCGGTTCACGCCGTTGTCGGCATTGATCACCGAGGAGCTGCTGCCCAGGTAGTTCCACGTGAAGGCAACACCGTCCCACCGGTAGAAGTCAACGCGAGCGAACGGTGCGTTGATCGAGTTCAGCGGACCAACAGCCTGAGCCTTGAGGCCAGCCGGCGCGTTAAACGCGGCGGAAACCGGACCCAGGACGAAGGTCGTGTTCGCGGCATCGTACGTCGTGAGCGTATCGAAATTCGCCCCATCCTCTACGATCAAGGCCGGGATGAGCGAGGCCGGGCTGGCCGCGAAGTTTCCGAATACGTCGAACACGGTCGTCAGCACGACGTCGGGCTTCGGGGCAGCCGGCGCCGGCTGAACCGCACCGACTGCGTCCGCCATCTCCAGGTGACGCACGAACGGCGCCGCATACGGCAGCGACGTCGAGATCAGACCTGTCCCGGAAATCACGTCGTCGAACGTGAGGAAGGCGTCGGTACGCGGATAAGCGAGCACCGGGCCATTCGCCGTGATCTCGGGATACTGCAGCACGAAGCTCTGACCGATGATCTCGACGTCGTCGGTGACGACGGACGAGAACTGCGGCAGAACAGCACCGGTGATCGACGTCGGAACGTTGACGTTCGCGTTCGTCGGAGCAACCGGATCGTTCGCGGAGACACGATACAGCGGGCCAACCGCCCCGTCCGCCGCGTCGACCGACGCGTTACCGGCGGCATCGTACCACTGCGCCATGTACGAGAAGTAACCCACACCCGCCAGCGCATCCCCGATGGGATCAACCAGCGTGGACTGACGGTAGCCATCCAGCAGCGTAGCCGCGATCGTGCCAACGGCGAGAGGGCACGTGGAAGCCGTCAGGAACGCCGCACCCGGGCCGATGGGGTCAGGGTCGAGGGTGAGGCACTGGCCAGCATTCGCCGCACCGTTCGCGTTCGGAGCCGTACGGGACAGCGTCAGGGCATACTGCGAACCGTCGGGACCGAAACCGGCGCGGTCGTCGATCGCTTCCGTGGAGAACGTCGGGTTCGTCGCCGGGGCGCCAGGCGCCGCAACGTTGGTGACGAGCGAATCCGTCGCGAGAACCATGGTCTGGCCCGGCGCAACGAACACGGTGGCCCAGCGATGCAGCGGGGCCGTCTTGTCGACGCCGAACTCCAGCGTCGGCACGGACTGACCGACGTTGTTCAACCGGTCCGACTCCACCGCGCGAGCGGTGTACGGGCCAGGCGTCACGAGCGGATCGCCACCGAGGAAGTTGCTGGCGCACTCGGGAATGGTAGCACCCGTGCCGTCAAAGTCCGTCCAGTCAGCGGCATCGCAGCCGATGTACTGGCCCTTGAGGTCGCTGGTCGAGCGAAGGCCGACACCCGCATCGGCGTTGGCGACAAGTGCCGCGAACGTGAACGACGCGTTCACCCAGCCCGTAACGGCCGGCGAAAGGCGCGTGATGTCAGGCGTATTGACCATCGGCGACAGGTTGTCCATCCGGAAACCGTTCAGGATGGAACCGGCAGCCGGCTGCACGCCGACGTTGATCATGCCGCCCGTCGAAGCCGGAGCCGCGCCGTTGTTGTTGAACACCACCGCGCTGCCATCGGAGAACACGGCGCCCGTGACCACCGGCAGCTCGAGACCAGCCGACTGATAGCCGGCGGCACCCTGTGCCAGGACGAGCGTGCTCGTGATCGGACCGGAGACGCAGGCACCAACGGCGCCCTCGGTCTGCGAGTCCGCGGGACCGACGCCGAATTCGACCGTACGAATGCAGACGGACTTCGGCGTATCACCGTTCGGAGCCGTCGGCGAGTAGATGACGGGAACCGTCGTGACTTCCACGTCGCCCTGACGCCACTCGATACCACCGGCGCTGACCGCCGACGCGATACCGCCGTTCTTCGGCGTGTTGGTCATCGTGGCGTAGAAGCCGTCGTTGTTGTTGAACGTCAGCGTCTGCGTGTTGGACGCACGCTGCGTCCCCGTGCCAGACGACGTGACGTTCGCAACGGCCTTGATCTCATGCTGGCCGTTCAGGAACGAGACAACGCCCGTCGCCGGGTCGAAGGCATCGGTCCGGAAGGAGAGCACGATGACGTCGGCGGCCGCCTCGGCCGAACCGGCCGTATAGGAGAAGGCGCCCAGCGCAGCCGAGTACGTCTGCGAACCGACGACCACGTCATCGACCAGCAGGTCGAGCGTGGAGATGACTTCGTCGTTCGGCTGAAGGTTGATCGAGACGTCGATCTGGCCGAACGTGTTCGTGACGTTCACCGGAGTGTTGAGCGCGCCCGTCGTGATCGACTGGATGCTCACCACGGCGGCCACGTCGACATCCACCGGCACGACCGTCAACTGCGTCGACGACTTCTGGTCGGCATCGGCCGTAGCCGTCGCCGTGATCGTCGTGTTGCCCGGCGCGACTGCCGTCACCGTACCGCTGGTCGCATCGATCGTCGCGACCGACGTATTGCTCGAGCTGAACGTTGCCGTCTTGGCCGCGCTCCCCGTCGTCGCTACCGACGCCGTGAACACGCCCGTCTCACCGACTTCCAACGTGACGTTGGTCGGCGAGATCGTGATCCCCGTGACGCCGTCCACCGGTGGCGGCGGCTGTACGACGGAGACGTCATCGCCGCAACCAGCGAGGCCCCCCAAGGCCAGCGCGCCGGTCAACAGCAAGGACCGAGTGAGTTTGTGCATCCTGAATTTCCCCCCTGTGAGGTTGGTACTGCGACTGCCGTGCGTGACTGCTCGTGTACGAAGGTGCTTCGTGTGAAAAACACGCCTCGGGGGGCGACGAAGGCCCGACCGTTCTCTCGAACAGTCGCGCCCCCCGCGCCACCCCGGTCTCCTGCCCTCCCCTCGCGGGGCAAGGCGTCTCACGCTCACAGACCCCGACCGAACCGGACCCGTCACAATCCGCGGATCCCGGTAATCGAGGGCAAAAGAAAGCGGCCGTTTCCCAACGAAGCCGCAGCGCCTGATAATAGACGTGACTGGCTCACCGGTCAAGCATGAGATTCCAATGAACCTGTGACGCCTAGCACATTCGAATCCATGAACTTAGGCGGGCTCTACATCTCCCCGCACACCCCCCTGTCCGCCTGATTCGGTGGATTCGAACAGGCAGACGAGCCACCACCCGCCGCGTCACACCGCCGGCAGGGGCCGTCACGCCTCCGGCATTCCATCCCCTCCAGCCTCAGCCGCGAGCTCGGACCGAAGGAAAACCGTATCGGACCCGGATCCCTGTGCTATATTGCCTCCCCTCAGCACTCCGGCCCCTCTCCGTCTCCCGGCCCGATGTCCGCTCGCCCCCCCGATCCCCCGGTCACCCCACCGGCGCCCCGGACCTATCCGGAACGCCCCCGCGAGCAGGACCCCAACCACAAGCCGCGCAGCGACTTCCTCTCCGGGCTCAACACCGAGCAGGCGGCCGCCGCGGCCTTCTCCGGGGGGCCCCTGCTCATCATCGCCGGCGCCGGCACCGGGAAGACCCGCACCCTCGTCCACCGCGTCGCGCACCTCGTGAGCGGCGGTGTCCGCCCCGAACGCATCCTCCTGCTCACCTTCACCCGCCGCGCCGCCCAGGAGATGCTCGCGCGCGCCGAACGGCTCGCCGGCGCCGCCTGCCGCGGCGTGCAGGGCGGAACGTTCCACGCCAGCGCCCACCGCCTCCTCCGCCGCTTCGGCAAGGCCGCCGGCCTCGACCCCGAGTTCTCCATCATGGACCAGGGGGACGCCGAGGACCTCATGCACCTCGCCCGCGCGCAACTCGGCTACGGCACCGCCAAGCGCCGCTTCCCCAAGAAGCAGACCCTCCTCCACGTCTACTCCACCCACATCAACACCGGGCGCGCCGTCGGCGACGTCATCGAGGACAGCTACCCGCAGTTCTTCGAGCACACCGACGACTTCATGCGCATCTTCGCTGACTACACGCGTCGCAAGGCCGAGCGGAACCTGGTGGACTACGACGACCTGCTGCTCTTCTGGGCGATGCTCCTCGAGGCCACCGAGGGAGGGATCGGCGAACGGGTCGCCGCCCTCTACGACCACGTGCTGGTCGACGAGTACCAGGACACCAACCTGCTCCAGGCGCGCATCCTCCGCGGCCTCTGTGCGCGTCACGGCAACCTCACCGTCGTCGGTGACGACGCGCAGAGCATCTACTCCTTCCGCGGCGCCAGCATCCGCAACATCCTCGAGTTCCCCACCCACTTCCCGGGCACCACCATCGTGGCGCTCGAACAGAACTACCGCTCCACCCAACCCATCCTCGACAGCTCCAACGCGCTCATCTCGCGCGCCACCGAACGCTACACCAAGTCGCTCTGGACGAGGCGCACCGGTGGCGAACCCCCCTGGCTGGTTACCACCCGCGACGAATCGGAACAGACGCGCTTCGTGGTCGACCGGCTGCTCGAGCTCCACGAACAGGGCACCCCGCTCGCCGGCATGGCCGTGATCTTCCGCGCCGGCTACATGTCGGCCGACCTGGAGATCGAGCTCACCAACCGCGGCATCCCGTTCGAGAAGTGGGGAGGGCTCAAGTTCCTCGAGGCGGCGCACGTGAAGGACGCGCTGGCCTTCCTCCGCATCCTCGACAACCCGCGCGACGAGGTAAGCTGGTATCGCGTGCTGATGCTGCTGCCGGGTATCGGCGAGATGACGGCGCGCTCCGCCATCGAATCGATGGCACAGATGGCGTGGGAATCATCGGCGTTCGGGCGCTTCAAGGCGCCGCCGCGCTCGCGCGATGCTCACCGCGCGCTGGTCGCGCTCCTCGACACGCTGCGCTCCGGTGCCGACACCGGCTCGGTCAGCGCCGACATCCACCGCGTCCGCACACTCTACGACGACATCCTGCGCGAGAAGTACGACCGCGTGGAGCCGCGCCTGGCCGACCTCGACCAGCTCGAGACCATTGCCGGCGGCTATCCGAGCCGCGCTGCGTTTCTCTCGGCGCTCGCCCTGGAACCGCCGCGCAACACGCAGGACCTGGCCGCCGCCAGCGACGACGAACGCGACGCCCTTGTCCTGACCACGGCGCACAGCGCCAAGGGGAAGGAGTGGGACGCGGTGTTCGTCATCTGGGCCGCCGACGGCTGGTTCCCCATGGCGCGCGCGCTGCGCGACGACGAACAGCTCGACGAGGAACGCCGCCTGATGTACGTGGCGCTCACCCGCGCCCGCGACCACCTCGCCGTCGTCTGCCCGCTCAATTCGTACTCGTCGCGCATGGGCGCCGACTATTCCATCGACCAGATGTCGCGCTTCCTCGACCGCGGCGTGCGCGCGACCATGCAGCTCGTGACCCCCGCGCGCGACGCCCCGCCAGCCGAGCCTCCCGCGCCCGCCATCGACGAAAACGCCCCCCGCCTCGACCTCCGCTCAGCCATGGCGCAGCGGTTCAGGATCCCGGAGTGAACTGCTGCTGCGAACTGCGGATTGAACTGCTGCTACGCGCTGCGGTTTGAACCACAGGGTAGCACAGGGGGCACAGGGGAGTCACAGTGGCCCGGCGGAACATCGCCGACCGCCGCGGCCTTTCGTGAACCGGGAACGAGAAAG
>DASSBZ010000218.1:0-45539 GCA_035698205.1 Gemmatimonadaceae bacterium | reverse complement strand
TCGTCGGCCGGATAGCGGCGCCCCGGAAACAGGGCGAGCTCGAGCCAGCGTTCGTTTTCGTAATCGAGGGGCTTGAAGAACTCGGCCGGGTCCGCGGTGTGAATGAACACCGGCAGGTTGAGGCGTGCACACGCCTCCCATATCGGGTCGAGCGCCGGATCGTCGATGCGCAGCCGACTGCCGTCCGCCTTCTTGATCGAAAGCCCCAGGCTCTTGGAGATCTCGCCTACCCCTACCGCGCCGGCCGCGACGTCTGCCTCGAGCTGCGCGATTGCCTTCTGCGCCCACCCGGGGCCGACGTTTCGGAAGTCGATCCCCGCGAGCACGCGCACGCGGTTGCGCATGGCGGGGGACGCCTTGATCGCCGCCATGGCCGTGCGCAGCCGCTCCCCGGAGAGATTGTCGGCGGCGATCATCATGCCGAGGTTGAGGCTGTCCATGGCCGCGCCCAGCTCCGCGAGCCCCTCGGCCGAGGTGATGAGTCCGCGCGGATGACCGTGATAGTCCACCGCCGGGTACTTCGCCCGCGGCACCGCATGCTCGGGGACGACGAGCGTGGAGTGCGGGCGGTAGTCGACGATGCTCGGCGGAGGAAGCTGCGGCGCCTGGCAGCGTCCGGGGCGCACCTCCGTCATGCCGGCGGGGCACGACTCGCCAGGCCCGATCGCGGTTCCGCTCTGCCCGCGCCCACCCTGCGCGAGGGCGTCGGGAGCGGAGAATACAGTAGCACTCGCAATGGCGAAGACGAAGAACGCGCGCATTCAGAATCCTCTGTCGGTGGAAACCTGAAGTTCGCCTTGCGGCGCGCGGCGGGGAACCCCGTGGAGCTCGTTACACCGGCGCGATGACTGGCGCACGGCCGCCGCACTTCCATATCCCGGCGCTGCGGACCACACCACGCCGCGAGGACTCGAATCGGGGAGAGGTGGAGGCATCGATACAAGACCTGCCCCCCGCCGCGCAAGGAGCGTGAAGCTGGTAGCATGCAGCAGTTCCTGCAGCCACCAGCAAGGAGCGTGAAGCGCGCAGCATGCAGCAGTTCCTGCAGCCACCAGCAAGGAGCGTGAAGCGCGCAGCACGCTTCACCCTACACCGCGCGCCCCACCCCGCGCACCACACCCTCCACCCGGCGCGATTCGTCGAAGTACGACCGCGCCAGCGCCCGCATCCCGCTCGTGCTCACGGCGCGCACGCGCTGCTCGAACACCTCGAGCTCCGCGAGCCCGGTGCCGAACAGCCATGCATTGACCATCTCGCCGAGCGCCGCCTTGCCGCTCTGCCGGCCGATCGCGCGCAGCCCGATCGTGTACTCCTGTGCGCGCCGCAGCTCGTCCTCACCCACCGGTTCCTCCCGCAGCCGTGCGAACTCCGCGAGCAGGCCGGCCCGGGCCTCCTCCTCACGCTCCGGCGACGTGGCGATGTAGGCCATGAACATCCCGCCGCGCAGGCGATGGCTGGCGCTCGCATGCACGGTGTACGCGAGCGATCGCTTCTCGCGCAGCTCGTTGAAGAAGCGCCCGCCAAGACCACTCGCCACCGCGGCGATCAATCCGGCCGTGTAACGCGCGTCGTCGTCGCGTGGAGGGCCGTCGAACACGATCGCCAGCGCCGACTGCGCCTTGTCACGTGATTCGATCGTGGCGCGCGTCTCCGCGGGCCAGACAGGGAGCTCGAGCGGCTCCAGCTCCATTGCCACGAACTCGCCGAACGCCTGCGCCACCAGCGCGGCCACCTCGTCGGCATCCACGTCACCCACCACGCCAATGGCGCACGGGGCACGCAGCACATGCGTTGCATGCCATTCGCGGAGCGCCTCCACCGTGACCGCCGCCAGCCCTTCCTCCGAACCGAGCGGCGAGCGGCCGTACGGGTGCTCGCCGTAGGCCGCAGAGGTGGCGAGCCGGAACGGATACTGGAACATGTCGTCGCGCAGGTGGGCCACGTCCGCCACCGCGATCGTCCGTTCGGTCTCCAGCGCCTCTTCGGGAAAGACAGGGCGCTGCACGACATCAGCCAACAGCGTAAGCGCATCGCGAAGGCGTCCGACCGGCACGCTGAGGCTCCAGCCGAATCCGTCGGACATCACCGTCGGCTCGATGGCACCGCCCAGCAGCTCCGATTCCTCGGCGATGCGCGTCGCCGATCGCAACGCCGTACCCTTGATCGCGGTGCGCGCCATCAGCGTCGTGAGGCCGCTCACCGCGGCATCCTCTCGTGAGGCACCCCCCATGGCCAGCAATCCGATGTGCACCAGCCCCGCGCCGGGACGCCGCCTCACGAGTACCGGCACCCCCCGCGCGGTGCGATACACGCGCACGCCGAACTCCTCCACTTCGAACCGGACGGCACGCGCGGGCACGCCGTTCGGTGCAGCAATCGGCTCGAGCGCCGGCAGCCGGTCCAGCGGCGCGGGGCGCACGCGCTCGAGCAGGGCGCGCGCCGACGCCGGGTCGGCCACGACCGGCGCGTCCCGCTCGGGGCGATAGAGCAGCCACCCCGCCCGATCGGGATCGAGGTGACGGCGCACGGCGTCGAGCACGTCGTCGGGGCCCAGCGCGAGCATCCGCTCCGCGTAGGCATCGCCGAGCTCCCACCCGCCCAGCGCCTCCCATTCCGCCAGGTGCGTCGCCTGGCCATCCATCGTCTCCAGCCGGCGCAACCATCGCGATTCGAACAACCGCTGCGCGCGCGTCACCTCGCTGGCGCTCACGCCATCGTCGCGCAGCCGCATGACCTGGTCCCACGTGGCGCGTGCCGCGTCGAGTGCGCGCTCCGGCGGAGTCTCGGCGCGCACCAGAAAGACGCCAAGCTCCGTCGGCGTGTAGTTGTAGGCGCTGACCGACGCGGCCAGTTGACGCTCCCGAACCGCCCGGTACAGCCGCGACGCGCGACCGGTGCCAAGCACCAGCCCCGCGAGGTCGAGCTTCACCGTGTCCTCGTGCAGGGTGCCGGGCGTGCGCCAGCCGAACGCGAACTCCGACTGCTGCACGTCGCCGCTCATCTCCCGGAAGCGGAAACTCGCCGTGCCGTTCTCGGTGGGCCCCGGCACGCGATCCGGCAGCCCGCGCGGCACCGGCCCGTAGCGCGCCCGCACAAGATCGAGCGCGTGCTCGACGTCGACGTCGCCCACGATGGACAGGATCGTGTTCGACGGCTTGTAGAAGTTGCGATAGAAGGCGAGCAGGTGCTCCCGGCGGAGGGCACGCAGCCCCGGCTCGTTCCCGATACGCCATCGGCGAATGCGATGGCGATCATGCAGGAGCTCGAACAGGCTCTCGGAGACGATCGCGCCGGCGCTGTCCGACTTGCGCTTCGCCTCCTGGATGATCACCTCGAGCTCGCGCGCCAGCTCCTCGCCATCGATGACCGAGTTGGCCCAGGCATCGGACTGGATATCGAGGCCGCTCGCGAGGCTCGACGCCGGCAGCACCGTGTAGTAGACCGTCTGGTCGTAGATGGTGCTCGCGTTGAGATAGCCGCCGCTGGCCTTCGTCTGCCGGGCGATCTCTCCAACGCCGCGCGTCGGCGTGCCCTTGAAGTACATGTGCTCAAGGACGTGCGCGATCCCCACCACGTCGTCGGACTCGTCGAAGTAGCCCGCGCGAACGTGGGTCACGATGGCGACCACCGGCGCCGCCGTATCGCGCCTGACGATCACGGTGAGGCCGTTAGGCAGCCGCTCGCGAACGGTGGTCAACCGCCTACTGTACCGGTGCCGCGGGCATCGGCGGCGGCATCGCGCAGCTCGACCAGCTCCCCTGCCCCGCGCGCTGCAGGAACCGCATCCCCTCGGGGACCCTCCCCAGGCGGATCATCGTGCAGCCGAGGAACCCCTGTGCATTGCGATCCGTGGGATCGAGCTCGATGGCGCGAATGTAGAAGCGTCGCGCAAGGTCGTAGTTGCCGATGGCGAGCAGGTGCGCGGCCATCTCGCGCTGCGCAAGCGCGTTCCCCGGCTCCAGGCGAATGGCCATCTCCAGCTCGCGTGCGGCGGTGGTCGCATCCCCCTCCTCGCGCGCGATGCGCCCCAGATACACGTGCGGCAGCGCCTCGCTCGGCTTGTCGCGTGCCGCCTCCGCGAACGCGGCGCGCGCCGACAGCCGGTCCCCGCGCTGATACGCCGCGATGCCGCGTTCCAGCCCGCTGCCACCGCGTCCGAGAACCCACCAGGCGAAGCCCGCTGCCACAAGGATGATGAATGCAATCGCCAGCACCGGGCCGAGCGTCGATGCCCGCCTCACCTCGCGCGACTTGGCCGGGGCATCCGCGGCGACCGGATCGGAGACCGGTCCGGTTGCCGGCGGTGCATGCGACGCCGGCCCGCCCGATGTGTGGTGACCGGCATCTGGTGCAGTGCCGGTGGCCAGCGCCGCCTCGAGCTGCATCACCGCGGCACGCGCTGCATCCACGTCGCCGGTCGTCGGCACGTAATCGGCTCGTTCCGCGCGCTCCCGCACCGCCGCAAACGAGACCAGCGCGTGCGCCTGGTCCAGCGAGAGCAGTCCGCGGTTGCGCAGTTCGTGGATCAGCGCCTGCCCCGCCAGCGGCGAGCCGCCGATGAGCGCGCGCATAGCCGACTGCGTATCGTCCCAGAGCTCCACGAGATCGGCGGCGCGATCTTCCGTCCCCGATTCCCCCGCGAGCCGGATCAGTGCCGGCCGCGCGCGGTCGAGCGCCGCGTGCGCGGCGCGTTCATTGGTCAGCATGCGCGCGTTGCCCCGGTCATCGCACGATGCGGAGGAGCCCCGCATCCGCGCTGCCGCGGATGAAGCTCTACGCATCGTGCGTGGGAATCGCGATACCCGTGAGTGAATACCCGCGCCGCGCCTCGTGCTGCATGAACTCCAGCGTGGTGCGCCCCACGTAGGCGACGTTGGCGTCGCGCATCTCGCGCACGATGTCATCCCATGTGCCGAACAGGGCAGACCCGTCGCGCGTGAGCACCTCGTGCGCACCCACGTCGTCCCCGTGTCGCTCGGCGAGGTCGCTCAACAGGGCGCCGAACAGGTCGAGCTGCGACTGGGCGGCGAGTGCCTCCGCCTCCAGCACACGCTGCTCGATCTCCATCAGCATCTCGTCGATGTCGTCCGGGGTGCCGGCGAGCTCCTGGAGACGCTCCTCCCAGGCCTTGAATTCGGGGTCGTCGTCCTTGAGCCGATAGATCGCCTTCTTGAGCTCCATCAGCCTCCAGATGCCGAGTTCATCCCAGTGATCGTCGGGCTTTGATCGATCGAGGTGATACAGCGCCGCCTCCTGTTCGCCACGATCGTAGAGGATGTTGCCCAGATAGATGCGTGCCTCGGCGTGGTCGGCGTCGAGCTGCAGCGCGCGGCGAAGCGTCGTCATGGCCGCCTCATCGTCGCCCATGCGGTGCTCGGTGTAGCCCACGAGTGCGAGCGCTTCCGCCGACTCCGGCGCCTGCCGTACGGCCACATCGAAGAATTCACGGGCCTCGTCCACGAGCTGTTCGCGGAACAGCGCTCGCCCCACCTGGAGCATCAGCTCCACGTCATCGTGATAGCCGAGTTCGAGGATCCGCTGGAAGCTCCGCACGGCCGCGTCCTGCTGGCCGAAACGAAGCAGCGTCTCGCCCAGGCCGGCGAGTGCGTCCTCGTGGTCGGGGTCGAGGATGAGCGCTTCCTCGAAGCTGCGACGCGCCCACGCGAACTCCTCGCGCGCGAGTCGGGCGTAGCCGACACCGATATGCAGCTCCACCGCACTGGGGTAGAGCGCCAGCCCTTCTCGCAGCACATCGAGCGCCTCATCATACTGCCCCTCGTTATAGAGCTGATGGGCCCGCTCGTCGTACTCTTCGGAACTCAGAAATGGGGACGGCATGTGTCGTGTACCCTCGAGCTCGCACGTGTTCGAGATATTCTACCGGACGAACTGACCGGAAGTTCAATCGGTGGACCGCAATCCTGGCCGATCGCTTTCAGACACGAGGTTGCTGCCCTCCAGCCCTGCTCGCCGCCTCCGTCGGCACCCGCGAGAAACATCGTATCCGGTACGCCTCCACCCAAGCCTTGCTGGCGCGCGCTCGCCACGCCGACCGTTGCCCGGGCGCGACGACCGCATCAGGCACAGTGCCTCGCGATCTCCGCCGCCAGCGCCGCATTGGCCTCGAGCAGTGCGAGGTTCGCCCGCAGCGATCCCCCACTCGTGGCGCGCTCGACCGCTGCAAGCACGAATGGCGTCACGGCACCGCCACGCACCCCCTCCCGTTCGGCGCTCGCGAGGGCGCCCTCCACCGCACGCTCCACATCACTTCGAGGCAAGGCCTGCGCCGCCGGCGGAGGCTGCACCACGAGAATGGCCTGACGGCGGCCGATCTCCTGCTGCTGATGGTAGATCGCGGCGACTTCCTGGGCGGTGGCAGCCGAAGCATCGAGCGCGATACCCGTCGAGGCATGGAAGAAACCGGGCAGTTCGTCCGTTCCAAAACCCACGATCGGGACTCCGAGCGTTTCGAGTCGCTCGACCGTGGCGCCAAGGTCGAGCAGCGACTTCGCCCCGGAGCAGACGACGACCACCGGCGTGGAAGCGAGTTCGAGGAGGTCGGCCGACTCATCGAAGTGGCCGCCGCGATGCACGCCACCGATGCCGCCCGTGGCCAACACTCGAATGGATGCGAGTCGCATGATCGCCAGCGTGGCGGCGACAGTCGTGGCGCCATCCTCGCGGCGCGCCATCGCCACAGGGAGGTCACGCGCACTCACCTTCCTGATCCCCTCCTGCCGCAGGAAGCGCGCAATCTCGTCGTCGTCCAGCCCGCACACCGGAACCCCATCCACCACGCCCGTCATGGCGGGGATCGCACCGCCACGGTCCACCGCGCCGATCATCCGCGCCGCGGCATCCGCGTTGGCCGGGATTGGAAGCCCTTGCGCGATGACCGAACTCTCGAGTGCGACGACGGGCTGTTCGCTGCCGCCGGAGAGGGCGGCCGCCACGCGGGGCGAAACGCGAAGGGATGACGACACGCGCGCGGGTCAGCGCCCCGGGGTAGCCGGGCCCCACGCCCTGGCAATCGCATCACCCATGCGTGCCATCAGCAACTGCGGCTCGTTGTCCATCAGCCAGCGCTGGTCGACGTTCTCCCTGGTGAGCACGCACGCCACCACGCGCGACGACAGGAAAAACAGGCCGCAATCGGTGCGCACCTCGCTGTCCGCACCCGTCTTGTGCGCCACGCGCACGCCGTCGAGGTAGCGCACGAGCATCTGCCTGTCCTCGTTGTGGGCGAGGATGTCGATCATGGCGGAGTCGGCGGCCGGACTCACGGCCTTGCCCTCGGCGAGCAGCGCGAACAGTGTGGACATCTCGTTGGGCGTCGTGACGCCAAGTCCGTACTTCACGCTGCTGTCCATCGCCA
This sequence comes from Gemmatimonadaceae bacterium, assembly GCA_035698205.1. Taxonomy (GTDB): domain Bacteria; phylum Gemmatimonadota; class Gemmatimonadetes; order Gemmatimonadales; family Gemmatimonadaceae; genus DASSBZ01. The sequence goes on along the minus strand of DASSBZ010000218.1, from coordinate 38,164 downwards.
CGCTGGAGGCGCGCAGGAAGACCTTGGCGTGCACCTTTGTGTGCTCCAGCCCGAGCGCTTCCATCTTGTCCCACACGCGACGGATCAGGATCCGGTCGAGCAGGAGGTTCGTCGCGGTGTTGTCGCTGAGCGTGGACATCAGCCACGCCGCGTCGCGGACGGTGAAGCGCGCGCCGTCGTGCAGATACCGGATCACGCCCGATCCCGGCACCTTGTCGATCGCGAGCATGGTCAGCTCGTCGTCGAGGTGGAGCCTGCCCTGCTCCACGAGATCGAACACCGTGACGAGGATCGGGACCTTGATGAGGCTCGCGGTGGGGAACGTCTCGTCGCCGCGGCGCGAGAGCATGGCGCCACGATCGAGATCGCGCACGGTGTATCCCACCACGCCACGATGGGCGTCGGCGAGCGAGTCGAGCACCGCATGGAGCGCGGCCGTATCGACCGCGACGTTCGTTGAAGCGGTTGCCCGCGGGGAGGGCACCTGCGCAACGGCGCCGGCTGCCGGCGCGAGCGCCAGCAGTCCGGCGCCGATGGCGCGCCCTGCCCGTCGGATCATGCCGCCGCGTCGTCGAACTGTTCGGCCCGGAGGGTATCCACCTTCTCGCGTTCGCCGGCGGTGGGATCGTACACCGCGAGGATCTTGATTCGCTCCCCCGCGTAGCAGTCGAACGATTTGGTGCTCCCCTTGGGCACGTGAATCTCGTGACCGTCCTCGAAGCGCAGGACGATGTTCGGGTACTCCGTGTTTGCGTACTGCTTGCGCAACTTCTCGGGTGGCTTCACGTCCGTAATCCTGGTCGGGTGAGGGGGATGAAGACGGGGGCGTTGATCATGGCTGCAAGTTGGGTGATGCTCGGCGGTCGCGCCAGAGTCCCAGCGAGAATACGGCGCGGTTCGGCTGGACGTTCGCGGCGGCGGTGTCAGCGCCCCGCGCGAGCGCCGCTGCGCGACGGCCGTGCTCAGGTAACAGTCGAACGATCCCCGGCATGGCGCGTCCACTCGTCGCCGGCAAGGATCTCGTCCATGGCGGCGATCGCCGCGCGCACCTCGTCGTCGGTGGTATAGAAGTGCGGCGCGATCCGGATGCCGGCGCCGGGGCGGAAGTCCACCAGGATGTCGCGCGCCAGCAGCGCGCGCGCCACCTCGCGCGCGTGTGGCACGTCGAACGCCACGGTCCCGCCACGCCTCGCCGGATCCACGCTGGCCGCCACGGGCCAGCCTCGCTCGCGCGCCATCTCCACGAGCATCGACGTCTGCCGTACGCTCTTGGCGCGAATGGCGTCGATCCCCGCGCTGCGCACCAGCCGTGGACCTTCGATCGCTGCGTACAGCGCCGGAATGGCTGGCGTGCCGGTCAGCCACCGCCAGGCACCATCGGCGAACGACATCCGGTCCTCGAAGGCAAATGGATGCTCGTGCGCCTGCCATCCGGTCAACGTGGGAGCGAACCGCGACGACACCTCGCGCGATGCGTACAGAAAGCTTCCGCCGGGCCCGCCGCACAGCCACTTGAGCACGCCACCGGTAAGAAAGTCGACGCCGCTACGCCGCACATCCACGGGCAGCACGCCCACCGAGTGGTAGGCATCGAGCGATACCAGCGCGCCCACGTCGTGCGCCCTGCGACAGATGGCATCGACGTCCAGCACGTACGCCGACCGGAAGAGCACGTGCGAAATGGCCACCAGTGCGGTGCGTTCGTCGATGGCGTCCAGCAGCCGCTGCTCGTCGATCGAGACGCCGTCATCGCTCGGCACCACCACGATCCGCGCGCCGAGTCGCGTGGCGAGGCCGTCATACACATACCGCACCGACGGAAAATCGAGCGCCGTCATCACGATCGTGTCGCGTGGCGCGATGTACGGCACCGCCGACAGCACCGCCGCCTGCGCGACGGTCACATTGGGCACCATCGCCACCTCGTTGCTCCCCGCACCGATGAGCGGGGCGATCCCGTTCCCCACCTCCACCGGCATCTCCCACCACCCGTCCGCCCATGCGCGAACGCCGCGCCCGGCCCACGCATCCACATACTCTGCCAACCGATCGGGCACGCCGCGCGGCATGGCGCCGAGCGAGTTGGAAACGAGGTACGTGGTGCGTTCGAGGATCGGGAACTCCGGGCGCAACGCGAGCAGCGGATCGGTCATGCTTCCACCGATGCCACCGCCAGTCGATGCCGGCGCGTGGCGAGGAAGATCACCATCGCGACGAGCATCGCGACGCCGAATGCACCCCACTCGGCGCGCGTCACGCTGGAGAGGATCCAGCCGATGATCGCCAGCGCCGCCACGATGACGAAGCCGGGGAACGGTACGCGGAACGGGATCCCTCCCGCCTGCACGTTACGGCGTCGCAACTGCCACGACGCCACGCAGCAGGTGGCGTAGAGCAGCAGCGTTGACACATTCGCGAGCACCGCCAGCCGCTCGAAGGTACTGGTGATGGCCAGCGCAAGCACGATCATGGCCTGGACGATGATGGCCAGGACGGGAGTGCGAAAGACCGGGTGCGTCCGGGTGAATGCCCCGGGCAGAAAGCCATCGCGGCCGAAGGCAAAGAGCATTCGCGGGACGGCGAGGATCATCCCGCCGGCATGGCCGAGCATGGAGAGCACGGCGCCGACGAGCAGCAGTTGCCTTGCCCATGGGCCGAGCGCCACACCGGCCGCATCGGCCAGGGGCGACGCCTTGGCGCCCGGGAGCGCGGGACCGAGGACACCCTGTGCCACGAACTGCAGCGCGACGTAGAACAGCGTGATGACGATCATCGCGCTGAAGAGCGCGCGCGGCACCGTGCGCGCGGGATCGCGCACCTCGCCGCTGGGGACGAGCGCGGACTCGATGCCGGCAAACGCGAAGATGAGCAGCACGCTGCTGCGCGCCAGCGTGGCGGCGTCCGGCGCCTGCGTAACGGCCACGTTCTCGGCCTTCACGGCAAAGGCGCCACCGACGACGAGGATCAGCAGCGGCAGGAGCTTGACGACCGTGAGCGTGGTGTTCACGCGCGAGCCCCCCTCCACCCCGCGGATGTTCACCGTCACGAAGGCCAGGTAGATCCCCACGAGCACGATCGCGCCGGCCACCCGCGATGCAAGCGAGGGGACGAGCGCGCCGAGGTTGGCCACCAGGATGGTGGCGACCGCCGCCATGGAGAACGTGCAGAGCATCCAGAGCAGGAAGCCGGCCATGAAGCCCACGAACGGCCCGAACGCGACTTCGACGTAGGCGTATGGTCCCCCCGTCAGGGTGACGCGACTCCCCGCTTCGGCCATGCACATCACGATCAACCCCATCGCGACGGCGCAGAGCAGGTAGGCGAGCGGCGCCATGGCACCGAGTGTGCCCGCCATGTCGGCGGGGAGGCGGAAAATGCCTCCACCGATGGTGATGTTGACGATACTCGCGGCCAGCGCGGACGTGCCGATGGTCCGGGCGAGTGAGGAGGTCGATGCGGTCGCGCTCGCGGGTCTGGTCACGGTGGCGGGAAAGCTACCACATCAGTAGCTTCGCTGCGTGGCGCGTCGGTGCCGTCTTGATCGAGCACGCCAATGAAGTTCCACTCATCGATGTCACAGGGTCACCCGGGCAGGGAGGTTCGTTGCACATGCTTCGCATCGCGCGCAGTCTCGTGGTCTCCGTCGTCGTGGTCGGCGCCATCATGCTCGCCGTTCCAGCCGGTGCGCAGCAGCAGGGCGTCGCCGAGATCAGCGCACCGCGGGCCACACCCGCGCCGGCGCCCACCACCGTCACCGCGGCTGACGCCGCCACGCCAACGGTACTCGGTCCGGCCATGTCCACGGCGACCGCCGGCTTCCGCCCCGACGCGGCCGCGACGACGGCGACGAATGAGCAGGGTCCGCAGCTTCCCGAGAACGGCAACCGGCGCAAGGGCGCGATCTTCATGATCGTAGGTGGCGCCGCCATGCTCGGTGGCGCGATCGTCGGCGAAGAAGCCGGCGCGGTCATCATGATCGGCGGCGTGCTGATGACGCTCTACGGGCTGTACACGTACCTGAACTGACCGGCGCGGCCATGACGCCCGCGAGTCGTGCCGGTCTGGACGACGGTCCGGCACGACAGGCGATCGCGACGGGATCCACCGCGTCAGCGAGCGTGCAACGGTGACCGTGCCGTCACCGCTCGAGGGTCGGCGCATCGCGCTGGTGCTCGGCGGCGGAGGCCTCAAGGGCTTCGCGCACATCGGGGTGCTGCGGGCGTTGCACGAGTACGGGGTGCAGCCCGCCGTCTGTGCGGGCACGAGCATCGGCTCGCTGATCGCCGCGGCCTTCGTGTCGGGGGTGCGCATCCCCGAGATGGAGCGCCGCGCGCTCGCACTCCGGCGTCGCGACCTGTTTCGCATCAACCACATGGGCATGCTCCTCGAGCGCATGCACTCGCGGTCGATCTATCTCGGCGATCCCCTGCGCGAGCTGTGCGAGGCGTCCGCCCCCGACAAGCGGTTCGACGAGCTGCCCATTCCACTGCTCGTGAACACGGTGGACGTGGAGCGTGGCTCGCAGGTGATCTGGGGGCTGCCCGGGCTGCGCGACGTGTCGGTGCTGGACGCCGTGTACGCCTCGTGCGCGCTCCCCGGCTTCTTTCCTCCGGGCGAGGTGGCGGAGCGCGTCTGCGTGGACGGCGGTGTCACCGACAACCTGCCGGTCGCGGCGGCGGCGCACGGCATGGACGCCGTGATCGCCGTCGACGTGGGTACCAACGCCGTGGTCCCCATGCGACTCGTCAGGCAGCAGGGCTTCGCCGCGCTGTACATGCGATCGGCGCAGCTCATGATGCACGCGCTGCAGCTCGCCCCGCTCACCCGATACGCCGGCCCACCGATGATTCTTGTGCGCCCGCGGGTGGCGAACGTGCCCTGGCTCAGCTTCGCGCACACGGCGAACCTCATCGCCGAGGGCTATCGCGCGGGCATCGCCGCGCTGCAGCATCTCACGACCTGCCTCGCCGCGCCCGGGGGCGTCTTTCCGCGCCGCACGGTGCACGTGCGTGTGGACCGGGAGAAGTGCATCGGCTGCGGCCTGTGCGTCGCCCTCGCCCCGGAACAGATGGCAATGGACGAGATGCAGAAAGCCTATCCGCGAGAAGAGCTCGTGGACTGGTCGCCCGCTGACGGCGACTTCGTTCATCATTGCCCCACGCAGGCGATCGAAGCGGCGCCAACCGCACCCGTCTACGAAACGGCGACCTGACGCGGAAGGTTTTCCAGCGCACCCTCGGCGATCGCGGCGTACGCCTCCACGGCGCGACGCAGTTCGCCCTCGTCCACAAACTCGTGATCGGTGTGGGCCACGTGAATGGAGCCCGGACCGTAGAGGTAGGGCGTGCCCCAGTTGCCCAGTTCGGGGATGTCGGTGGCGAACGCGGCCACCGAAGTCGGAAGCCCGGGGAGCGTGGCGAGGCGTACGGGCGGCACCACGATTCCGATCTCGAGTTCGGCATCCTGCGCCCAATCTCGCATCAGCTCCGCGATCTCCTCGGCCGGCGTGACGAGACGCACCATGAGGCGTGCCTCGGCGGACGGCGCGACCACGTTGTCGGCGACACCGCCGGCGATTGAACCGATGTTGATCGTCGTCTCTCCCAGCATGTGATCGCGCGGCAGCTCCAGCGAATCGAGCCGCGCGAGGAGCCGCACGAGCTCGCGCGTGGCGGACCGGCCGAGCTGCGGATACGCCGAATGGGCGGCCTCGCCCGACACGCGCACCACGCACCGCAGGGCACCCTTGGTGCCGAGCGCGAGCGTGCTTTCGGTCGGTTCACCGTTGATCAGCACGCGAGGTGCCGCGGGGAGATTCGCCGCCGCCCAGGCGTTGGCGGCAATCGCCCCGTCGTGGCAGGTCTCTTCGCCCACCACGAACAGCAGCCCCACCGCATGGCCCGCGTCACGCAACCGCTCGGCCGCCAGCAGCATGGAGGCGGCAATCCCCTTCGCGTCGCAGGCACCGCGCCCCGTCAACCGTCCGCCGGTACGCGTCGGCGGAATGAACGGGGGTACCGTGTCGAGATGCGTGCAGAGAGTCACGGTCGGCGACGGTTCGGACGTGGCGATCAGGTCATGACGATCGGCGTCGACGGCGATCGATGTCGGGCGCCAGCCGCGTGACGTCAGCAGCGCGGACATCCGCTCCATCACCGCCTGTTCGCTGCCGCTGGTCGAATCCACCTCCATCAGGTGCATCGCGAGCGCCGCCGGATCGGTGGACGCTGAAAGGTCGGGTGTGGTCATGTCATCGCAGAAATCGCTCGGCCACCTGCTCGAGTCGGTCATCCCCCGCGCGGCGGGCGCGTTCGAGGATCCGTCGCACGTGCTCGTGGAGCTTCGGTTCTCCCCAGTAATAGCCCGTCTGTGCCTCGGCGGCACCGGTTTCCCCATCGCGCGCACCCTCGAGCAGCGCCTCCGCCGCGGCTGCATCGAAGCCGGGGTCGTCACGTGCGGGAAGGTCGAACTTGCGGAAGCTGACGGGCTCGCGATCGTCGTCGCCGGCAAAGGCTTTGGACACGGCAGGCACCCCGGGCTGACGCGAAGGAACGCGCGGACCTCCGCAACGTCCGTCGAAAACCGCCACGGCGCAAGCGGTACGCGCCGGGTGCTGCTGTACGCGCCACGTTGCAACCCGTCCGGCTAGATTGCGGACAGCCTGCGATGGCGCGCTCGACACCTCGTGCCCCTCGCAGTGGCTCCGCGCTCACCGCGCGCCTTTCGAGCGGGCGCTCACTGAGACTTGCAATGGCACACCCCAATTCGTTCGGCAGCCGCGACACCCTCGACGTCGCCGGCAAGCGTTACGTCATTTACCGGCTCGACGCGCTCGACGGACGCTCGGGCGGCAACGTGGCCCGACTCCCCTTCTCACTCAAGATCCTCCTCGAGAACCTGCTGCGTAACGAGGACGGCGCCTTTGTGCAGGCGGCCGACGTCGAGGCGCTGGCAAAGTGGGACGTGAAGGCGAAAACCCAGAAGGAGATCGCCTTCCGGACGGCGCGCGTACTGCTTCAGGACTTCACCGGCGTCCCCTGCGTCGTCGACCTGGCCGCGATGCGCGATGCCATGGTTGCCCTCGGCGGCGACGCAACGCGCATCAACCCGCTACAGCCCGTCGACCTCGTCATCGACCATTCCGTGCAGGTGGACGAGTACGGCACCGAAGCCGCCTATCTCATCAATACCGAGAAGGAGTTCGAGCGCAACCGTGAACGCTACGAGTTCCTCAAGTGGGGGCAGACGGCGTTCCGCAACTTCCGCGTCGTGCCGCCGGGAACCGGTATCTGCCACCAGGTGAATCTCGAGTACCTCGGGCAGGTCGTGTTCAGCGCGGAGGAAGACGGCGAGACCGTTGCGTACTGCGACTCGCTGGTCGGCACCGATTCGCACACGACCATGATCAACGGACTGGGCGTGATGGGGTGGGGCGTCGGCGGCATCGAGGCGGAGGCCGCCATGCTCGGCCAGCCGGTGTCGATGCTCATCCCCGAGGTCGTGGGATTCAAGCTCCACGGCAAGCTCCCCGCCGGGGCAACGGCAACGGATCTCGTGCTCACCTGCACCGAGATGCTCCGCGCCAAGAAGGTGGTCGGCAAGTTCGTGGAGTTCTACGGGCAGGGTCTCTCGTCGCTCTCGCTGGCGGACCGGGCGACCATCGGCAACATGTCGCCGGAGTACGGCGCGACGATGGGCTTCTTCCCGTGCGACGCGGAGACGCTCAAGTATCTGCGCCTGACCGGCCGGAGCGAGGCGCAGGTGGCACTCGTCGAGGCATATACGAAGGCGCAGGGGCTGTTCCGCACCGACGACACGCCGGATCCCGTGTTCACCGACACGCTCGAACTGGATCTGGGCACGGTGGTGCCGAGCATCGCCGGCCCGAAGCGCCCGCAGGATCGCATCGCGCTCACCGAGAGCAAGCGGAAGTTCCGCGAGGCGCTGTCGATGCAGATGGCGTCGCAGTCGTCACCGGCGGTGACGGGTGCGGTACGGAGCACGGCGCCGGCGAGCGCGCAGGCGGCCATGGTCGACGAGGGCGCCCCGGTGGAGGAGGTGGATGACAGCGTCCACTGCACGCACAAGGGCGAGTCCTTCAAACTGCGGCACGGCAGCGTCGTGATCGCCGCGATCACCTCCTGCACGAACACGTCGAATCCGAGCGTGATGCTCTCCGCCGGCCTGCTGGCGCAGAAGGCCGTTGCCAAGGGGCTCAAGACGAAGCCGTGGGTGAAGACGTCGCTGGCGCCGGGTTCGAAGGTCGTGACCGAGTACTTCAACAAGGCCGGCGTGATGCCGGCGCTCACGGCGCTCGGCTTCCAGGTGGTGGGGTACGGATGCACGACGTGCATCGGCAACTCCGGTCCGCTGGCGGAGCCGATCACCGAGGCCATCGAGAATGGGCCGTTGCATGTGGCGGCCGTGCTGTCGGGGAACCGTAACTTCGAGGGGCGCATCCATCCCCTCACCCGCTTCAACTACCTCGCCTCGCCGCCGCTGGTGGTGGCGTATGCGCTGGCCGGTCGCATGGACATCGACTTCCAGACCGAGCCGCTGGGCGTCGGCGCGGAGGGACCGGTGTTCCTGCGCGACATCTGGCCGACGCCGCAGGAGGTGACCGACACGATTCTGACGTCGGTCAAGCGCGAGCAGTTCGAGCAGGAGTACGCCAACGTCTTTGCCGGCGACGATGAATGGAAGGCGATCGCGCTGCCGGAGTCCGACCAGTATGCGTGGCGTGACGACAGCACGTACGTGAAGAACCCGCCGTACTTCGAGGGGATGACAATGGCCCCGCCCGGGGTCACGGCGATCAACGCGGCGCGGGCGCTCGGGATGTTCGGCGATTCGATCACCACCGATCACATCTCGCCGGCGGGCTCGATTGCCGAGCGGAGCCCTGCCGGCCAGTGGCTGGTGCAGCAGGGGGTGGCGCGCAAGGACTTCAACTCGTACGGCTCGCGCCGCGGCAATCACGAGGTGATGATGCGCGGCACCTTCGCCAACATCCGCCTGAAGAACGAGCTCACGCCCGGAAAGGAGGGGTGGTGGACGGCGACAGCGCGCGGTGCCGAGCCGCGAGCGATCTTCGACGTGGCCATGGAGTTCCAGAAGGCCGGCACGCCGCTGATCGTCATTGCGGGCAAGGAGTACGGCACGGGGTCGTCGCGCGACTGGGCGGCCAAGGGCGTCATGCTGCTCGGTGTGCGCGCGGTCATCGCCGAGAGCTTCGAGCGTATCCACCGGTCGAACCTGGTGGGAATGGGGGTGCTGCCGCTGGAGTTCGTGAACGGTGAGACGCGGCAGTCGCTCGGTCTCACGGGGTTCGAATCCTACGACATCATGGGGCTCGACGACACGCTGGCGGCGCGCGCCACGCTCAAGGTGCTCGCACGCGACGCCGATGGCACCCAGCGGCCGTTCGACGTGCGCGTGCGCATCGACACGCCGGAGGAGATGCAGTACTACCGCCACGGCGGGATCCTGCAGTACGTACTGCGCGGACTCGTCGGGCGTTAGGCAGGTGACGGCCGCGTCGCTGCCCTGATCGCAGGTCGGCGACGCTGCCGTCGATCGCCCTCATCGCCAACCCGGCCGCCGGCCTGGGGCTCGGAGCGCGTCGCCTACCGGCGGCGCGTTCGGCGCTCGAGGCGGATGGCCCGTGCGCCGTCTGGGTGACGCGGGGCTCGGGGGATGAGGCGCGTTGCGCCGCGGAAGCGTGCGATCGTGGCGCGGACACCATCGTTGCGCTGGGGGGTGACGGCACCTGGAGCCGCGTCGCGGCGGTACTTGCCGAGCGATATCCGGATGTGCGATTCGCGCCGATGACCGCCGGCTCGGGGAACGATCTCGCGAAGTCGCTCGGCCTGCCGGCCGATGACTACCACGCGATGACGGCGCTCGCGCGAGGCAGCGGGGATCGTCGCATCGACGCCGGACTCGTGGCCGGCCGATACTTCTTCAATGCGGCGGGCATCGGGCTCGACGTTGCCGTGGTCGAGTCGCTGGCGCGCACGCGGCTGCTGCGCGGGCGAGCACGATACCTGGGCGCGGCCCTGATGCCGTTGCTCACGTATCACGGGCTCAGGGCGAGCGTCGCGTTCGAGTCCGAGCCGCCGGCCGTGCCGCGCGAGCTGCTGACGGTCGTGGTCTGCAACGGGCGTCGGTTCGGCGGGTTGATTCGCGTAGCTCCCGAGGCGCTCGTGGATGACGGCCGACTGGACGTCGTGATGGTCGACGCGGTCGCGGTTCCACGCAGGCTGTCGCTGTTCGCGGCTGCCACACGTGGGCGCCATGTCGGGAAGCCGGGGGTGCAGCTACGGCGCGCCGAGCGGTGCGTGGTGCGGGGCGACGGCAGTCCGTTCACATATGAGGCGGACGGCGAGCTGTATGCGTTCAGCGGTGATGCACTCGAGTTCCGCTGCGTGCCACAGGCGCTGCGCGTGGTCGCGCCGGGTGAGGGCGGAACGACCATCGGCAACGCAACTGTAGTGAGCTGATGCCCGCTCAGCACGCCGCGAGGTAGTCGGTTCGCATCAACTCTGCTCGCGCGGCTGCTTCGGCGCGGCTGCCGGCCAGGTTACGCTCCGCGCAGACGAACGTTTGTGCGCGGTTCGTGCCGGTGATGCGCCCGAACACATCGCCCTCGAGCGCGAAGACCAGCCACGCACGTTCCGCGTCGAGACCAGCGGGAAGTGGCATGCGGAACCGCAGGTTCGTTTCGATGCGATGTTCACCGAGATGCAGCGGCTCGGTGAAGGCGATCGATTCACTCGTCGCTATCGCTCTCCAGCGCGACCCCTCCGCTCCCTGCATCGCGATAAGCGCACGGATCGTCAGGTTGTGTACAACGGGTGGTGACGTTCCATCCAACGTGCCGCGCGCAACGATCTCCGCCGTGTCGACGACGATGCGGATCTCAGCGGAATCGACGGTGACATACGCGCGAAATCGTGCGGATGGCGTGTACACGCTGCCGATGGAACTGACGATGTAATCGGGCGTCCGCGGTGCGGGCGATTGTGTGCTGGTTCCGCACGCCGCGAGGAAGAGGATCGAGAGCGGAATAAGGACGCCACGCGAAGGAACGCCGCAGCGAGATTCCTCGGTAGCCGAGATCAACGCGGCGTATCGATCGTCACGAGCACATCGCCCCCCGGCTCGGCCGGCTCGCCGGTGCAGCGCGCGTAGTACGCCCACGGAAACCACATCGATCCCACTCGCTCCCAGCCCTCGGACTCGAGTGCGCGCCGACTGGCGCCGAACGCGGGAACCCGCCGGTGCTCCCACTGCTGGTCGGACCTCGCCAGATCGTGATAGAACATGCCATAGCCCACGGAGTGCCATCCATGTCTGCCTGACGCGGACAGCCGCTCCATCTCGTCGAACGCCGTGACCGGCGACAAGCGAACGGTCCCCTCCGTCGAGGACGCATCGTCCGGCTCCCGGCCGAACCGCTGCTGCGCCGCCTGCCGGCTCATGCCGAGCCGCTCCCCGATGCGTTCCCAACTGATCCCCGCCAGTCGGGCTGAACGCGCCGACGCATGGAGGAGCTGCGTGGCCTCACGCGAGGCGCTCCAGGTCAGCTCGAGGAGATCGAGATGCGCGTCGGCATCCCGTTCGAGTCGGCGGGCAAGCGTTGGATCGGCCGCGGCGATAGCATCGGAGAGGCCTCGGCGAAGCCGCTCATCAGTGGCGGCTTCATTGCCGGTCACGGCTGGTTCCCGGAGCGCGCGTGAGCGATCGCCGGGACGAGCGCAGCGCCCGCGGCGGCGATCAGGACGACGGCCAGCACGATCAGGGTGATCCTGAACGCGAATGAGCCGGTGGCGCTCGCCAGGAGCGCGAGCGCAACGGCGGCGAGCGCAAGGAACAGCGGCACGAGGGCGGCGCCGGAGGCGGCGATCGACGACTTCGTCATGTGTCAACTTTATATTGACATGCTTTGCTTGTCAAGATTTCATTGACAAGGACGCTACGATCCTTCCGGCGAGAACGTCCGCGCGCGCCGTCACCGTCCGGCGCGGGCGTCCCCGCGCCCCGTCACCTTTCGCATTCCAGCCGAGCTACGCGACGGCGCGGGATGCGCGTCGCGTTGGCCTCACACGTCACCCGTTCGCCCCTTTCTCGCCCGAACCCCGTAATGGCCCACACAAAATCCGCTCCCCTCGAAGGACCTGCCGCTGACACACCGCACGCCGAATCACTCGACCCGGAGGACTGGGAGGCCTTCCGCGCGCAGGCGCACGAACTGGTCGACGATCTCGTCGCGCGCATGGCCACCGTTCGCGAGCGCCCGGTCTGGCGGTCGGTGCCTGACGAGTCACGCGATCGTATCAGCGGTCCGCTTCCCGTGAACGAAGGCGACCTGGGCGACGCGTTGACGACGCTGCGCGAGCACATCCTCCCCTACCCAACGGGGAACGACCATCCTCGATTCTGGGGCTGGGTGATGGGTAACGGTACCGCCGATGCGATGCTCGCCGAGATGGCCACCGCGGTCATGAACCCTAACGCCGGCGGCGGCGACACCGCGGCGACCGTGGTCGAACAGCAGGTGGTGGCGTGGCTCGCCGAGGTCATGGGCTTCCCATCGGACGCCAGCGGTGTGCTGGTCAACGGCGCCTCGATGGCCAACTTCGTCGCTCTGGCGGTTGCCAGGCATGCCCGCGCCGGATTCGACGTGCTTGCCCAGGGGATGCAGTCAGCGGGACACCCGCCGCTCACCGTGTACGGCTCGGTGGAGACGCACAGTTGTGTGCCCCGTGCGCTTCAACTGCTCGGCTTCGGCCTCACGCATTATCGCTCCATTCCGGTCGACGCGTCGTACGGCATGGACGTCGACGCGCTTCGCCTGCAGATGGAGCGCGACGTCGCGGCGGGGATGCGACCGGTCTGCGTCGTCGGCACGGTCGGCACGGTCAACACCGGCGCATCCGACGACATTCCGGCGCTCGCCGAACTGGCGCGCCGGCACGGCGCGTGGCTCCACGTGGACGGGGCATTCGGTGCACTTGCCCGACTCAGTCCAGCGCTGGCGGACCGGGTTGTCGGGATCGATCGCGCGGACTCGCTCGCCTTCGACCTGCACAAGTGGGGATATCTGCCATATGGCGTGGCGTGCGTGCTGGTGCGCGACGGGACGCAGCATCACGATGCGTTCGCCTACACCGTCAGCTACATCGCCACGACCACGCGCGGATTCCTCGCCCCGGGCACCCCGTTCGCCGACCGTGGGGTCGAGCTCTCGCGGCGGTTCAACGCGCTCAAGGTCTGGCTGTCGCTGCGCACGCACGGCACTGAAAAGCTGGGCCGGATCATTGCACGCAACGTCTCCGACTGTCGCCACCTCGTTCGGCTGATCGAATCGCACCCGGAGCTCGAGCTCCTGGCCCCGGCGCCGCTCAACATCGTCAACTTCCGCTACCGGGGGCGCGGCGGCGACCACGGATGATGTGTTGAACGACGTGAACCAGGAGATCCTGCTGCGATTGCAGGAGTCCGGGGTGGCGATGCCGTCATCGACGGTGCTGAACGGACGGTTCTCGATCCGCGTTGCGAACACCAACCATCGAACCGTCTCCGGCGACTTCGACGTGCTCGTCGACGAGGTCGTGGGGCATGGGCGGACGTTGATGGGCGGAGCGTTCGGCAGCAGCGGGTGAGATACACGAAGGCGCCGCGGAGCTCTCGCTCCGCGACGCCTTCTCCCCTCCCCACACCCTCCCCCAGCTGGTTACGGGATCGGAATCCGCTTCACGTCCACGTTGTTGCCGATCACCGCGCCGAGCAGGCCCCCGGCGGCGGCCCCGATCACCGCGCCCTTGAGCTTGTCCCGGCTGGTGACCGCACCGATCGCCGCGCCGGCGGTGGCACCGATGATGGCGTCACGCTTCGTGTGCTTCACGCGTTGCGTGGGTGCCGGTGCGCTCGCGGGCTGCCGGTAGACCACCTGCTGCGGCGCGCGCTGGATGACACGCGGCGCCGGCGCAGGATAGACCTGCGCGGCGTTGTAGCGCTGCACCGGCGCATACTGTGGCGGATACCCGTACTGCGGCGCGTAGCCACCCGCATACCCCATCTCCGCGGGTGACATGTACGGCTGCATATACGGATTCTGCGACGCGGCAAGCGACAGATCCGCGCGCAGCGCCTCATCGAGCTGGGCATCATCGCCACCGCAAGCGGTCAGCGCGACGAGTCCGGCCATCAGGAATCCTGCTCTCACGAGATTGCGCATGTGACCTCCAGAAGTTCGTGGCCGCGTCGTTGCGCGACAGCCCCGTATGAGGCAGCAGGCATGCCGGACGTTAGCGCGCGCATGGGGTGATCAACGCGCGTTCAGTGTCCATGGAAGGGACAGCGAGGTGTCCACAGGCATGGACGACTGGGGCAGGGCGAGTACTGGTTGAAGCGCTGGTACTGCGAGTTGAAGCGAGAGTACTGCGCTTTGAAGCGCGCGCACTGCTTGCCGCGCACCCGCGTCGCAAACAGGTTTGCCTCCCGAAGCATTCCATCTGCTGCGGAGACCGGAACATGCGCGAGATGGCAGTCGACATCTTCAGGGCCGCGGTCGAGGGTGCCGACCCGGCGCGTACGACGGCGCAGGCGGTGCACGGTGTCAGCGCCACGCTCGCCGCGCCGATTTCGGTCATCGCGCTGGGCAAGGCGGCGCACACGATGGCACGTGCGGCGATCGACGCGCTGGCCGAGCTCGGTCATGAACCGGCCGACGGCATCATCGTCTCGTCGGAGGATCAGCCCTCGCCGCATCCCGCACTGCGCTCCATGACCGGCGACCATCCGGTCCCCGGCGATCGATCGTTTGCCGCCGCCGAGTCGGTCGGCGAACTCGCGGCACGCATCGGCGGACGCGGCACGGTGATCGTACTCGTCTCGGGCGGCACGAGCAGCCTGCTGGCCGCGCCGATGCCCGCGGTCGAACGCAATGATCTGACGCATCTGTTTGATGCACTGCTGGGCTCCGGGGTCGACATCCAGACGATGAACGCGGTACGCAAGCGATTCACGCGGTGGGGAGCGGGGCGCCTGGCCGTCGCGCTCGCGCCGGCGCGCGTGATGGCGTTCCTCATCTCGGATGTCGTCGGCGACGACATGGCCGCCATCGCATCGGGACCCTGCGTCCCCGACCCGCTCACCAGGGCGGACGTCCGGGCACTCATCGCGCGCGACGGGGCGATGCTCGCTGAACTCATGCCACCCGCGCTGCTCTCGCTGCTCGACGACGACAGCGGATTCCCCGACACCCCCAAAGCGGGCGACGCGGCGTTTCGCGACGTCTCGTGCGAGGTGATCCTCGGCAATCGCATCGCCTGCGATGCCGCCGCCACACGGGCGCGCGAGCTCGGATGCGCCCCGGTGGTCGTGGTGTCGGAGCCGCTCACCGATGATGCTGCCCTCACCGGCGAGCGGCTCGTGGATGAACTGATCCGCTTTCGTGAGGCGGGGCTGCACGAGTCGGTACCCGCCGCCGATCTCGCCTGCATGATCTGGGGGGGCGAGACCGTGGTCACGCTCGGCTCAGCCGATCCGCCGCCCGGTGGCCGGAACCAGGAACTCGCCCTGTCGGCAGCACATGCGATGCACCGCGCGGGCGACCGTGCCGACCAGGCCGTGCTGCTCGCGGCTGGCACCGACGGACGCGACGGCACGACCGACGCCGCCGGTGCCGTCGTGTCGCGTGAGAGCTGGTTCGAGATCGAACGTGCCGGACGCGAACCCGCGCGCGACCTCGCCGAACATCGCGCCAACGCCGCGCTCGATGCCGCCGACGCACTGCTGCGCACCGGCCAGAGCGGCACCAACGTCGGCGACATCGTGGTCGGTGTCGTACGGTCGTCGCACATGCACGTCGATCGACGCGACGCCACGCACGTGTAGCGGACTGATCGCGCGCCCCACGTTGGACGATGTCGGTGGCCGGGCGGGCGACTTTTCACCGCCACAGGGAGGACGCGACGGGCGCAGAGGTCCACAGAGGAAGGATGTGCGCTGTCGCAGGCGACGCCGCGCGTGGGCAGGGTCAAGGTGTTTCATTTGGAACTACCCTGCGACGAGGGCATGCCACGTCGAGCGTTCCTCCGCGTACCTCTGCGTGCCCTCGGCGCCCTCCGCGAGAGCCCGCCGCAGGCGGATCTGCCGCACCCCCGACATCCAGCCCTACACACCGAACCCCCGGCTTCCCCCGAAGAACCTAGCTTTCCCGCATGCCTCAGACTCCCTTCACCGTCGGGCTCGTGCAGAACGCGGTCGGCCCGGATATCGGTGCGAATGTGGACGACGCCGTGGCGAAGATCCGCGACGCCGCCGCGCGCGGCGCGCAGGTGATCTCGCTGCAGGAGCTGTTCAATGCGCCGTACTTCGCCAAATCGCTCCACCAGAAATGGTTCGACATCGCCGAACCGATTCCGGGGCCGACGGTCGAGCGCCTGCAGGCGCTGGCGAAGGAGCTCGCGGTCGTGCTCGTGGTCCCGATCTACGAGCGCCGCGCCGCGGGGCTGTACTACAACTCGGCGGCGATCATCGACGCCGACGGCACGCTGCTGGGCACCTACCGGAAGATGCACATCCCGCACGACCCGCTCTTCGAGGAGAAGTATTACTTCGCGCCGGGAGACGTCCTGCCGCCCGAGCACGATGGAGCCGGTGCGGGGACGCACGGGTTTCATGTCTGGCATACTCGTTATGCAGCGATCGGCGTGCTGATCTGCTGGGACCAGTGGTATCCGGAGGGGGCGCGCATCACCTCGCTCCTGGGGGCCGACATCCTCTTCTATCCCACGGCCATCGGCTGGCATCCCGACGAGAAGGCGTCGTTCGGGCGTGACCAGGTATCGGCGTGGCAGACCATCCAGCGCTCACACGCCATTGCCAACGGCGTGTACGTCGCCGCGCCCAACCGCGTGGGCTTCGAGCCCGAGCCGGGGACCAACGGGATCGAGTTCTTCGGCCACTCGATCATCGTCGATCCGTTCGGCCGCGTCCTCGCGGAGGGCGGTAGCGCTCCCGAGGTGCTGGTGGCACGGTGCGATCCCGCGGTCATCGAGGATACGCGACGGAACTGGCCGTTCCTCCGCGACCGGCGCATCGACGCCTACGCCCCGATCGCGAACCGCTACCTGGGATGACGGAGGCCGCGGAGCGAGACGTTGTGACCGCCGCGCGCCCCGGCCAGCCGTTCGAGATGCCGGCCGAATGGGCGCCGCACGACGCGACGTGGATCGCCTGGCCGCACCACGAGCCGGACTGGCCCGGCAAGCTGCCGGCCGTGCAGTGGGTCTACGCCGAGATCGTGCGCGCGCTGCACGCGTTCGAGCGCGTGGAAATACTCTGCCACAGCAGAACAGTGCGGGACGACGCGCGCGCACGGCTCGAGGCCCACCATGTGGCCCCCGACCGCTACCGGCTGCACCTGGTGCCTAACGATCGGTCGTGGCTGCGCGACTCGGCGCCGACGGCGGTGCACGACGACGGCGGCCGCGTGGTGCTGGTCGACTGGGACTTCAACGCGTGGGCCAAGTACGAGAACCATGCCCTCGATGCGGGGGTGGGACCGGCCATGGAGGCCATCACCAGGCTCCCCCGCGTGGTGCCTGCGCGCCCCGACTCGGCCGCACCGCTGGTGCTCGAGGGAGGCGGCATCGAGACCGATGGCGCCGGCACACTGCTCGTGACCGAGGAGTGGCTGCTCTCCGACGTCCAGGTGCGCAACCCCGGGCTCGATCGGGCAGGCTACGAGCGCGCGTTCCGTGACTGGCTCGGCGTGCATCGCACGATATGGCTCGGCGAGGGGTGCGTGGGCGACGATACCCACGGCCACGTGGACGACGTCGCGCGCTTCGTTGCCCGCGACGTCGTGGTCGTCGCGCACGAGGAGGATCCCGCCGACGAGAATCATCGCCGCTCGGCCGACAACCTGCGACGGCTCGCGCTCGATGCACCCGACCTCTCCGTGCTCACGCTTCCCTTCCCACGCCCCGTCATGATGGATGGAGTGCGGCTGCCGGCCAGCTACGCCAACTTCTACATCGGCAACGGCGTCGTCCTCGTACCCACCTTCAACGACGCGCGCGATCGCCAGGCGCTCGACCTGCTCGTTGAATGCTTCCCGGGTCGCGATGTGATCGGGATCCACTCGGTGGATCTCGTGTGGGGGCTCGGCACCCTGCACTGTCTCACCCAGCAGCAACCAGCGGCGCGAACACTCCCGTGAGATAGCTCCAATCCGGCGGACGCGAGGGTGCGCCAGCGTGACGCTGCGTGCGCCGGCCTCGTCCTTGGCGCGATACTCCTCTGCCGCCGGAGAATACGTGAAAGGCGTTCGGCTCCTGCTCCTCGCCGCTGCCCTCGCAGGGTGCGGTGGTTCCTCGTCGGAATCCATTACCATCGCCGCCGCTGGTCCCTGGACACAGGGATTCGGCGCGCAGAACAAGCGCGGGCTCGAACTCGCCGTGAGCGAGATCAATGCGCGTGGCGGCATCGATGGTCGTACGCTCGTCGCCCTCACCGAGGATGACGAGGGGAACGGCGCCAAGGCGGCCGCGATCGCCGAAGCGTTCGTGGCCAATCCCGAGGTGGTCGGCGTCATCGGCCACGTGAACTCCGGCGCAACCGTGGCCGCTGCGCGCGTCTATGATGGACGCCTCGCCGCCATCTCCACGACCGCCAGCACCCCCGACCTCTCCGGGCTCTCCCGCTGGGTCTTCCGGGTCATCTCGAGCGACTCGGTGAACGGCATCGATCTCGCGCGATTCGCCACCAGCCTCGGCAAGCAGCGCGCGGCGATCCTCTATGAGAACGACAGCTACGGACGTGGATTGGCGGACGCGTTCCGTCGCGGCTTTGCCGGTGAGGTCGTCGGCGAGGATCCCATCGCCAATGAACCCGCGCTGATCGAGACGCATATAGCCTGGCTGAAGACGCGCTCGCCCGACATCGTCTTCGTCGCCAGCACCGAGCAGGCCGGCATGTCGCTCCTCCGCGAAGCACGACGGCAGGCACTCACCGCCGACTTTCTCGGTGGCGACGGCTGGCTCGGCGTGGTCGCCGACACGGTGGCATCCGAGGGTGCGTACGTCGGCGCTCCCTTCAGCGCCGAGGACCCGCGCCCGGAGGCGCAGCAGTTCGTGCGCGCCTTCCGTGCCCGCTTCGGCCGCGCACCCGACGGCAACTCGGCGCTGGCATATGACGCCACGAACCTGATGGCCGCCGCCATCGAGGCGGTGGGACCCGACCGCGAGAAGATTCGCGACTGGCTCGCCGGCCTCACCGAGCAGACGGCCTTCAAGGGCGTCACGGGGAAGATCTCGTTCCGTGAGTCGGGCGACGTGGTCGGCAAGGGCTACGTGATGACACGTGTCCGTAATGGTGCGCTGATAGTGCAGAACGCGGGAGCACCGTGATGGCGGGCCCACGCGTCAGGCTGGGCAGCATTCGCCAGCGGCTCATCGCCGGTTTCTCCGTTCTGGTGCTGCTGCTCCTCGCCGCCGGCATCTTCGGTCGCGCCGCCATCGCCGACATGTCGATCGTCATCCGCGAGACGCTCGGCAGCGTGCAGAGCGAGGGTGCGCTGTCATCGCGCCTCACCGCGAGCGTGGCGCAGGAGCTGAACACGGCAAGCGCGTATCACGGCCGCGGCGACTCGCTGCTCGTCGCCGAGTTTCGCCGGCTGGGTTCGGAGGCGCACCGCGCCACGCGCGACATGAACAAGCTCCCCGGTCAGACGCCTGACGAGATCGCGCTGGTCGCGGCGATCGATGCCAAGCTGTCGGCGCTGGAGATCCGCTACGCGCACGCACACCGACTGGCCGACCTCGGTCGCATGGCGGCATCGGAGTCGGAGGCCACGCGGGCGCGCGAGATGGTGAACCCGCTGCTCGCCGACGTGCAGAACCTGGGCTCCATCAAGGCGCGCGGCATCACCGCTGCCTCCGACAAGCTCGGCGGCGAAGCCGATCGACGTGCGGCATTCCTGATCGTGGCGATCGCGGTGGCGGTGCTCATCGCCATCATGATCGTCATCAACACCGTGCGCTGGATCACGCGCCCGCTCGGTGCGCTGGTCATTCACGCGCGTGAACTGAGCGACGGCAACCTGGCGGTCCGCACCACCGAAGAACTCCCCGGCGAATTCCGCGAGCTCGCGAGCGCCATGAATACCACGGCGGAGTCGCTCTCGAAGGTGGCGTCGGTGGCAACCATCACCGCGGACGACGTCTCCAGCTCGGCGCACGATCTCTCCGAGGTTGCCGAACAGATCTCGGTGTCGGCGAGCCAGATGGCCAGCTCCATGTCCGACATTACCGAGGGCGCGGAGAGCCAGGTGGCGCAACTGCGTCAGATCGACGAGGCGCTGCGCGCGTTGCGCGAGGGGGCCGAGGACATGCAGCAGGGTGCCGACACGGTGAACGAACTCGCCGGCAGCATCGAGCACTCCGCGCAATCCAAGCGCACGGAGATCGTGCGCGCGATGGGGATCCTGACAGATGTGCGCACGTCGGTGCAGCAGGCGGCGGCCGAGGTGGTGGAGCTGAATCGCACCGCCGAGAACATCAACAAGTTCGTGGCATCGGTGAGCCGCATCGCCGAGCAGACCGACCTGCTGGCGCTGAACGCAGCCATCGAGGCGGCGCGCGCGGGTCAGGCCGGGCGCGGGTTCGCCGTCGTGGCGGACGAAGTACGCAAGCTCGCCGAACAGGCACAGGCCGCGGCCGATGACGTGGTGCAACTCACGAGCGTGGTCACCGCGCGCGTGGCAACCACGACGCGCGCCATGGACGCCGGCGTCTCCCGGGTGGGGGAGATCGAGCGCGTCTCGCGCGACATCGACATGGCGCTCGACGAGATCGGTGCCGCCGCGGCGCGCACGCGCGAGGCGGCGTGCAACGTGACCGACGCTGCGGGGCGAAACTCGGAGGTGGTCAACGTGGCCGCGCTGGGCGTCGACTCCATCGCGCGCACCGCCGAAGGGCACGCCGCGGCCGCCCAGGAAGTGAGCGCGGCGACACAGGAACAGAGCGCCGCATGCGAGCAGATGAGCTCTGCCTCGTCACAGCTGCTCGCCGGCTCGACGCAGTTGCGCGAACTCGTGGGCGGGCTGAAGACGTCGAACAGTTAGTCCGGCCGCGAGGTATCGGACGGCGCGATCGGCGTGGCCGTCCACTGCGAACCGCGGCCACCCGACAGAAGCTACTAGCTTGCCACGCATGTCCGCGCCCACTGCCGCACCGCCTGCCGTGCTCCTGCTCAGCGGCGGCCTCGATTCCACCACCCTGCTCGCCATTGCCAGGGCCGAGGGGTGGTCCGTGCACGCGCTGACATTCCGCTACGGCCAGCGTCATGCCCGGGAGATCGAGGCGGCCGAACGCGTCGCGCGGCACTTCGGTGTGGAACGTCATATTGTTGTCGACATCGATCCGACGCTGTTCGGCGCGTCGGCGCTGACGAGCAGCACCCCGGTCCCCAAGGATCGACCGGCGAGCGCACTGGCGGAGGGCATCCCGGTGACGTACGTGCCGGCCCGTAACACAATCTTCCTCTCTTTCGCGCTGGCGTGCGCGGAGGTGCTCGGCGCGCGACAGATCTTCATCGGCGTCAACGCGCTCGACTACAGCGGTTATCCCGACTGCCGCCCCGAGTTCATCGAGGCGTTCGAGCGCATGGCGAATCTGGCCACGCGCGCCGGCGTGGAGGGCACGGATCCCATCCGCATCCGCGCGCCGCTCATCGATCTCACCAAGCGCGAGATCATCGAGCGCGGCATCGCGCTGGGCGTGGACTACGGGATGACGGTGAGCTGCTACGATCCGGGAGTCGATGGCGAGCCGTGCGGACGCTGCGACGCCTGCTCGCTGCGGGAGCGCGGCTTTGCGGAGGCGGGGCTGGCCGATCCGGCGCGGCGTCCGCTCCAGGGGCGCGCAGCGGAATGACGTACACCGTGAAGGAGATCTTCTACACGTTGCAGGGGGAGGGCGCGAACACCGGGCGCGCCGCCGTCTTCTGCCGATTCTCGGGGTGCAACCTCTGGTCGGGGCGCGAGGCCGATCGGGCGACGGCGGTCTGCACCTTCTGCGATACGGACTTCGTTGGCGTGAACGACGACGGGGGGCGGTTCAGCTCCCCCGAGGCGCTGGCACAGGCCGTGGCCGCGGCATGGCCGCACGCACTCGAGTCGGACTCGCGCGCCGAGCGCGGCGATGGTCCTCGCATACGAGCCGAGAGCGCGTCGCGCGCGCGCCCGCTGGTGGTCTGCACAGGAGGGGAGCCGCTGCTGCAACTCGACGAACCGCTGGTGAAGGCCTTTCACCGCGCCGGCCTTGAAGTCGCCGTCGAGACCAATGGCACGCAGCATGTGCCCGCGGGGGTCGACTGGGTGTGCGTCAGCCCCAAGTCGAACGCGCCGCTGGTGGTGGATCGTGGCAACGAACTCAAGCTCGTCTTTCCACAGGCGGATGCGATGCCCGACCGGTTCGCCGCACTGGACTTCGATCACTTCTTCCTGCAGCCCATGGACGGCCCTGCACTCGAGGCCAACACCCGTGAGGCACTCGCCTGGTGCCTCGCGCACCCGCAATGGCGACTCGGCATCCAGACCCACAAGATCATCGGCGTTCGTTAGGCACCCGGACATGCGCATCTTCAGGGACTTTCGTTTCGAGGCCGCCCACAGGCTGCCCAACGTGCCCGAGGGGCACAAGTGTGCCCGTCTCCACGGCCATTCGTTCTTCGCGCGGGTCACCGTGGAGGGGGCGCTGGACGACCGGCTGGGCTGGGTGATGGACTTCGCCGACCTCTCGGCGGTGGTCAAGCCGGTGGTGGACGAGCTCGACCATCGCTACCTCAACGACCTCGACGGGCTTGAGAATCCCACCAGCGAGGTCCTCGCGCGCTGGCTCTGGCAGCGGCTGGCGCCGGCCCTCCCGGGGCTGCATTCGGTGGAGATCCGTGAAACCTGCACCTCGGGTTGCGTGTATTTCGGCGACTGACCGTCACGTCAGCTTTCAGCCATTCGCGGGCGAGGGCGAGGTGGCGCGGACATCTCGCTCGGCATAGTCTTGCATCGGTCGTCGGGCGGCCCCCCGGAGCTGCTCGGCGACTCTGGTTTCCGCCTGTCGCCCGCCCCGCTGCTCCGTTATCAGCGCACCAGACCATCGCATGACCGAACACACGCCGGCCCAGGCCGGCCGAAGGCAGCGCAGGTGGCTGCTCGCCGCTGGAGCGCTGCTGACCATGGCGCTCGCCCCCGCCGGCGTTGCCGGGGCGCAGGTGGACTTCGAGAACCTCGCGGCCGCGGTGGCGCTCCCCGAAGCCACCGTACCGGCGCCACTGCCCGCCGAGTCGGCCCCGAAGCCGTTTGAACGCCTCAGCGCCGCCGCAGTGGCGCTGCGCGACTCGATCGTCAGCATGGCGCGGGCACAGTCCGGTTTCCGCTACGTGTACGGCGGCACGACGCCTCGGAGCGGCTTTGATTGCAGCGGGCTGGTGAAGTTCGTCCTCGCCGCGCTCGACATCGATGCGCCGCGCACCGCCGCTCGGCAGTCGAAGCTCGGTGTCCCGATCCCCACCGAGATCGACCGGCTCAAGCCCGGTGACCTGCTCACCTTCGGCACCTCCCGACGCGTGAGCCACATCGGCATCTACGTGGGCAACGGCCGCTTCGTGCACGCCAGCACGACCGCGGGGCGGGTGATCGAGACCTCCCTGACGCGCCGCAGCAATCCTCTTGTACGCAAGTGGAGCGGCGCCCGCCGGCTTGTCGCCGTGTCCGAACCGGCCTGCGCGAGCGGCGTCTGCGAGGGCGGCTCGCGCTGAACTGCCGGGTCCGAGGCCGCGCGCCGGACCCGCCCGAAACAACCGTCCCGCCCGCAGCGTACACGCTGTCAGTGACCGCTGCGCACACGACCGGCCGTCCGGTTATGGGACACTGATTCCCATAGGCGGGCGACTTATCCTGCGCGCGACGGATAATTCAACACACAACTCGCGTATTCACAATAACTTGGCAGTTTGTGCCGGTGGCACGAACCTTCCCTGCCCCCTCAGCCGTCAGCAACGCGCCGCAAACGATTCGCCCGCGTACCCTGTCCAACCGCCAGTCCGGATAATCAGACCTTGGATATCAAGCGCGAACCAGTCAAGAAGCGCGGGAAATACATCGCGGGCGCCGTCGGTATCGTGGCCATCGTGGGCGTTTCCCTCGCACTCGGCAACCTCGAAAAGCGTGCACCGTCGGTAGACCGCGCGATCGTCATGATCGATTCGGTCCAGCGCGGGACGATGGTGCGCAACGTCCGGGCGCCCGGCACACTCGTGCCGGAGCATATCCGCTACGTCGTTGCCGTCACCTCCGGCCGGCTGGAGCAGCTCCCCGTGCGCGCTGGCGCCGAGGTGACCGACACCACGGTGCTGCTCGTGATGAGCAACCCGGACGTGCAGCTCGAGGCGTTGAACGCCGAGCGCGAACTGACCAACGCCCAGTCCAACCTGCTGACGTTGCGCACCAACCTCCGCACGGCGCAGTTGGCGCAGCAGTCCACGGTGGCAAATCTCGAGACGTTGTTCAACAACGCCAGGCGCGAATACGACACCTTCCAGGCGCTGGCGAAGAAAGACCTGGCATCCACGCAGGAGATCGCGCGCACGACGGATCAGATGAAGGAGCTCGAGACGCGGCTGGAAATCGAGAAGACGCGACTGAAGGTCCAGTCCGACGCCATAGATGGCCAGATCCGCCTCGCGGAGGAAAACCTGGAGCGGCTGCGCGCCATCAACGAGTTCCAGCGCGAGCGCGTGGCATCCATGCGCGTGACCGCCGGTGAGGCGGGTGTGCTGCAGCAGCTGGGCACCGGACAGACGACGCTCGAGCTGGGGCAGTATGTGCTCGCCGGCTCCGTGCTGGCGACCATCGCGCAGCCGGGCGAGCTGAAGGCCGTGCTGCGGATCCCCGAGTCGCAGGCGAAGGACGTGGTGCCGGGACAGAAGGCGAGCATCGATACGCGCAACGGCATCGTCGAAGGCCGAGTGACGCGCGTCGATCCCATCTCGCAGGGCGGATCGGTGGAAGCCGAGGTGGCCATCGAGGGTGAACTCCCTCGCGGTGCGCGCGCCCAGCTGAGCGTGGATGGCACGATCGAGATCGAGCGTCTCGCCGACGTGATGTATGTCGGCCGCCCGGCGTACGGACAGGCCGAGAGCACGGTGGGGCTGTTCAAGCTCGACGAAGACGGGAGCACCGCCACTCGCGTGAACGTGCAGCTCGGACGCAGTTCGGTGAACACCATCGAGATCAAGAACGGGCTGCAGGTCGGGGATCGCGTCATCATCTCCGACATGACGCAGTACGATCAGGACAGCAAGGTTCGCATCAAGTAGCAATCGTCGGGATTCCCCCACCCTTCCCTCGCCCGCCACGCGCGTGGATCGCGCGCGTTGTTCCATCACCCTCCCATCGGCCAGGCCCATGACCTTCTCTGCCTCGCAGGGCGACTCCGCCGCCGCGCTGTCGACCGCTTCCGAGCCGCTCATCAGGATGGAAGCGATCCGCAAGATCTTCTTCACCGACGAGGTCGAGACGCACGCGCTCGCCGATATCCATCTCGAGATCAAGCCCGGCGAATACATCGCCATCTCGGGACCGTCCGGGTGCGGCAAGACCACCCTGTTGTCCATCCTCGGCCTCCTCGACACGCCGACCGACGGGTCGTACACGCTGAGCGGCGAGCCGGTGGCGAATCTCACGGCGGCCGATCGCGCCCGTATCCGCAACCGGCAGATCGGCTTCATCTTCCAGGCGTTCAACCTGATCGGCGACCTCACCGTGTACGAGAACGTGGAGCTTCCGCTCACCTATCGCGGGCTCTCGGCGGCCGACCGGCGCAAGCGCGTCACCGACGCCCTCGAGCGCGTGGGGATGTCGCACCGCATGAAGCACTATCCGTCGCAGCTCTCCGGCGGTCAGCAGCAGCGCGTGGCCGTGGCCCGTGCCGTGGCCGGCGATCCCGTGATCCTGCTCGCCGACGAGCCGACTGGAAACCTCGATTCCACCAACGGCGAAGCGGTGATGGAGCTGCTGCGCGAACTGCACCGGGGCGGCGCGACCATCTGCATGGTGACGCACGACGCGCGTTATGCGGCGCACGCCGACCGTTCGATCCACCTGTTCGACGGCCGTGTGGTCGAGGAGACGAGTCCGCAGGCCGCGATCTGACCCGTGGACTCGCTGCGGCAGGACCTCCGCTACGCCGTACGCGTGCTGGCCCGCCGCCCGCTGTTCACGCTGGCGGTCGCCGCCACGCTCGCCCTCGGGATCGGCGCCAACAGCGCCATCTTCAGCTTCGTCAACGCCGTCCTGCTCCGGCCGCTTCCGTATCCGGAGCCGGACCGGTTGATGGCGGTGTGGACGATGCTGCCCGAGTTCGGGAAGGAGGCGTCGTCGTATCCGGACTTCGGTGACTGGTCGGCGCGCAGCCGTTCGTTCTCCTCCATGGCCGCGTTCGTGCGCGGCAGCGACAACCTCTCCGGCGCCGACGGGGAGCCGGAGCGCCTCTCGAGCGCCATGGCCACCCCCAACCTGTTTGCCACGCTTGGCGTGACACCGGTGATCGGGCGCCTGCTCGTCGCTGGCGACTCGGCCTGGGGCTCGCATCGGGTGGTCGTGCTGTCGCATCGCCTCTGGCAGCGCCGCTACGGCGGATCGAGCGATATCCTCGGCCAGTCGATCCAGCTGAACGCCACGCCGTACACCGTGGTCGGCGTCGCACCGCCGGACATGGTCATCGCCCCCGAGGCGGATCTCTGGCGACCGCTGTCGTTCGATCCGGCCAATCCCCTCCCCGGGCGTCGCAGCGACTTCCTCCGCGTGGTCGGACGACTGGCTACCGGCGCCAACGAGGCCGGCGCGCAGGCGGAGCTGTCGACCATCGCCGCGCAGCTTGCCACGGAGTACCCGCAATCGAACAACCGCGTCACGGTCGACGTCGTCTCGCTGGGCGATGAGATCGTCGGGCCGGTGAGGCCGGCCATGCTCGTCGTGGCAGGGGCGGTGGGGCTGGTGCTCCTCATTGCCTGCGTCAACGTCGCCAACCTGATGCTGGCCCGCGCGTCGTCGCGCGAGCAGGAGATGGCGCTGCGGGGATCACTGGGAGCGGGGCGCGGAAGGCTTGTGCGTCAGCTGCTCACCGAGAGCATCCTGCTCGCGCTGCTGGGCGGCGCAGCAGGGCTGGTGCTCGCGGCGTGGGGCGTCTCGGGGCTGCGGGCGCTGGCGCCGGCGGACCTCCCCCGGCTGGCAGAGGTGGGACTCGACGCCCAGGTACTCCTGTTCACCGCGACTGTCACGCTGGCAACGGGCGTGGCGTTCGGCGTGCTGCCGGCGCTGCGGCTCTCCAGCGCACGGCTGCGCGAGACGGCGGGGGCACTGGGGCGTGCGGGGTCGCACTCGCGCGGCTCGGATCGACTGCGTTCCGGCCTCGCGCTCGCGCAGATCGCGCTGGCGCTCGTGCTGCTGGTCGGCGCTGGCTTGCTGATGCGCAGCTTTCAGGAATTGCGCAGCGAACCGCTCGGCTTCAATGCCACCAATGTGCTGACCGCACGCGTGGTACTGCCGGCGGCGCGCTACCAGACCGCCACGTCGCAGCAGGCGTTCTTCAACTCCGTGCGCGATCGCATGGCCGCCCTCCCGGGGGTGGAACAGGTGGGGCTCTCCACCGACATCCCGCTGGGCGATGGCTTCAACTACCTGACCTTCACGAAAATCGGTGCCCCTGCACCGGGGCCCGACGAAGTCGCGCCCGACGCGATTCCGACCGTGGCCGACACCGGCTTCTTCCGGTCGCTCGGGATTCGCCTGATCGAAGGGCGGATGTTCGGCGCGCAGGACGTGATGGGTGCCCCGCGCGTGGCCATCGTGAACGATGAAATGGTGCGCGCGCATTATGCCGGGAAAAGTCCCGTCGGTGAGCGCATCTCGTTCGGCGATCCCGCCGATCCCGCGAGCGTGCTGACCATCGTCGGGGTGGTGGCCAGCACCCGGATCACCGGACTGGGCAGCCAGTTCTACCCGCAGGCATTCGTACCCATCGCGCAGTCGCCGCAGCGGGCATTGTACCTCACGATGAAGTCGCGCACCAACGCGGCCGCACTGCTCCCGCCGCTGCGCGCGGCTGTGCGAGAACTCGATCCCTCGCAGCCCGTGGCGAGCGCCCTCACCATGGATGAACGGGTGAGCGCGTCGATCGCGCAGCCGCGCGCCAGCACCGTCGTCGTCGGTGCGTTCGCGGCGGTGGCGGCGTTGCTCGCCGTGATCGGGATCTACGCCGTGCTCGCGTACATGATCGCACAGCGCACCCGGGAGATCGGCATTCGCGTCGCGCTCGGCGCCACCAGCGGCGACGTGCTCCGCCTGATCGTCGGGCACGGGCTTCGCATCGTGGCGCTCGGGCTCGCGGCGGGCGCGGTGGTCTCGATTGCCTTCAGCCGCGTACTTGCCAGGCTGCTGTTCGGCGTCAGCCCCACCGATCCGCTTACCTTCGTGAGCATGGCGCTCGGGCTCGGGTTCGTCGCCGCACTGGCAACCTGGCTGCCGGCGCGACGCGCACTGCGCGTGAGCCCCATGGAATCGCTGCGCGCCGACTGACTCTTCGCTCCCGAATTCTTCATGTGGACTTTCCGGAAACCGTCGGCCGTACCCGACCTCGCGCGCGACACCGATCCCACCAGCGTCGGCGATCCGTCGCCGATTCCGCCCGGCCTGCCGCTGCTCTCGTTGCGCAACGTGGAGAAGGCGTACGACACCGCCGCCGGGCGAAGCTGGGTGCTGCGTCGCATCTCGCTCGACGTGCAGCCCGGGGACTTCGTGACCATCATGGGGCCATCGGGGGCCGGCAAGACGACGCTGCTCAGCATCCTCGGCATGCTCGATGGCGCGTGGAGCGGCGAGTACATGTTCCTGCAGCACGCCATCCACTCGATGAACACGAAGGACCGCGTGGCGATCAACAAGCGCTACATCGGGTTCGTCTTCCAGCAGTACCACCTGCTCGATGACCTGACCGTGGCCGAAAACCTCGACGTGCCACTGTCGTATCGCGACATCCGCCGCGACGAACGCGCGGCGATGGTCGCCGACGTGCTCGACCGGTTTCAGATGGTGGGAAAGAAGGATTTGTATCCGCGCCAGCTCTCGGGGGGGCAGCAGCAGCTGGTGGGCGTGGCACGCGCCGTGATCGCATCGCCGAAGCTGATCCTCGCCGACGAGCCGACGGGGAACCTGCATTCGTCGCAGGCGCACGAGATCATGGAGCTGTTCGTACGGCTGAATCGCGAGGGGACGACCATTGTGCAGGTCACGCACAGCGAGACGAACGCGGCCTTCGGCAAGCGGGTGGTGCAGTTGAAGGACGGGTGGGTGGTGAGTGACGTGGGCACCGGGTGAGCGCAGGGGGCTCCCCGGCCTTCATCCGCGTCTAGCTTCCACGCATGTCCCCCGTTGCACCACCGAGAATCCTCGTCGCCGACGACCAGCGCGACGTTCTCGAAGCGCTGCGCCTGCTGCTCAAGGGCGTGCCATACGACACGCAGTCGGCGAGTTCCCCCGCCGGCATTCTCGAGGCACTCACGACCCGCGAGTTCGACGCGGTCCTGATGGACCTCAACTACGCCCGCGACACCACCTCGGGGCGCGAGGGGCTCGACCTGCTGCACCACATCCAGGCCATCGATCGCACACTCCCCGTCATCGTCATGACGGCGTGGGCCAGCATCGACAGCGCCGTCGAGGCCATGCGCCGCGGCGCCTACGACTACGTGGAGAAGCCGTGGGAGAATGCGCGGCTGCTCACCGTCCTTCGCAACGCCGTCGACATGGGGCGCGCGGTGCGTCGCAGCCAGGTGCTGGAGAACGAGAACCGCGCGCTGCGGCAGAACGGCGCACCCGTGATGATCGCCGCCTCGCCACGCATGCGCCCCGTGCTCGACCTCATGGCGCGCATCGGCCCCTCCGATGCCAACGTGCTGATCACCGGCGAGCATGGCACCGGCAAGGAACTCGTCGCCCAGTGGCTGCACGCCACCTCCGCACGCGCCACCAAGGGGATGGTCGCGATCAACATGGGCGGGCTCTCCGAAGGGGTGTTCGAGAGCGAACTGTTCGGGCATGTGAAGGGGGCCTTCACCGATGCGCGCACCGACCGCGTGGGGCGTTTCGAACTGGCCGACGGCGGTACGCTCTTTCTCGACGAGATCGCGAACATCTCGCTCGCACAGCAGGCCAAGCTCCTGCGCGTGCTGCAGACCGGCGAGATGGAGCGCGTGGGTGCCTCACGCGGCCGGCGCGTGGATGTGCGCGTGGTCTCTGCCACGAACATCGACATACACGATGAGGTCGCGGGGGGCCGCTTTCGCGAGGATCTGCTCTTCCGACTCAACACGATCGAGATCCACCTCCCCCCCCTGCGCGACCGTCGCGAGGACATCCCGGTACTCGCGCAGCACTTTCTCCAGCGTCATGCAGCGCGCTACCGGCGCAACATCACCGGGCTCGATCAGGGCGCCGTCCACAGCCTGCTCGAGCATCCATGGCCCGGGAACATCCGTGAGCTCGATCACGCGGTGGAACGCGCGGTACTGCTGGCGCAGGGGAGCGACGTCCTCCGCGCGGCCGACCTCGGGCTCCGCCCTCCCACCATGGGCGGGGCCGCCAGCGCGACACGCTACGAAGAGATGACGCTCGACGAAGTGGAGCGGCTGCTGATCCGGAAGGCGCTCGATCGCCACGACGGAAACGTGAGCCAGGCGGCGAAGTCGCTCGGACTGAGCCGGAGTGCGCTGTACCGGCGTCTCGAGAGCCATGGACTACCGTGACGACGCGCGCCGGCCGGCGGCGGTCGCGCTGACGCACGATCGTCGCATCTTCCTGATCGCGCTGCTCGTCGGCGCACCGGCGGTGGTGGCCACCCTCGTACTCCTGCGCGCGGGGGAGTATCCGGCGCGCGTGGTCTGGACGGTCGCACTCGTCGTCATCGGCGCGTGGCTGGGCACCGCGCTCTACCTGCGAGAGCGCGTCGTTCGGCCGCTCCAGACGGTGGCCAACATGCTTGCCGCGCTGCGCGAAGGAGACTTCTCGCTTCGCGGCCGCGAACGTCGCGACGACGATGCGCTCGGCCTGGCGATGCTCGAGGTCAACATGCTGTCGGAAACGCTGCGGGCACAGCGACTCGGCGCCATGGAAGCCACCGCACTGCTGCGAACCGTGATGTCGGAGATCGACGTCGCCATCCTGACCTTCGACGACGACGACACCCTGCGGTTGGTGAACCGCGCCGGCGAGCGCCTCCTGGCGGAACCGTTCGAACGGCTCATCGGCAAGCACGCAGGGGAGCTCGGTCTCCTGTCGCTGATCGAGCCCCGCGCGCCGCGCGTACACGATCGCACCTTCCCGGGGGGAGCCGGCGGCCGTCGCTGGGAGGTACGCCGGTCCACCTTTCGCGAACACGGGCGACCGCACACGCTGGTCGTGATCGCCGATGTCAGCCGGACGTTACGTGAAGAGGAGCTGCTGGCCTGGCAGCGCATCGTGCGCGTGCTCGGCCACGAGATCAACAACTCGCTGGCGCCGATCAAGTCCATCGCGGGAAGCCTGCGCGCGGTGATCGAGCGGGAACCCCGCCCGGCCGACGCCGACGACGACCTGCGCAGCGGACTTGCCGTGGTGCAGGCCCGTGCCGATGCGCTGCAGCGATTCATGTCATCGTACGCGCGACTGGCGCGCCTGCCGCAGCCCGTGCCGCGAAGCGTGGACGTTGGTGCCTGGGTGCGCCGCACCGCCGATCTCGAAACGCGTACACGCGTCTGCGTGCAGCCCGGCCCCGACCTCACGATTCAGGCGGACAGTGACCAGTTGGATCAACTGCTGATCAACCTGGTGCGCAACGCCGTCGACGCCACGCTCGAATCGAAGGAGTCGCGCGGCGAGGGCGTGCGGGTCGGCTGGTCGAGGTACGATGCACAGGTCGAGGTGACGGTCATCGATAACGGGCCCGGACTCTCCGGCACGACCAACCTGTTTGTCCCGTTCTTCACCACGAAGTCGGAGGGATCGGGGATAGGCCTCGTGCTCTGCCGGCAGATCGCCGAGGCGCACGGCGGTTCGCTCACGCTCGAGAACCGGCGTGATGCCTCGGGGTGCCTGGCGCGCCTGCGATTGCCGCTCGCGTTCCGGACGAGCGCCGCCTGACGCGGCGTGACGATTCGTGATCGGTGCGCTACGATCCCGCCAGGTTCACCGCGATGTCGGCGCGGGCTTCTTCTTCGGCGGGGCGGTGGAGTCGCCCTGTTCCGAGGAGTCGGCGGCCGATTTCGAAATGAGCCTCCGGGTGGTCTTCACCGCGTTTCGCAGGTGCGTCACGAAGATCTCCGCCTCGTCCGCCGAGACAGGGACGGCGAATCCGCCGAAGGACGTGTCGGCCACGAACAGCGAGTAGGTGGACCCCTGTCGGGTCACCTTGCGCGTGAGGGAGATGCCGCCCCCCTTCTCGGCGCGATCGAGCTCCGCCCGCCAATCGAAGCTGGCGTTGCGCGCCGGTCGGCGCCTGCTGCGGAGCACCTTGCTGGCGGAATCCGCCCACGTCGCGACCGGCCCCCACGGCCAGGCCAGTTCGATCACGCGCTCGGGCCCCGCCACGCCGACCTCGATACGGCCATCGGTACGCGCGTTGATGACCACGGCGGCGTCACCGAGCAGCGTACGGGCAACCGTGACCTTGCGAGCCTGGGCGCCGAGTGCGGACGGGAGGGTCGCGAGGGCCAGAACGACCGGAAGGATGGACGACCTGATGGAAATCATGACAAAATCGCTGCTCGATGTCGACGGAAAGCTATGCGGCGAACGTAAGGTGTTCGTCGGTACCGGGCCGGCCCTTCACGGGTTATGCTCCCCCTTCTGATGGCGCTCGAGCGTCTCTTCGCACCGCCGGCCCGATCCCTCTGCGATGGATAGTACCCTCCAGCCTGCCGACGTTTCATCGGCGCCTCCGCATACGCGGAGCGCGTGCGTATCGGGCCTTGCGGCCGTGCCCGGTGTGGCCGTGCCCGTCGGCGGCGTCCGTCGCATCACGCTGATGGTCTGCGGCACCACCGCGCTGGCGCTCGGGCTGATCGGCATCGTGGTCCCGCTCATGCCGACCACGTGCTTCCTGCTGATGGCCGCCTGGTGCTACGCCCGCTCGTCTCGCCGGATGTATGATCGCCTGATGACGGCTCCCGTGGTGGGCGAGTATCTCCGTCAGTACAGGGACGAGCGCACGATTCCGCCGCGCGTCCGGCAGGCATCGCTCGTTATGATGTGGATCATGATCGGATACGGCGTGGTGACGGTCGATATCTGGATGGTGCGTCTCCTGTTGCTCACCATTGCCGTCGGCGTGACGGTGCATCTGCTCCGATTGCGTACCCCCGTCAGCGGCTGATTTATCCGGCTGCCGCGGTGCCGCACCATTGCCGCAGTGTGCGGGCGGCAGTACAGTAGCCAACGACGGTCTTTCAACCCGACCCCCGAGGTGCTGATGCTCGCGTCACGGATGGCTCGCGCCCTGTTTCTGCTCGTCTGCCTTTCCACCCCTGCCGCCGCCCAGAGCGGTGCCATTGCCGGTCGCATCAGCGACAGCACATCCGGTGAAGGGCTCGCCGGTGCACGTGTGGCCGCGGTTTCGGGCGATCGTCGTGTCGAAGCCCTGACGGGCACCGATGGCACCTATCGTCTCGCCAATCTCCCGGCAGGCACCTACGCGCTGCAGGCGTCGTTCGTGGGCTTCTCGCCCAGGCGCGTCGCTGGCGTGGAGGTGACGGCCAATGGCACCACCACCGTCAACGTATCGCTGGTGACTTTCACCGCGCAGCTGAACCCCATCGTGGTCACCTCGGGGCGCGTGGAGGAGAAGATCCAGGAGACGCCGAGTGCCATTCAGGTGGTCGAGGCGCGGGAGATCGCCGAGCGACCCTCGGTGACCCCTGCCGATCACCTCAAGGAGGTGGCCGGGCTGGACGTGAGCCAGGGCGGCGTGGCGCAGTCCAACATCGTGGCCCGCGGCTTCAACAACATCTTCTCGGGCTCGATGCTCGTGCTGCAGGACTACCGCTTTGCCGGGGTCCCCTCGCTGCGCGTGAACGTGCCCCTGCTGTTCACCGGCACCAACGAGGACATCGAGCGCATCGAGGTGCTGCTCGGACCGGCCTCCGCGCTGTACGGGCCGAACTCGGCGAACGGCGTCCTGCACATCATCACCAAGTCGCCGTTCGAGTCGAAGGGTACCACCCTCACCATCGATGCCGGCGAGCGATCGTACTTCCGCGGCGGATTCCGCTATGCCGGCGCGCCGTCGGACCAGTTCGGCTTCAAGCTATCGGGCGAATATCTCACCGCAGATGACTGGAAGTACGAGGACCCGGGGGAGCCGACGGTTTTTCCGGCCCAGGCGCCGCCGGGGCGTGCGGGGCAGCCGGTGGCGCGCGACTTCGAACTCGAGAAGTCCTCGGGTGAGGCGCGCATGGATATCCGGCCGCGTTCGGATCTCTCCTTCATCAGCACACTCGGGTACACGAAGATCGGCAACGGCATCGAGCTGACGGGCGCCAACGGTGCCGCGCAGGTGAAGGGCTGGTCGTACATGAACCTCCAGCAGCGCGTGACGTGGGGAAACCTGTTCGCGCAGGTCTTCCTGAACGCCAGCGATGCCGGCAACGACAATGCGATGGACACCGGCGGGACGTACCTGCTGCGCAGCGGACAGCCCATCGTCGACAAGTCCCGCGTGCTGGCGGCACAGGTTCAGCATGCACTGTCGTTGAATGAAAACAAGCAGCGCTTCGTCTACGGCCTCGATTACATCGGCACCGACCCGCGCACCGGCAACACGGTGAACGGCCGGAACGAGGATGACGACGACGTCACCGAGATCGGCGGCTACGTACAGTCCACGACCGTGCTCACGCCGAAGCTCGACGCGCTCGTCGCGCTGCGCCTCGACAACAACAGCGCCATCGACGGCAGCCAGTTCTCCCCCCGCGCCGCGCTCACGTTCAAGCCGACGCCCACCGAGAACTGGTATCTCAGCTTCAATCGCGCGTTCTCCACACCAGCCAACTTCTCGTACTTCCTCGATCTCATCCAGGCGCGCAACATCGGCGGATCGGGGTTCGACGTGCGGGCCGTGGGGAATCCGCCCAAGTCCGGCTTCCAGTTCGCGCGCAACTGCGCATCGGGAGAGTTCGGCGGATTGTGCATGAAGTCGCACTTCGTCGCCGGCAATACGTTCGTCGATGCCACGGCCGCCTCGGCGTTCCCGGGATTCGTCGCCGTGCAGGGTGCCGCCATCACGGCAGGGATCAGCGGCGCTCTTCAGCAGAATGCAGGACTGTCCAAGGCGCAGGCTGATGCCCTCGCCGGGCAGCTCGTCGCCGCGCTCGGTGCATCGACGCCTACCTCGGCGCAGATCGGCACCCAGGTGCGCTACCTCGGAAGCACGACCAACCTCTCGCCGTCGGCCATCACCGACATCGCGCCACTCGAGGCATCATACAACAACACCATCGAGCTGGGTTACAAGGGGATCCTCGGCAACCGCACCAGCCTCACCGTCGCCGGCTGGTGGCAGCGGCGCGGCGACGTCGGCACACCGGCCGCCCTGTCGACCCCGAACATCTTCTTCGACCAGGCGTCGCTCGAGGCATATCTCGCGGCGAACCTCACCGCCGGGTTGAAGCAGGCCGGCTTCCCCGACCCGAGCGCAGCCGCACTTGGCGCGGGGATCGGCGCGTCGCTCGCCGCGACGGGTGCGACGGCGCCGCTCGGCGTCATCACGTTCGACAGTCCGCTCGCCGGACCCTC
Organism: Gemmatimonadaceae bacterium; assembly: GCA_035698205.1. Taxonomy (GTDB): domain Bacteria; phylum Gemmatimonadota; class Gemmatimonadetes; order Gemmatimonadales; family Gemmatimonadaceae; genus DASSBZ01. The sequence continues at coordinate 2,268 of DASSBZ010000218.1, read as the reverse complement.
CGACGTGCTGGCGACGTACACCACGACAAAGAAGGAGATCGACGTCTACGGAATGGATCTCTCCTGGGACTACCTGTTCACGCAGCGCTGGTCCGCGGCCGCCACCTACTCGTGGGTGAACAAGTCCATCTTCAACGACGTGCGTGGACCGGACGGGACCGCGCTCGCGCTCAACGCCCCGGACCATAAGGCCACCCTGTCCGGCCGCTTCAACGACGAGTTCCGCGGCATCAGCTTCGAAGTACGCGGTCGATACAACAACGGCTTCGAGGTGAACTCCGGTGTGTTCGGGTCCGTTCGTTCCTTCCCGGCGCCGGCGAATCCACGCCCTGATGTCGGCGCACAGTATCGCTACGACGCGGTGCCGGTCGGCGCCTTCCTCGATCTCCAGTTTGCCTGGCGCATTCCGTTCCGTTCGGCGCAGCAGGTGACCTGGTCCATCAACGCCAACAACGTACTCGACAACGCACGGGCGTCATTCGCCGGCGTACCGGAAATCGGCCGGATGGTGACGACGCGGTTGCAGTACGCATTCTGAGCCTGCACCCCCTTCTCGATCTCGCGGAGCGACCGGTCGTTGGGCATCGCGGCAACGCGATGCACGCGCCGGAGAACACGCTCGAGTCGTTCCGGCAGGCGATCGAGCTGGGGGTGGATGCCATCGAGTTCGACGTGCACCTCACCGCCGATGGCCAGCCGGTGGTGGTGCACGATCCCTCGGTGAGCCGAACGACCTCCGGCACCGGCGCGGTAGCCTCGATGACCGCGTCGGCGCTGGCAGCGCTGGATGCCGGTGCGCGATTCTCCCCCGATGGCGGGCGCACCTTTCCCTGGCGTGAGCGCGGTATCCGCGTGCCCCTGCTGCGCGACGTCATCGAGCAGTTCCCCGACACACCGCTGCTGATCGAGATCAAGACCATCGCGGCGTCGGCGCCCACACGGCGCGTGATCGAGGAGATGGGGGCCGCCTCTCGCGTCGTCGTCGCGGCCGGGGATGTGAACGCCGTCGCCCCGTTTGCCGGCTCGCACATCGCCACCGCCGCGGCGATGGCGCAGATCCGGCGCCTGCTCGCGCCGGTGCTGCTGCGGCGGCCGATGGGCGACCTTCCCTACGATACGCTGTGCCTGCCGCGTTCCCACCGGGGCGTGCCGCTCCCGCTGCGCGCCATTGCATCGTGCGTGCGGGCGGCTCGCGTGCCGGTGCACGTGTGGACCGTGAACGACGCGAGCGTGGCGCCGGTGCTCTGGCGAGCCGGGATCCGCGGAATCATCAGCGACGACCCCGGTGCGATGCTGCGGGCGCGCGCCATGTTCGGGGAGGGCTGAGCGCTCGCTACTCCCCCGGGAGCGGCGTGGCGACCAGCACGGCCGTAGCGAGCAGCACCAGCGCGCCGAGCAGCAGTTCGAGGCGGGCGGACGCGCCGAGCATCCGCGAGTCGTTCACCATGTCGCCCCCCAGGCGTGGTGTCACGCGTTTCCAGTTCCAGCCACCGGCGCCGGCCACCAGCAGAACAACGGCAACCTTGACGAGCAGCACACGACCGTAGGAGGAGGTCCAGAGGGCATCGACGGCGCCAAGGTGCAGCCAGGCGCCTGCCACTCCGCTGAGCACGATCACCCCGGCCGAAAGCAGCGCCATCGGCGAGAACGCCTTGATCAGCGGAAGCACACGCGCGCGACGCGGGAGCACGAGCAGCACGATCATCAGGAGCGTTCCGAGCCAGAAGCCAAAGCCGAGGACGTGCAACCAGTCGAGCGCCACGGCGAGCGCGGGAACATCGGGGTCTCCGACCGCATGTCCGGACAGCGCCGGCACACTCGCGAGCGGGAGCGTGCCCAGCATGGCGACCACGCCTGTGCGGCCACGCGATGCGGCGCGCCACCAGATGCCAGCGGCCAGCAGGATCGCTCCCACGGCCACGAGCCACCCGGTTCCCCACGCCGTGTGCCGCAGCAGCAGTTCGGCGAGTTCGCGCCAGGGCGTGTCGGGATCTTCGAGGCTGGCCACCTGCTCTACGAGCCGCACGGCGTACAGCAGCAGCAGTGCGAGGGATGCGACGAGAGCGAGGCGTGCGGCACCTCGCGTGGCGTCGGCGTACTCGTCAGGCATTTCACCAGTCCGTGCCTCGACTGGATCGCCGGAGCCGGTGTGAGGCCGGGAGCCGGCCAGCGCCGCTCGCCGCCTGGCGATCGCGAATCCGCAGGCCCCGAGCGGAATGGCCAGGCAGACGAAGGTGGCCCACCGTACTCCGATCGCGATGATCTCGC
>DASSBZ010000217.1:0-3196 GCA_035698205.1 Gemmatimonadaceae bacterium | reverse complement strand
AGAACTATTGCCGGGAAAACAAGCTGTGCAGGACGAAGCATGGCGATACCTGGGAGGCTTCGGGACGTTCCTCTATCTACGGCACACCTCACGAGTGGCGAATCGGTCACGCGAGCATGAGGTCCCGGCGCTCAACGCAGTTGTCTGACGCCTGAATGGTCGAACCCACCGGATGGGACCAAGCCGTCTGCTCTCCCATGATGCAAGCACCGTCTGACAGCGCGACCGCTTTACACGCTCATCCCCACACTCGGCTCGCCGCGTCCGACCCCCCGCAGCACCGCCCAACCCACGACCCCCGCCACCACGCTCCCCACCAGGATGCCGACCTTGGCCGCGTCCAGCTCCACTGCTCCCGGAAACGCCAGCCCCGCGATGAACAGCGACATCGTGAAGCCGATGCCCCCTAACGCGGCCACCCCGATCAGTGCGCGCACACTGGCACCGACCGGCAGCACACACAACCCCATGCGCACCGCCAGCCACGTGAACAGCAGGATCCCCAGCAGCTTGCCGATCACCAGACCGACCATCACCCCCAGCGCGATCGGCCCCGCCAGCGCCGCGAGCGCTCCGGAGTCGAGCGCCACCCCGGCATTCACCAGCGCGAACAGCGGCATGATGAAAAACGCCACCGGCCCGTGCAGCGCGTCCTCGACGCGCTGCAGCGGCGCCTGCACTTCCTCGGCAGCACTCTCGATCGCATGGATCGCCTCCACGTGCGCACGACTCGTCAACACGACCTGCGTATCATCGTTGTCGCCGTCGGCCGCATCGAAGTCGTCCATCAGCGCACGGCCGCGGTCCAGGAACTCCCGCGGCGCAATGCGTGTCCGCGCGGGAATCGTCATCGCCAGCAGCACGCCGGCCACGGTTGCGTGCACCCCTGACCGGAGGAACAGGTACCAGAGCACGACCCCGAGGATCATGTACACCATCGGCCTGCGGACACCTGCCATGTTCAGCGCGACCAGCGCGCCAAGCACGATCGCGGCGCCGCCCAGCGCCCCCCACGCCACGCCGGTGTTGTAGAACAGCGCGATCACCAACACCGCGCCCATATCGTCCACGATCGCCAGCGCCGTCAGGAATACCTTGAGCCCCACGGGCACCCGACTTCCCACCAGCGACAGCACCCCGATTGCGAACGCGATGTCGGTCGCCATGGGAATTCCCCACCCACGCAGCGCTGGCGTCCCGGCGTTGAAGGCCGCGAAGATCAACGCCGGCACCAGCATCCCCCCGATCGCGGCAGCGATCGGCAACGCCGCCTGTCGCGCCGAGGAGAGCTCGCCGACCAGCAGCTCGCGCTTGATCTCGAGCCCGACCAGGAGAAAGAAGACCGCCATCAACCCGTCGTTGACGAGGTGATGGAGCGTTTCGTTCAGCGCGAAGAACGGCGCCTGTATGACCAGGCGCGTCTCCCACATGTCGAAGTACGAGGCGGCCCACGGCGAGTTGGCCCAGATCACCGCAGCCACCGCGCAGACCAGCAGCAGGATCCCACCCGATGCTTCGGCGTGGGCGAATTCCTGGAAGGGACGAATGACGCGCTCGATGGGCGCGGGCTTCTCTCGGGTCATAATAGCCACGAAATTAGATCGTCACGACGCACAATGACAGCATTATAGCGCCACTATTGCAGCAACTTGATACGATTCAGTAATACTTAAACACACCCGACGATTTCAACGCCAGACCAGGATCGGCCGACCGCTGCTTCGCCAACGCTTTCCCCGCTCGATCCGTTCGATCCTCTGAGCCAGCCTTCGACTTTCATCGCGCCCCCCGTGAGCATCACGGTCTATGGGTTCGGCTGGTTCGAGGCTCGTCGAATCCAGCGCCACCGGTTGCTCTCCGCCGCTCACGGTCATATGATCGCGCGCTGGCGTCCTGCTGCTCCCCGCCCCCCGCGCTCCCCGTCCCCACTCCGGCCATGCGTTTATCGACGCCGCTACTCAGCGGCATCCTGTGCGCCGCCCTCCTCCCCCTCGTGCCGGATCCTGCCGGCGCGCAGGATGGAACCTGGGCCCTCACCAACGCCCGCATCGAGACCGTCACCAAGGGCACCATCGAGCGCGGCACGATCATCATCCGCAACGGTCTCATTGCCGCCGTCGGTGCGGATGTCGCCCCGCCTCCGGACGCCCGCGTCGTCGATCTTGGCGGACGCACCATCTACCCCGGCATCATAAACCTCACATCGTCCATCGGTGTACCCGCGGCGCCCGCCGCCACGGGCGGCGGACGAGGTCCAGGCGGTGGCGGCGGTGGACCGGCTGCGGCGACCGACGAGCAGCCGCTCGAGCTCTCTCCCGGCCGCGCGATCGCCCGTGAGCTCGCACCCTCCGACGCCGATCTGCGCGCCGCGCGCGACGCCGGCATCACCACGGCACTGGTCGCACCCACTCGCGGCGCCTTCCGCGGTCTCTCGGCGCTCCTCCCCATGCGCGCCGACTCCGCCACGAGCTACATCGTCAAGGCACCGGTCGGTGTGCACATGGGATTCGAGGGGGTGCGAGGCCGGTATCCCGGCAACCTCCTCGGCGTCATGGCGTACGAACGCCAGGCAATGTACGACGCCCGCCGCCACGGACTCATGATGGATGCCTGGCAGGCAAATCCGACATCCATGGCACGCCCCGTACGCAGCCCCGACCTCGACGCACTCGTGCCGGTGGTCCGCGGTGACCGGCCGGTGTTCTTCGAGGCAAGCAACGAGAACGAGATCCGCCGTGCGATGTCCATCGCCAACGAATTCGATCTCGATCTCCACATTGTCGGCGCCACCGAAGCGTTTCTCACGATCGATGAACTCAAGGGCAAGTCGGCGCCCGTGGTCGTCGTCGACTTCCCCGACGCCGATGATGTCACCGGCTGGAGCTACCGCGGCGCACAGCGCGTCGCCTTGAACGACAGCGCAACCCGGGCCCCGAAGGTCGAGACGCTGCTCGAGGCGAACGCCGCCACGCTGCACCGCAATGGCATCACGTTCGCCCTCGCCTCCGGCTCGGTGCGCCCCGCGGACTTCCTCGCCAACGTGCGCAAGACGGTTGCCGCCGGCCTCCCGGCGAACGTGGCGATCGCCGCGCTCACGATCCGCCCCGCCGAGATCGCCGGCGTGGAGAAGACCCTCGGCAGCATCGAGACGGGGAAGATCGCCGACCTCGTCGTCACCACCGGCCCGCTGCTCGGC
>DASSBZ010000216.1:0-10051 GCA_035698205.1 Gemmatimonadaceae bacterium | reverse complement strand
CCAACTGGAGGACTCCGCGGCGGCGTATGGTGATCAGCGCGCTCGGAGCGTTCTTGCTCGCCGGGCTCTTCGCCGCGTTTGTCACGGGTCCCCTTCAGGCCGAGATCATCTCGGCCGGATTCGCTGACTCGGTCGATCCCGTCCTCGCGGCGCGGGCAGCGCGGTGGCGCGCCTTCGACTGGGCCTCCTGGGTGCTCACGCTTGTACCGGGTGTCCTCCTCGTGATCGCGCTGCTCGTTCCCTCATCGGGACCCTCCGGCTCCGCAGTCCCTGCCGCCAACTGAAACACGGCGCCACGCCGACGAGGGGTGTGAGCCGTACCTCATTAAAGGTCTGCCTCACAGGTGGTGCCGAGCCGGTCACGTCCGCCGACCTGTCGGCGGATCGGTCCGACCAGGAGAGGCTGCGAGGGTTGCGGGGTTTGGGGTGGGCCGGCCGAAGGAGGCGGTCGGCCACGACAGGAGCGCTGCGAGTACCCGCCAACCCCGATCAACGCCGCACCCGAAATCGCAGGTGCAGCACCCGCTTGCCCTGAATCACCACGTCAGGATCCTCCAGCAGGTGCTGCGCATCAACCGAGCCGAAGTAGCGCTTGCCCGACCCGAACACGACCGGTGCGACGTCCATGCGCACCTCGTCGATCAGCCCAGCGGCAAGCATCTGGCCACCGACGTCGCCGGAAGCCACCTCCACCACGCGATCCCCCGCGAGCTCCTGCGCCCTGGCCATGGCTGTCTCGATGCCGTCGACGAAGTGAAACGGCGCACCGGGATGCCATCCCTCGGGCCTGCCCCGGTGGGTCACGACGACGACGTGGTCGATCCCGGCCGGAGGCTTCCCATCCCAGCCATTCGTCATGTCAAAGACGTGGCGCCCGACGATTGTCGTCCCGATCAGGTCCCAGTACGGCCGGATGTAGTCGTACGACGCCTGCGACACCTTCAACACGCCGCTCTCGTCCAACGGCACGTCACCGCCGAGCAACCAGTCGAACAGCGGCCCGGGCTGGTCGTTCTCGTCCGCGATGAAACCGTCCACGGACACCGAACTGTACATGACTACCGTGCCCACGGCGCCCTCCTCTGCTTTGGGGTGCCACAACGTAGCATGTCGTGAGCTGTTGCTCTTGTAAGAAATCAATCGGCCGGCAACGGCCAGCTGTCCAGCACATGGCCGGGGTGCTCGAGCCGGAACCGCCGCCGGATTTCGACGTACCGGGTCGGTGTGAGCCCGGTGAACGCCCGGAAGTCGTGGCCGAAGTGAGCCTGGTCGAAGTAACCTGCGCCTGCGGCTAACTCGGCCCAGTCGATCGGTCCTGCGGGGTTGATCGCGAACACGGTGGCGGCGAAGCGGCAGGTGCGGGCCAGCCGCTTCGGCGTGACGCCAACGAACTCCTTGAACCGCTGTGCCAGATGAGTGCTGCTGACACCAGCTGCTTCGCTCAGGTCACCGATCGCGACCGCCCCGCGGGTCCTCGTTATGATCCTGCTGGTACGGCGGACCAGCTCCAGCCCCGCGCCCTCGCGCAGCCGCCGCATCAGCTCCTCCTCGAGCAGCGTCAGCATCTCGTGTGGGCCGGGCGTCGTGGCCATCCGGTCTCGCAGCTCAGCGACGGCGGGCCGGCCCCAGACCTGCTCGACCGTCACCGGTCGGTCACACAGCTCGGCCGCGGGCATTGGCAGAAACGGCGCAATCCCCCATGGCTTGAAGTGCACGCCGACGGACCGGGTCCGGAGTGGGTAGCCGAACTCGAAGGCGCGGCTGGGCATGGTGATCACGCAGCCGTCGACATACTCGGTCGTCTCGATGTCGGCGCCGCCGCGGATGCGGAACGGCGCCCCGAGGTTGACGATGAGCAGCGCCGCCGGCATCGGCGGCAGCGTCAGGCGGGCGTACGGCGGCGCACCCTCCAGGTAGTAGACGTCGTCGATCAGCCCGTCCAGCGGCGGTCGCGGCACTCTGGATACGTACTCCATGCGCACAGTATCGCAGGGATGTCCCGCCGGCGCCATCCTGCTCGTCATCACGCGCGGGGATGAATCGACGCGCCGAACTGTTCGAGCCCCTCAGCTGCGAAGGTGTGAGCAGTTCCTGAGTCTGGCGCAATAAGGCTGCTACTGCTGACTAGCGAGACAATAACTGCTCACTGTTCTGCCCTCGCGGCCTTCTGGCGCCAAGTCAGCTCGGTTGGCACTTTTGAACATGACATACGAGCTTCCCCCCAACACCAATCCCCGGCCGCCGCTCGTCGCGCAAGACCTCGGGGCGTCGCTCACCGTGGGCGACCTTCCGCAGAGCGTCGCGTGGTATCGCGATGTGCTCGGCTTCACGATCGAGCGCGAGCACGACCGGGGTGGTCGTGTGTTTGCGGTCTCGCTTCATGCTGGCAACGTTCGAATCCTCCTGACCCAGGACGACGGGGCCAGGGGGACGGACCGCGCCAAGGGCGAGGGATTTTCACTGCGCGTCACCACGACCCAGGATATCGACTCGCTGGCGGTCGAGGCCAAGCGATCGGGCGCGGTGCTGGACACTGAACCGGCGGATGCCTGGGGTGTCCGAGCCTTTCGGCTTCGGGATCCAGACGGATTTCGTCTCGTGATCTCGTCGCCGCGTGAGGCTTGAGATCCTGGGATGTACCCTGGTCCTGTCCGCACGCGCTATCCCACAGATGATTTGATTGCCGTCAGGACGACTTCCATGCCTGTTGCCACCAACAATGGCCCATCTGGCGGACGACACGCTCGACAGCGCGGCCTTTCGCGTCGACCATCGCGTCGCCTATGCGCGCCGTGTGGTCTCGGCTGACTCCACGCTCCTCGCCGTGGTTCAGGAGATCATTGGCGCTGACGGCACGCCCGTTCGCAACTTTCAGGGGTATCGGCGCGCCGCAGGTTGACGACGACTCGCCCGGCCCTCGCCCGGCGAACATCGCCGGTTCTGCGAAAATCTGCGTAATCTGCGGATCGTGGTCGTGATGAACCGCCCTCCACAGATTGCGCAGATTGACGCAGATTCGTTCCGTACGTCAGCTTGCTCGAGCGAAGGCCCCTGTTGTGCAATCCGTGGAAGGTGAATGGCTTCGGTACACGTTGACTCGGCGCCGAGTGGTTCGGTTGTCATCGGCGCCGCATTCTTGCAGATCGTGATCCACAGACAGCCGTGAAAGCCGATAGTTCATGAGACTCCTGACCTTCAGCATCAACGTCACCCTCGATGGTTGCGTCGACCACCGGGAGGGAATCGCCGACGACGAGACGCACGCCTTCTTCACGCGCCTCATGGACGAGTGTGGGGCGATGCTCTGGGGCCGCGTCACCTACGAGATGATGGAGAGCTACTGGCCGGCGGTCGCTCGCGGCGACGAGAAGGCGACGCCGGCATTGCGCGAGTGGGCGGTCAAGCTGGAGGCGAAGCCGAAGTACGTGGTGTCGTCGACGCGAACGGACTTCCCGTGGACCAACAGCCACCACGTCGCCGGCGATTTGCGCACGAGCGTTCAGCGGCTCAAGGACGCAACCCCGCCCGGCGTACTCGTCGGTAGTGGCAAGCTCGCGACCGAACTGGACCGGCTGGACCTGATCGACGAGTACAGGTTTCTCGTCCATCCGATAATCGCCGGCCACGGCCCGACCCTGTACGAGAGCGGTCTGCCCCACACGCGACGGCTTGAACTGGTCTCGGCGATGCCGCTCGGCAACGGTGCGGTCGCCATGCACTACAGGCGTGCCGGCGGCTGACGCGGCCCGTGCCGCAGCGGTGACGGCAGCGATGGCCCGCCTTGCGTCTCCCGTGTATCGTTGCCCATAATGCGCACGCTGCACTCCACCCGTCGCCCTTGCGCGACGTACGCCATCCCCGCATCCCGAGGTGCAATTCGCATGCGTCGTCTCGCCTTCATGCTCGCGCTGTGCGTGGCTGCCACCGCCGCCACTGCAGCGGGCGCACAGGATCCCGGAAAGAGCCTGCCCGATTTCGATCAGAAGCGGGGAGGAAGCGAGAAGATGCACTCCCTCTCGCGCATCCAGGTGAACGACAACAACTGGAAGGCGGCCGACGTCGAAATCGAACAGGATCGCAACCGGCCCTTCGTCTACGTGTCCGGCTTCGTGAACTTCAATGCCATCGCCTACGACGTCAGCGACCCCGCGAACCCGAAACAGGTCTGGGAATGGACGATCGAGAATCCCGATCTCCATCGCGGCATCGGCGCCATGGACGGGAAGTACTTCAAGATCGACAACCGATACTACTACGCGCAGTCGTACCAGTTCATGCAGGGCGGACCCGATGCCGACCTCGGTGCGGTGATCTTCGATGTCACCGGTCTCCCGGACTCCTCGAAGGTGAAGGAGGTGGCGCGCATCCGGTATGCCGAGTCCCCGGGCGGCTTCCACAACACCTTCGCCTACAAGCACTCCGACGGTCGCGTGCTCTACTTCACCACGGTCGGCCAGGCGAAGGCGCTGGTGTACGATCTCGGGAAGGTGGTGAGCGGTGCTGATTCGTCGACCTGGCTGATCGGCGAGGTGCCGAATCCCACGCCGATGCGCCAGACCGGTCTCGGCGGCTATCACGACTTCTACGTTGGCTACGACCCCGCCACCAGGCAGGACAAGTTCTACGGCGCCGGGCTTGGCGGCTACTCCGTATGGGACGTCACCAAACCCGAATCGCCGGAGAGACTCTTTACCATCACCAGCCTCGGCCTCGACCTCGCGCACACCTTCACGCCATCGCCCGATGGCCGTTATGCGGTGACGGAGACCGAGTATCAGTATACCCCGCTCCGCATCTGGGATCTTGGCCCGGCGCAGCAGGGGAAGACGGAGAACGTGGACGTGCCCATCAGCGCCTGGACCGCGGACTGGCGCGACCTTTCGCACAACCACGAGGTGCGCTGGCCGTACGTCTTCGTCTCGGCGTACGAGGACGGACTGCAGGTGTTCGACCTCACTGATCCGAAGAACCCGAAGACGCTGGGGCACTGGTACACCTGCGAGTGCACACACATGCACGGGTTTGGCGGCACGCCGGAGAATGGCTGGGAAGCCACCGACAACGTCATGCAGGGGGCGTTCGGCGTCGACGTCCGGAACTACGACGGCCTGGTCGTGCTTTCCGACATGCGCACGGGGCTGTGGATCTTCCGGATGGACGGTTTCAACGGGTGGAACGGGCGCGAGCACGGACAACCGAACATCTCGAGCGTGCAGGACTTCGACGTCGGGCCCGCGTCGCCCGTTCCGTAGCGTGAGCCTGATGAGCCACCCGCACCGGATACTCATCGCGGCTGCGCTGGCCGCCGCGGTGAGTGTGTCCGGACCGTTCGACATCGTCCTCCTTCCCACCGCGCGCGTACCCGGCGCCACCGGACACGCCCGACTCGTCTTCGCGCCGTCTCCGTTCGGCATCGCCGTCACCGCGGACGGGCGCGCGCGCTACGACGCACAGGTCACCATCTCGGGCTTGCCGGATCCCGCCAGCCTGGGGGCCTATCGGGCGTACGTTGCGTGGGCGGTATCCAGTGACCTCTCCAACTGGCACCGCCTTGGCACCATTACCAACGGCACGTCGACGGTGGGTTCCGCGGAGTTGAACAAGTTCCTGTTCGTCATCACCGTCGAGGCGGACAGCTCGCCGCCCAGGCAGGGCGGGCCCGTGGTGCTGCGAGGCGCATCGCCCAGCACCTGGCTCCAGTCGTTCCTCTCGCACCCGCTCTTTCGCGGGATCCCGCCCGGATGATCTATCGCTGCCTCGCCGCGATCGCGGCGGCGTGCTGCCTGACGCCGCTCGCCCTGTCCGCCCAGCGGCCGCCTGTGACGCCGCCAAAGCCGAAGCCCGCTGCGGCCGACACCGGCGGGATGCCGGGAATGCAGGACCACGACCACACGCGGATGCAGGGGCAGGGGATGCCCATCCCCATGCCTGAGGGAATGGTGATGATGCCGGGGCTGATGGGACTGCGCCCGAACGTCACGCCCTTCCTCCCGGGCGGCGGCATAGATCCGAAGACTCTCCCGCCGGCCAGGCCCACCGGTGTGGTCCGGCTTGACGATGGGGACACCCTTGACCTCACGGCCACACTCGTCAGGCGCACCATCAACGGGCACGAGTTCGCGATGTACGGCTACAACGAACAGGTGCCGGGACCGCTCATTCGAGTGGTGGAGAACGCCACCATCACGGTGCGCTTCCACAACCGGATTGATCTTCCGAGTTCGGTGCACTGGCACGGCGTACGCCTCGAGAACCGCTTCGACGGCACGGTGGGGGTGACCCAGGACGCTGTGCCTTCGGGTGGTTCGTTCGTGTACCGCGTGCATTTTCCGGACGCGGGCGTCTACTGGTATCACCCACACGTTCGTGAGGACATCGAGCAGGCCATGGGGCTGTTCGGCAACGTGCTCGTCGCTTCGCGCGAGACCGGCTACTACTCGCCGGTGAACCGCGAGGAGACGCTCGTGCTCGACGACCTGATGGTCAACGGCGACTCGCTGGTCCCGTTCGGCAGGGAAGGCCCCGATTTCGCCTTGATGGGACGCGTCGGCAACGTGCTGATGATCAACGCCGAGCCGCGCCATGACATGCGGGTGAAGCGCGGTGAGGTCGTCCGCTTCAACCTCACCAACGTCTCCAGCTCCCGCACCTGGAACCTTGCCTTCGGCGGCGCGCCTATCAAGGTGGTGGCCTCGGACATCAGTCGCTTCGAGCGCGAGGAGCTGGTGCCGAGCGTGGTGCTGGCGCCCGCGGAACGCTATGTCGTCGAGGTCCGCTTCGAGAAGCCGGGGCGTTATGCGATCGTGAACGCCATCCAGGCCATCAACCACTTCATAGGCGAGTTCGAGCCGCAGGTGGACACCGTCGGCATCGTGACTGTCGATTCCGCGCCCGCCGCTCCCGACTACTCGCAACAGTTCGCGACGCTCCGGAAGAACACCGCGGTCACCCGCGACGTCGATCGCTACCGGAAGTATTTCGAGCGGGCACCCGACAAGACGATCCGTCTCACGGTGGCCACGTCAGGACTTCCGCTGGCGACGGTGCAGTTCATGAACGTCGACACCGCCTACTTCGCACCTGTGGAGTGGGTGGACGGGATGCCCGACATGAACTGGCTCTCGACCCACACGCAGGTGCGCTGGATACTGCGTGACGAGGAGACAGGGAAGGAGAACATGGACATCGACTGGCGCGCGCCCGTCGGGTCGGTGGTGAAACTCCGGATCTTCAACGATCCGAAGTCCTTCCACCCCATGCAGCACCCCATACATCTGCACGGCCAGCGGATGCTTGTAATCGCACGCGATGGCGTGCGCACAAAAAACCTGGTGTGGAAGGACACATCGCTGATCCCCGTGGGCTCGACGGTGGACCTGCTCATCGATGCGTCCAATCCCGGCGCCTGGATGCTGCACTGCCACATCGCCGAGCATCTCGGGACCGGGATGATGACAGTGCTGCACGTGGACGTACCAGGGGAGGGCGTGGGACGCGACAACGGCCGCCATCACTGAGCTTGCGGCGGAGCGGGCCCGCCACTGCACCTGGTGCTCGTGCTCCTCCTTGCGGCCGCCGTTCCTACCGTGCGGCCCGGTTCAGTCCGTCGATCCGTGACCTGGCGACCGACACCCGTTCCTGCAATTCCGGATCGGCCTTGTTCCACAGGTCGATGAACCGGCCATAGTACTCCGTGGCGCGCCTGGCGTCCTTTGCGCCTTCATACAGCTCCCCGAGCCGGAACAGCACAGGCCCCAGGTACTTCGGGTCGAATGTGAGGCGGCTCATGCCGGTAAGATCGGCATACTTCGTGAGATAGGTGCGGGCCGAGTCGGTGCGGCCGGCGCGGTCGAAGGCCAGACCGAGAAACAGCGAGGTACATTCGGAGCAGTTGTACGTGGGCAGTCCGCCCGGATCGAGGTCGGCCTGCCGGAAGTACACGACGGCACTGTCGGTGTTGCCGGCGTTGAGCGCGATGATACCGTGCAGTCGCGTCAGAAACTCATACTGCTCGATGCGTTGCATGGAATCGAGGCGCGCCTCATATGCGCCCAGTATCTTGCGCGCCGTTGCGACTTCGCCGAGCTGCGCGTAGGCGTACGCTACCAGGTGGCTCTGATCCCGTTCCAGTGGCACGGTAGCGGGTGGGCTTGCCGCGATGGCATCGTCAAGCACCGCGATGGCGCGCTCGCTGTTTCCGCGAATTACCCCCTCCATCCAGGCCTGATTGAATGCGCGGTTGAACGGGTTCGCGCTGTCACCGCGCAGTCGAAGCAGAGTGGCGTCGTGTCGTCCGGATCGGAGTTCCGCTTCGCGCAGCCGGCCGCGAAGCTGGGCGATCTGCACCAGTTCCTGCTGTGCGACGAGAGCCTCACCTGGATTGGAGGAGTTTTCGTCACCCCTGGCCAGCTCCTCTGCCGCGTCGAATTTCTCTTGAGCCCACCGGTCGCGAAACACGAGGGTGGCCGTGGGATAGGGAACGCGGTTGTTCACGAGCACCGCGATCAGGGAGTCGAAGGCGGCATGATTCCCCGTTTGGCTGTACATGCCCGCCAGGTTACCGATGACCGTGCCGTTCAGCGAGTCGTTTTGAAGGGCCAGGCGGTAGGCGCTGTCTGCCGCGGGGTACCGCCGCGCCCCCTCGAGCACGACAGCGAGGGAGTTGGCCGCATCCAGGCTGGTGGAGTCGAGTTCCACGGCATGCCTGAATGCGTCGATGGCCTTGCGTGCGTCGCGGTACACGCCCGTGAAGTATGCGCCCTCCACGTTGTAGCGCTCGCGATCCGGAAGCCGGCTGCGCAGCCGGTAGGCCGTGGCGATCGCCGAATTTGCCTGGTCGTTCCGCGCCCGGCCGCCCTGCGCCATCAGGGAGTAGGCCATCTGCACATATGCCATGGCAAAGGCGCTGTCGCGCTGGATGGCGTCGCGGAAGTGCTCGACGGCGCCGGCATAGTCGCCGACGACATCGTTGGCGTGCAGGCCCGCCGTATAGCTGCGCAAGGCATCCAGCGATGCCGTCGTCACCCGGTCCAGTCGTGGCGTTGCCTGCACCGACTTGAGTGACTCACCGATCCTGCTGCGCAGCTCCCTCGTCAGGTGGTCGACGGTGGCAATGAGTTCCCCCGCATCCCTGGCCGATTCGTGAAACGACGCCAGTTCGTTCCCGCTCTGGGCAGCGACGAGTCGTGCGGTCACGATGTATCCGCTTCCCGCGGGAACGAGGCTCCCCGACACCACCGCCTTGGCCCCGATCCGCTGCGCGATTTCGCGCGCGATGGCGAGGTCCACCCGGGTGGAATCCGGCCGTTGCATCTGCTCGAGCGCAGCGGCAATCGCACTCGCCTGCACGACGTGGACGGCATCGCTCTGCGACAGGTTGGTGCGCACCGCCTCGGCGATCGTGGGTCCCAGGGATGGATCGCCATCAGGGGTGTCGAAGGCCGCAACGAGCACGCGGTCGCTGGCCGAGAGCGTGCCCGCGGCCAGGAGCGAGCCGGCGGGACCGATGCCTAACGCGCGCAGCACCATGAATGCCGCGACGAGCAGCATGAACCCGGCTATGGCCACGATGCCGCCGCGCGCGGTACGTTGCCAGGACATGTGCGGACTCGCCCGGATCGCGATTGTCGCCAGGGTGCCGCGCGCGACGGCCTGTGAGGGTGTGCCCCCCGGTGTGAACGTCGGCGTTGCGCTCGCTGCGCGCCGTGCGACGTACTGTGTGTAGCCGGTGAAGAGGATCACGGGAAGGCCCAGCGCCATCACGATCAGGGAGCCGGGGAACACCCAGTCGGGGAGGCCGATGGCAACGATTGCTGCGCGCGCCAGGATCCCGACCGCGAGGAATGCTCCCGCGTAGATGGCCAGCGCTCGAAGGAGCATCGACTTCCCGCCAAGGAGGATTGGCGACATCGCGCTGCCGGCCGACGAGGGCGAGGCGACGGCATCGAGACGGTGCAGCAATTCCGTGGCGCTGGCCGGGCGCGACTCCGGCTCCTTGGCCAGGCACTGCATAACGAGTGACGCCAGCTCCGGTGGGGCATCCGACCGCTTC
>DASSBZ010000215.1:0-10360 GCA_035698205.1 Gemmatimonadaceae bacterium | reverse complement strand
GATCCGCGACGTCTCGAGGTAGTCGAATGCGTGCAGCACGACCGCATCGGTGGCCAGCAGGGGCATGTCCGGGAAAGCTAGAGCGCGAGGAGCACGACAAATGCCGAGGTGCGGCAGGACCGCCTGCGGGGGTTCTCGCGGGCGATACCGAGGGCCCGGCAGGACCGCCTGCGGCGGGCTCTCGCGGAGGGGCGCGGAGGGCACGCAGAGGTTCGCGGAGGAGCGCTCGACGCGGCATGCCCTCGGCGACAAGCGCAGCGCAGTTCAGCTGTTACAAAAGAAGCAACTTGACCCGGCCTGCGCGCGACGTCTCCTGTCACACCGCACGCCCTGCCTCCGCGGACCTCAGCCTCCTCAGCGTCCTCTTTGTGGCGGTTAAAAAGTGCCTGCCGCGCCACCGACCCGTGCCGACGCTATCCCCCGTGATACAATCGAATCCCCGCCAGGAGCGTGCGCCCCGGCGCGCGGAACCCCTTCACCGGTTCGATGCGCGTATCGAAGGCATTCTCCACGCGCAGCGTCAGGTCGGCGTCGAACGCCAGGATCCGGGCGGGGAGCGAGTAGCTGCCGGAGAAATCCACCCGCTCGAATGCATCGAGTTCGATCCGTCGATCGGCGACGAAGTCATGATCGTCGCGACGCCCGGTCAGCAGCGCGACGACGTCGAAACGGATGCGATCATGCGGCGTCCAGGTGGCATCCACATGCGCGCTGCGCGCGGGGCGTCGCAACAACCGCTCACCGTCCACGAACGTGCCGAACGCACCGTTGCCGGCATCATCGACCCGCGTGGCGAGCAGGGTGAGGGCCGCTCCCACCTCGACCGTGGCCGCGGGACGGCCGCGCGCTTCCACTTCCACCCCCCAGGCGCGAGCCGCCGCCAGATTCTGATTCGTGCCGAGAAAGTTCGTGCTCGCATCGCCTCCCACGAACTGGATCAGGTCGCGGAAGCGCTGCCCGAACACGGTCGCCGACACCCGTGCATCGCCGGTGACGAAGCGCTGTTCGACTCCGACCTCGGCGCTCACGGTGCGCTCCGGTTCGAGCGCATGGTTCCCCATCGAGTAGCTGGTGGAGAAGGTTTCCTCGAACGAGGGCTCCTTGAACGCATTGCCGACGGCGGCACGCAGGCGTGTAGCCGTTGCCACTTGCCACGAGAGCGCCGCGCGCGCCGTGTTGAACCGTCCGAAGGCATCGTTGTCATCGATGCGGGCACCGAGCACGAACGACAGGCGGCCGGCGTCGCCGACGAGCTGCGCGAACGCCGCGACGTTGTCGCGATGTTCACGGAACCGCGACGTCGCCGGCGGGAAGCTGCCGAACCGGCTCTCTCCCTCGCTGGAGATCCGCTGGCGCGACCACTCGCCGCCCAGGGTCAGCACGGCATCATTCGCGACCCGGACGTTCGCGCGCACATCGGCGGCGCGTCGCACGATCCGGCTCGCGTCGGAGGAATAGAATCCGGCGGTGTCGCCGGGGCTGTCGGGGAGGTTCGTGGATTCGGCCTCCACATCGCCGAACGTGACGAGCGCCCTGGTCTCGAGGCGCGGCGTCCAGCGCCGGCCCGCATCGAGCGCCACGGTCCAGCGCCGCTCGTCGCGCGCCGAATTGCTGTCCACCACCGCGCCGGAGCCGTCGGTGGGATAGTGGAACCGCGCGTCCGTCAGCCGAGTCGAGAGCCGGAAATCGGCGTCATCTCCGACCACGCCCAGCACTCCGCTGCCGCCGCGATTGCGATACGCATTATTGAACGCGAGCGCGCCGTCGGTACGCCTGCCGTGCCCGCCGATGCTCCAGTGGACGGGTCCGTCCATGCCGGCCAGCGAGCCCTCGATATCCGTCGATCCGAAGCTTCCGCCGCGCGCGGCGAGCGATGCGCGCCGACCGCGCAGTCCATCACGGGTGAAGATCTGCACGACGCCCGCGACGGCGTCCGAGCCGTACAGCACGCTCGCCGGCCCGCGCACGATCTCGATCCGGTCGACATTGTCCGTGGTGAGATGTGCCAGGTCGACGGCGCCACCGGGGGCGTTGATCGCCACACCGTCCACGAGCACCTTGACCGCGTTGCTGTTCGCGCCACGCATGAACAGCGACGTCTGTGCGCCCGTCGACCCGCTGCCGACGAGCGTCAGGCCGGGGACGCCAGCCAGTGCATCGGCAAGGCGCACCACGCCACGCGCACGGAGCACCGCTCCGCTGACCACCGTGACCGTCGCGGGTACGCGCCCCACCTCGCGCGGGAGCCGCGTGGCCGTAACGACCACCTGCGGCAGCAGGCTGCCGGTATCGGCGGCGGCCGGTTGCTGGGCAGCGGCGGCGGTGGAAAGCAGGAGGACGACGGCGGCGGCGGGGGCAAGCACGAAGCGGGGCATCTCGGGACTCATGGAGAGAGGTTCAGCGCGGCGGTGAGGCAGCCGTGCGGGGCGCGCGAAGGGGGAGCAGCATGGGGGCGCCGATGGCGGGGTCGCGGGTGACGACCAACGGCCAGTCGTACACGCGCTCGAGGATGTCACCGCGCATCACGTCGGCGGGCCCCCCGGCCGCCACCACCGTGCCCTCGTGCAGCAGGATGACGTGGTGCGCGAACCGGGCGACGAGGTTGAGCTGGTGGCTGACCACGAGCACCGTCTCGCCATCGCGGGCAATGCTGTCGAGGAGCTCGAACACCGCCATCTCGTGGGCGATGTCGAGGAACGTGGTCGGTTCGTCGAGCACGAGCGCGCCGGCCTCCTGCGCCAGGGCCCGGGCAATGCGAACGCGCTGCCATTCCCCGCCCGACAGCTCGCTCGACGACCGGTCGCCTAACGATCGCGCACCGGCACGGTCCAGTGCGCGGGCCACGGCGGCGTCGTCGTCAGGGCCCGCTCCGCGCCAGAGCGGCACGTGCGGAAATCGTCCGAGCGCCACGTAGTCGCGCACCCGTATCGGAAACGCCGGCTCCTCCCGTTGCGCCACGACCGCCACGCGGCGGGCAAACGCCAGGCGACCCATCGCCGCCCGGTCCGCGCCCCCGACCACCAGGCGCCCCGATTGCAGCGGCACGCGCCCGAGCAGCGCACGGACCAGCGTGCTCTTGCCGCTGCCGTTCGGGCCGACGATCGCGGTGACGCGCCCCGGCTCGGCGGCCAGCGACACACCGCGGACGGCGGGGGCGGCAGCGCGCGGATAACGCACGACGACCTGCTCGAACGCGATCATGCGAGCCGCCGCATCTGGAGGAAGAAGAACGGCACGCCGGCCAGCGCGGTGATGGCGCCGAGGGGCAGTTCCACTGGCGCGCGCAGCGTTCGGGCAAGCAGGTCCGCCGCAATCACGAGCACCGCACCGGCCAGCGCGGACGCGCCGAGCAGCGGCCGGTGCCGTCCGCCGGCGGCGGCGCGCACGAGATGCGGGACGATCAGGCCGACGAAGCCGACCAGCCCGGCGACCGACACGGTGGCGGCCGCCAGCAGCGCCGACACGAGATACATGCGCCGCGCGGCCCGGTCCACGTCGAGCCCGAGGCCGGCGGCCGCATCGCCGCCTAACGCGAGAACGTCGAGCTCGCGGCCGCGCACCAGCAGCAGCCCGCCCCCCACCGTCAGCACCGCCGCCAGCCCGGCCACCTGCCACCACGTGGCCGTGGCCACCGATCCCATCATCCACCAGAGCGCCCCGCGAATCGTGTCGGCGCTCGCACTCGCCAGCGCCACCATGATCGCGGCATTGGCGAACGCCCCGACCATCACCCCGGCCACCACGAGAATCCGGGGATCGCTTGCCCCGCCAACCGATCGCGCCAGCAGCAGCACCGCCGCCACCGCCCCCACCGCCCCGGCGAACGCGGCCAGCGGGATGAGCACGCCGTGCCCGCCCAGCGTGATCGCAACCACGGCACCCACTGCCGCCCCGCCCGACACGCCAAGGAGGTACGGCTCGGCGAGCGGATTGCGCATCGTGCCCTGCAGCGCGCCCCCGCTCATCCCGAGTGCCGCACCCACCAGACCGGCGAGCGCCATGCGCGGCAGCCGCAGCCCGAGCACGATCGCACGATCGGCGGAGTCGGCGCCGGGCTGCACGGCGCGCCAGAGCGCGTGCGGCGACAGCGGCACCGCGCCAAGCGCCACGGCGAGCACGGCGGCGACAACGAGGAGCACGACGAGCCCCATCCATGTGCGCGCTCGCACGATCAGCGGATGGGAGCGAGCTCGGGGTGCAGCAACCCGGCAAGCGACACCGCGGCCTCGCCGAGACGCACGCCGGGACGCCCCATGAGCGCGGTATCGACCACCAGCACGCCACCGTTGCGCACGGCACGCAGCGCGCGCCAACCCGGGAGCCGGTTCAGCGAGCCCGCGCCCTCGGGGCCGGCCAGAATGAGGTCGGGATCGCGACGCAGCAGATCCTCGAGCGAGATCTGCGGTGACGGCTCGGGCGAATCCGCGTAGACATTGGTTCCGCCGGCAATCTCGATCAGCTCCGAGAGGTAGCTGCCGCCTCCGATGACCATGAGCGGTGCGTCCCACACCTTCCACGCCACGCGTGGCGCCGGCAACCCGCGCGTCGCACGACGCACCGCGAGCAGGGTGGCATCGATCGAATCCGCCAGCATGCGGGCATCAGTGGTGTCACCGGTGACGAGTCCGAGCAGCCGGATCGCCCGCTGGGTCTCGGCGATCCGGTCGATCCTGAGGCCTAACGTTGGAATCCCCGCGGCACGCAATCGCTGCGCCGCCGGTCGATTCTCCTCGCCGGCATAGAGGACGACGAGGTCGGGGCGAACCGCCAGGATCGCCTCGAGGTTCGGACGCATGCCATCGCCCACATCGGGTACCCGCAGCGCGGCCGCCGGCCAGTGATCCCAGTGCGAGCGGCCCACCAGCCGGTCACCGGCGCCGATCGTGAACAGGATCTCCGTGGTCGTGGGCACAAGCGACACGATGCGCGTCGGCGCCGAGTCGAGCGCCAGGGTGTCACCGAAATCATCGATGTCGATGGCCGTGCGCCGCTCGGCCGGCGCCGTGCACGCCGTGGCGACGAGCAGCGGCACGCCGGCGGCGCAAGCCACCAGGCGACGCATGAGGCACGTCGGACGAAAAAGCGCGAACGCCGGTTGGCGTCCGCGCATGGTGGCGCCGCGAACGGGCGCCTGCACCGGAGCTGCCACCTGCCCTCCCCCGAGAGCGTGAGTGTGTGGCGCGAACGAGGAACGTCTCCTGGCTCCGGGCCGGATCGTCCCGCCTTCCCGACCCCGTGGTCAGTGGCGTGGAGGAACGTCCGTGAAGCTGCCCGTTACAGTGGCGGGGCCGCGCCGGCATCGCACCGGCTTCCGTGACCCGCGTTCGCTATCGATTGTGCGTTGAATGTACGCCCCGCATCGTGCGAGCACAACCCGATGCGCGAGCTACCCGGTCCACGCTACCGACGGCGCAGCGAGAACATGAGCGCGACGATCATGCCGAAGGCGAGCGCGGCCACGAGCACCAGCACTCGTGGGTCGTTCGCCGCCGCCGATGCCGCGGGCAGCTCCACGCGCACCACCGCATTCGCCGGCACATCCCGCGCGAGAAAGCGTCGAAACTCGCGCCCCTCGACGTTCACGGCGGTCTGCTCGGTGAGTCCGCCTCCGGACACGTTGCCACCGGGGTCCTCGACGAGCACTTCGAAGGTACCGACTCCGTCGGGGATCGGGATATCGAACGGAAAGGCGCGACCGGGAAGGGTGTACGAGAACGCGAGCTGCCGCAGTCCGGGCGCGACGGGTGCGAACACTTCGGCGCGGCCATCACGGAAGGTGACTGCACCGGCGGCGATGTCACCCTGCGCGACGGTCGGATCGGTCGCCGCGTCCGGCAGCCGCGTGGTGAACACGGGGCCCGAGTCGCCGCCGGCCACGCGGGTAATCGTGGTGTCGTTGGAGATCTCGAACACTTCGTGAACGATGCGCGCCCCCTCGGCATCGGCGCCGGACACGATGACGTGGCGCCCCAGCACGTGCAGGCGTACGCCGGTCGACGACGTATCGAACACGGTGATCAACGCGGCATCACTGTCCCCCGGTGCACTCTGCAGCGGCGCCGAAAAGTAGGCGATGCCTGCATAAC
This sequence comes from Gemmatimonadaceae bacterium, assembly GCA_035698205.1. Taxonomy (GTDB): domain Bacteria; phylum Gemmatimonadota; class Gemmatimonadetes; order Gemmatimonadales; family Gemmatimonadaceae; genus DASSBZ01. The sequence continues at coordinate 4,274 of DASSBZ010000215.1, read as the reverse complement.
GCGCCGACGCGATGAGCAGCACCGAGCTCGAGTCGGATGGGGCGACGGCATAGCGCAGCGCGTAGGCGCCGGCGCGATCGGTGCGGATCGAGTCCACCGGTCCCGCATTGGTACGCGCGATGCGGTGCAGCGTGACCCACGTATCCGTCACCGGCAGGTCACCGTCGGTGGTGGCGCGGACGACCCGTCCCCGGATCTGCCACGATCCGTTGATGGCTGGTGCCGCGACGGCGGGCACCGGCGCCGGCACCGGGTCGTGCTGCGCGACAAGGTGCGAGGGGACCAGCGCGAGCACGCAGCACGCCAGGCGCCACGGTGCGGCGCGTGGCGTCACGGATGGAACTTCCCGAAATCCTCGGGGCGCAGGTTCTCCAGGTACGCCTTCAACTGCTCGGCGCTCAGCTGCTCGCGACCGCCATCCACGATCTCCCCGTCGGCGCCCGGAATCACGAAACCCTGTTCCTCTTCATCGGCATCATCCACCGGCGACGTGAGCAGCGATTCCTCGGCGAAGATGGGGGCTTCGAAGCGCAACGCGATGGCGATGCTGTCCGATGGCCGGGCGTCGATGTGCACCGCCTGGTCACCGCGCACGAGCTGCAGCTCGGCGTAGTAGGTGCTCTTCTGCACCTTGGTGATGTGCACGCGGCGCAGTTGCGCCCCCAGTCCGATGATCAGGCTCTTGCAGAGGTCGTGCGTGAGCGGGCGTTCGCGATGAATGGCGTTGACCTCGATGAGGATCGATTCGGCTTCGGGCTTGCCGATCCAGATCGGAAGAAAGCGCACGCCGTCCTTCTCCTGCAGGAAGACGATGTACGAGTTCGATGCGCTGTCGAGCCCGAGCCGTGCCACCGTCACTTCAATCATGGGACTGCTCCTGCGAGGGCGCGGCGCCGGCGAGATGCGGCACGCGCCGGCGGGTCAGCGTACGGCGCGCTCGAGCGCCGCTACCCGGTCGGCGCGCTCCCACGAAAATAGCGTGTGCGACGCGCGCCCGTTGCGCACGCGCTTTGGCACCCGGCCAAAATGCCCATACGCGGCGGTGGCCGAGTAGATGGGCTTGCGCAGGTCCAGGGCCTTGATGATCCCCTTGGGCGTGAGGTCGAACACCTTCCGCACCGCGCGCATGATCGTCGCCTCGGACACGGACTCCGTTCCGAACGCATCGACCCGCACCGAGACCGGTTCGGCAACACCGATCGCATACGCCAGCTGCACCTCGCAGCGCCGCGCGAGTCCGGCGGCCACGATGTTCTTCGCGACCCAGCGCGCGGCATAGCACGCCGAGCGATCCACCTTGGAGGGATCCTTTCCACTGAAGGCGCCACCACCGTGCCGTCCCATGCCACCGTACGTGTCGACGATGATCTTGCGGCCCGTCAGTCCCGCGTCGCCGAGCGGTCCGCCCACCACGAATCGTCCGGTGGGGTTGATGTGCATCTTGATCTTCCGGCCGACCAGTGCAGCCGGCATGCTGGGCTCGATGACGTCGGTGATGATCGCGCGACGCAGCGCACGGTTGGAGATCGATGGCGCATGCTGCGTGGACACGACCACGGTGTCGATACCGACGGGCACGCCATCCTCGTAGGCGACGGTGACCTGGGCCTTGCCGTCGGGGCGCAGCCACGGCAGGTCTCCCGATCGCCGCCGCTCGGCCAGCGCGCGAGTGAGCCGGTGCGCAAGCACGATCGGCATCGGCATCAGCTCCCTCGTCTCGTCGCTGGCGTATCCGAACATCATCCCCTGGTCCCCGGCGCCGCCGGTGTCCACGCCCTGCGCAATGTCCGGCGACTGCTTGTCGATCGTGCTGATCACCGCACAGGTCTTGAAGTCGAAGCCGAACGCCGCATCGGTGTATCCGATGCGTTCCACGGTCTCGCGCACGAGCTTCGGGATGTCCACGTAGGTGTCGGTCGTGATCTCGCCTGCCACGCACACGAGCCCCGTGGTCACGAGGGTCTCACATGCGACGCGTGCCCGGGCATCCTCGGCGAGAATGGCGTCGAGGACCGCATCGGAAATCGCGTCGGCGACCTTGTCAGGATGTCCTTCGGTCACCGATTCGGACGTGAACAGCTGGCGAGCGGACACGGCGGAGGGGTCGGGGGATAAGCAAATGCGCCGGCGGGGTCGCCGACGCGTCTCGTCAGGTCGGAAGCATATTCCTGTCTCCGGCACCGAGCAACCCATCGCGGAGGAAGGGGACGTCGCCAAACGCGGCGAGCAACCGGATGCGCAGCTCACGTTCTGCGAGGGCGGCGTTGGGAGCCGCGAGCGCCGCGGTCGCTGCCTCCTCGGCGAAGCCGATGTTGATGCCGCGCACGATGCGCTTCACCATCGGAACCGCACGCGGGCTCACGCTCAGCCGGCGCAGCCCGAGCCCGATGAGGGCGAATGCCATCAGCGGCTCCGACGCCATCTCGCCGCAGACCGAGACGTCGAGTTCGTACTCGGCGGCCACGTCCACCGTACGCTTGACCAGCCGCAGGACCGCCGGGTGCAGCGGTGTGAACCGCGATGCGAGGTTCGCGTTCCCGCGATCCACCGCGAGCGTGTACTGCACCAGGTCGTTGGTCCCGATGCTGAAGAAGGCCACGTCACGGGCGAGGGTATCGGCGGCGACGGCCGCGGCCGGCGTCTCGATCATGACGCCGAGGGGCAGGTCGCGGCGGAACGGCACGCCGCGCTCGGCGAGTTCCACCGCGGCCTGTTCCATCAGCTGACGCGCGGCACGCACCTCGTCCACCGTCACGACGAGGGGCAGCATGATCCGCACGTCCCCATGCATCGCGGCACGCATCAGCGCGCGCAACTGCGTGCGGAACAGGTCCGGCTCGTCGAGGCACATGCGAATGGCGCGCCAGCCCAGGAAGGGGTTGGCCTCCTGCGGGTATCCGCCCACCGGCAGCTTGTCGCCGCCGATGTCGTAGGTGCGGATCACCACGGGATGCCCCGCGAACGCCTCGACCACGCGGCGGTACGCACGATACTGCTCTTCCTCATCGGGCATGGTGGTGCGGCCGACGACGAGGAACTCGGTGCGCATCAGCCCCACGCCTTCGGCGCCGCTGCGCGCCGCAAGCTCCGCCTCCTCGGGGAGGTCGACGTTGGCGCGCAGCGTGATGCGCACGCCGTCGAGGGTCACCGGCTCGGCCGGCGCCAGCAACTGGAGTTCGGCTTCATCGAGCGCCTCGCGCGCGGCGCGCGCGCGATACGTGCCGACCTCCGCCTCGCTCGGATTCACCACGATGAGCCCCGCCGACCCGTCGAGCACGATCAACTCGCCACCGGAGAGGCGCGCCGTCGCGTCCCGCAAGCCCACCACCGCGGGCAGTCCGAGGGAGCGCGCGAGAATCGCCACGTGCGACGTGCGAGTACCGGCGTTGGTCGCGATGCCCATGATGGCCTCGCGATCGAGCTGCACGGTGAGGCTGGGCGTCAGGTCCTCGGTGACGAGGATCGTATCCGGAGCGCCGGCGATGGGGAGCGGCGCGATATCGGGGATGCCCAGCAGCAGCTTGAGCACCCGGATGTGAACGTCGGCCAGGTCACCCACGCGTTCGCGCATGAACGGGACCGAGTGGTGCGCGAACCGTTGGCGCCATTCGAGCAGCACGAGGTCGAACGCCTTCTCGGCCGCCAGATTCTGCCGGATGTATGACTCCACCTGTCCCACCAGGTCGGCGTCATCGAGGATCGAGATCTGCACCTCGAAGATCGCCGCCTCCTCGGGTCCGGCGTGTCGTTCGGCGCGATCACGAATCTGGCGGAGGCGGTTCCGCCCCTGTGCGAACGCCTCATGCAGTCGTTCCAGCTCGGAGGGAATGAGGTCGTCGGGAATGATCCGCGTCGCCACGTCGGGCACTTCCCAGCGCAGGAGCTGGACGTGGCCCACCACGATGCCGGGTGAGGCGGAGATGCCGACGAGGGTGCGGTCCACTCAGCGCTCGCCGAAACGACTGCTGATGAGCGTCGCGATCGTCTCGAGCGCTTCGTCGGCGTCGGGGCCTTCGGCGCGCAACGCGAGCGTGGAGCCGAATTCCGCCGCCAGCATCATGACGCCCATGATGCTCTTGCCATTCACCTCGAGATCATCGCGCATGATGGTAATCTCGGACTTGAATCTGGATGCCGCCTTCACGATCTCGGCCGCCGGCCTGGCATGCAGGCCGTTCCGGTTCGTGATCTGGACCGATCGTTCCGCCATCACCGAATCACCGCGTAGAGGACAAAGCACGCCAGAATCCCGATGGCGATCTTCCAGCCTTCCA
>DASSBZ010000214.1:0-5386 GCA_035698205.1 Gemmatimonadaceae bacterium | reverse complement strand
TCATCGCGTTCCAGATCCAGTCCAAGTTCTAGTGCACGGCGCCGGCCGGTCCCCATGCGGGGCCGGCCCGGCGCGATGCCGCCACGGGTCGCACGGTGCGCCCTGGTACATTCCGATTTCTCCGGCCGCGGTGACGCGGTCCCGACGCATACCTCGATTCCCATGCGAATTCTGTCCCGCGGGCTGTTGCTGCTTGCCGTGTTGAGCACCCCGGCGCTTGCCGCGCAGGAAGGCGAGCGGGTAGACCTGCTCTCGCCGAGCGGCGGCCTGATGTTCTGGACGCTGCTGATCTTCATCGTCCTGTTCTTCATCCTGTCGCGATTCGCCTTCAAGCCGATCACGGCAGCGGTGGACGCGCGCGAGCGCGCACTCGAGGAGGCGATCGAGTCGGCCCGGCGCGATCGGGAAGAGGCGGCCGCGGTGCTCGCCGAGCACAAGCGCAATCTCGATGCGGCGCGATCGGAGGCACAGCAGTTCATCGCCGACGGGCGGGCCACGGCCGAGAAGCTGCGGCAGGACCTGCTGGCCGAGACGCGCGAACAGCAGCAGGAGATGCTCGAGCGCGCGCGCCACGAGATCGACGCCGAGAAGGTGAAGGCGGTGGCCGAGATGCGCCGCGAGGCTGTGGATCTGGCCATCGCCGCCGCCGGCAAGGTCGTCTCGAAGAACCTCGACCAGGCCACGAACCGCGAACTCGTGGAGAGTTTCCTGGCATCCATCGCACCGGGCTCGGTGAGCCGCTGATGCGCGACGTGACGATCGCGCGCAACTACGCCGAGGTGCTGCTCTCGCTGGCGCGCAAGGCAGACGACCTGCCGGGGTGGGGGGCGATGCTGGGCGACGTGGCGGGTGCCGTGGAAGCGGATGATCGGCTGCGCCAGTTCCTCGAGGCGCCGCAGATCTCGGCCGCCGACAAGAAGCGGGTGCTGGCGACCGCGTTCGGCGATCGCATGCCGCGCCTGTTCGTGCGCTACCTGCAGACGCTGATCGACAAGCGGCGGCAGATGCTGCTGCCGGAGATTGCCCGCGAGTACCTGCTGCTGGTGGACGAGGTGGAAGGCCGTGTGCACGCCAGCGTGACGCTGGCGCGCGAGGCAAGCGACGAGGACCGCGCCGCGCTCTCGGCACAGCTTTCGCGAGCGCTGGGCAGGACCGTCGTGCCGCACGTGACCGTCAGGCCCGAAATCATCGGCGGGCTGGTGCTTCGCGTGGGTGACACGGTGATGGACGGATCCATTCGCCGTCGACTCGGCGTGCTGCGCCGCCGCATGCTGGCTACGCAGGTGCGCTGAGCACGTCGACGACACCAATGCAACGGGCACCGGGAGAATGATGGGGACGCAGCCATGAGTGGCCGCTTCGACGTTCGCACGGTGCCCAAGCCGTGGGGCCACGAGACGATCTGGGCCCTGACCGACCGCTACGTGGGGAAGATCCTGCATATCAAGGCGGGGCACGCGCTCTCGGTGCAGTACCACGAGCGCAAGGACGAGACGGTGCACCTGCTCTCCGGCCAGATGATCTACTGGGTCAGGCCGGACGGTGAAGAGACATTGCGCGACATGAAGCTCACCGTCGGGGATTCATTCCGGATCACACCCGGCACCATCCACTACATGGAGGCTGTCACCGATTGCGACGTGCTCGAGGCGAGCACGCCGGAACTGGATGACGTGGTCCGGCTCAAGGACCGCTACGGCCGGGAGGGAACGAGCGCGCCATGAAGGTGATCATTCCGCTGGCTGGAAAGGGGACGCGGCTGCGTCCGCACACGCACATCACGCCCAAGCCGATGCTCAAGGTGGCGGGGAAGCCCGTCATGCAGTACGTGCTGGACGACGTGAACGCGCTCGGCAACGTCGAGCAGATCATCTACATCACGGGGCACCTGAAGGAGAAGGTGGAGTCGTTCGCCCGCGCGGCGACCAGCATCCCGTCGGTGTTCATCGAGCAGCGGGTGCAGGACGGCACCGCCGGTGCCGTGGCGCTGGCACGGCCGCACGTGGACCAGCCGGTGCTGATCGTGTTCGTCGACACCATCTTCGACGCTGATCTCTCGGTGGTGAGCCGCAGCGACTCGGACGGCATCATCTGGGTGAAGGAGGTCGAGGACTACCAGCGATTCGGGGTGGTCGTGACCAACGAGCAGGGGCACATGACGCGGATCGTCGAGAAGCCCGACACGCCGATCTCCCGCCGTGCCAATATCGGCCTCTACTACATCCGCAACTGGCAGCTACTGTATGAAGGCATCGATCACGTGCTCCAGCAGCCGAAGAACAAGGGTGAGTACTACCTCACCGATGCCTTCCAGTACATGATCGATCACGGGGCGCGGATCGACGTGGTGGACGTCGAGGGTTGGTACGACGCCGGCAAGGTGGAGACGCTGCTGGAGACCAATCGCGCGATGCTCGAGCGCGGCCACGCCCGATCGCCCGAGGCGCTCGCCGGGGCGACGATCATCCCGCCGGTGTACATCGAGGACGGCGTGACGTGCCGCAACGCGACGATCGGGCCTAACGTGTCGATCGGTGCGGGGACCCCGGTGGAGACCGCGCCACTGTCCGACACCCTGGTGGGCGGTGAGGCGACGATCGCGGATTCCACGCTGTCGCGCTCGCTGGTGGGCGACCACGCAGTGGTGCGTGGTGTTCACGGCATGGTGACCGTGAGCGACCATTCCGAGGTGCACGCGACGGGCTGAGCGCCATGCCAACGCCCGATCGGGTTCCCGTGCTGGTGCTCGGCGCCGGTCCCGCCGGGCTGGCCACCTCCGCGATGCTCGCGCACCACGGCATCGAGCACACGGTGCTCGAGCGGGGGCCGCGCGTGGCGTGGTCGTGGGTGAACTTCTACGACAGCCTGGTGCTGCATACCGGCAAGCACCTCTCGGCGCTGCCGCTTGCCGGATTTCCGCCAGGCACGCCGCTCTTTCCCCCGCGGGCGGCGTTCGTGGACTATCTCGAGCACTATGCGACGAGCCGCGTGCTGCCAGTTCGCACCGGGCTCGATGTCACGCGGGTGGCGCGCGACGGATACGGCTGGATCGTGCACGCCGACGGCGAGGAGATCCGTGCCCACGCGCTCGTGATGGCAACCGGCATCGCCGCCAATCCGTACATGCCGCCAATGGCCGGCCGGGAGCGCTACGGTGGCCGCCTGATGCACAGCGTGCAGTACCGCCGCCCCGACGGGATGGCCGGTGAGCGCATCCTGGTGGTCGGTGCGGGGAACAGCGGCGCCGAGATCGCCAGTGAACTCGCGCGCCACGGCGCGACGGTGACGATCGCGGTGCGATCCGGCGTGAACGTGGTGCCTCGCGCGCTGGCCGGTGTGCCCATCCAGTACGTGGCGCTGGCGCTGCGGCGGCTGCCCCGATCGGTGCAGCGGCGGGTTGCCGCGGTGGTGGGGGCGATCGGGGCGCGCCGCCACGGCGCGATGCTTCCGCGCGCGGCGCACGGTCCGCTGGACGCGATCCCGATAATCGGCTTCCACCTCGTGGACGCGGTCCGCGAGGGCGTCGTGACCGTCCGGCCGGGCGTCACCGAGTTCACGGAATCCGGGGCCCGCTTCGCCGACGGCACCAGCGGTGCCTTCGACACCGTGATCATGGCCACGGGATTCACCCCGGCGCTGTCCGCGTTAGGCGGCCTCGTGTCGCGCGACGAACACGGCTTCGCGCGCCGTACCGACCGCGTGACGAGCGCCGACCAGCCGGGATTGTTCTTTGTCGGACAGAACTACGACGCCCTGGGCGGGTTGCGCAACCTCGCCATGGATGCGCGGCTGGTGGGCGACCGGCTGGCGCGCGTGAAGCACCAGATCCGCACGCTCGTCAGCGGATCGTGGAAGGCACAAACCCCCGCCAGCAAGCGCGAGCGCGGGTGGTAGCAGGCGAGAGATGGCTGGGCGACAAACCCCCGCCAGCAAGCGCGAGCGCGGGTGGTAGGAGGTTACGGCAGTCCGGCGGCTGCGACCACGATGGCGAGTGCACGGCCGAGCCCCACCGGGCCGTCCACGTTGTCGAACCATTCGGCGGGGGTGTGCGCGTCGCCACCCCGTCCGCCGGCGCCGATCGCGATGGCCGGGACGCCGAGCGAGATGGGCACGTTGGCGTCGGTGGAGGCGAGCGCGAGCTCCGGTGCACGATCGGCGAGGCGCGTGGCGGCAATGGCCGCCTGCACCAGCGGTTCCTGCTGCGGTGTTTCTCCGCAGGGACGATCGCCGATGAGATCGACCGTGTGCGCCAGCGGAGCGGTGCCTCGGGTGCGGCGCGCGTTCTCCTCGTTCTCCGCGGCGCGGGCGGCGGCGCGCACCTCCGCCGCCAGCCTGTCGAGCATCATCGGCGACGTTGAGCGGATGTCCACCTCCATCCACGCCTCGTCGGCAATGGAGTTCACCGACAGCCCGCCACCGATGCGATTCACGGAGAGCGTGGTGCGTGGCGCGGCAGGGATCGCGATGCGAGCCAACGCGGCGCTCGCGCAGGCGGCGGCATGCACGGGGTTGGCGATGCCGTACGCCGCCCAACTGTGTCCACCGGTACCGTGGAACCGCACACGGAGCCGTCGCGCGCCGAGCGCGCGGTGCACGATGCGATCGTCGCCGGCGCCATCCAGGGCAATGGCCGCGGCCGCGCCACGCGCATCGTGGTTGAAGAGGTGCTTGGCGCCGCGCAGGTCTCCGGCCCCTTCCTCTCCGGTGGTGGCCACGAAGAGGACCGGGCGTCGCGTCCGCAGGCGGCTGCCGTCCAGTTCCGCGGCGAGCGCCAGCAGCGCCGCCAGTCCGCGACCGTTGTCGCCGATGCCCGGCCCGCTGTAGCGGGTGCCCTCACGCGTGAAGCGGAGGGACGTCTCGCGCGGGAACACGGTGTCGAGATGTGCGCACACTACTACCGGCGCGGCGTCGGCAACGCCGGGGCGTCGCGCAATGATGTTGCCGGCGGCATCCGCGCGTACGTCGTGCAGCGCCAGTCTCGCGAAGCGTCCGGCCACCCAGCGACCGCGCGCGCCCTCGTCGCCGGTGGGCGCCGGAATTTCCGAAACGGCCACCTGCGTGCGCATCACCGCGTCGTCGGCGTGCGCGAGACGTCCGCGCGCATCGGCCAGGGCGTGGTGGATCCGTCGGACGTCGACTTCAGTGGCGGATGGCATGACCGGAAGCGGATTCGAATAACGATGACGTGGCCCGGGGGCGATTTACGCTGGCGCCGCCCGCTCGTAGCTTGCGCCGGCCGCGACACGGATTGCAAGAGTCCGCAAACGGGCCGGATCGACCGCGTTTGCCTCCCGTACTGTCCATCGCATTACATGCCACGCCGTCTCTCGCTCGGCCGCAACGTGCTCGTCCTTTCGGTCGTGAGTTTCCTGACCGACGCATCCAG
>DASSBZ010000213.1:0-2334 GCA_035698205.1 Gemmatimonadaceae bacterium | reverse complement strand
CGAGCAGCATGTATTCGCCCGGTCCGAGCGGCACCGAGAGCACCAGCCAGCGCCCGGGAGACATCGGACTCGTTCCGGCCACGTAATCGAACGGGCGCTCGCCACGGCGGGAGCGCAGCCAGCGCACCGCATCCGCACGCGACGTGCCGGGGTGAAGCCGGGTAATCGCCAGCCCGTGTTCGCCCCGCCCCTCGTTCTCGATGCGCAACAGCGTCGCGCCGGGGCGGATGGGCACCGACGCCTTCACGGAGGAGCGCCCGATGGTGATCACCGTATTGCTCGGCATGTCCGGCGTCGCCGAGAGGGTGGCGGTACGCACGACCGTGAGCTGCCGGTAGCGATGCTTCGAGAGCTCCAGCGCGCCGTCGTTGTCGAGCGGAGCGGCCACCAGCATGTATCGGCCGGCGGAGAGCGGGATCACCGTTGTCTGCGGGCGACCGCTGTCGGCGGGCGCACCGGGTCCGCCGACGGACGTGAAGGCGAGGTGTCCGTTGCGGGCGCGGGTGCCGGCGGTCACGAATGAATCGACCGAGACGCCGGCGGTCAGGCGATAGATTCGCAGCTCGTACTGGCGCTCACCGGTGAAGCGGAATGCCAGCGGCACGTTGCCCATACGCACGCTCATGGGTGCGTGCAGGGAATCGCCGCGCAGCTCGATGGGGGTTCCCCGTACGCGTACGCCCCCCTGGGCGAGCAGCGGAGGCGCCGTGGCAGCGAGCAGCGACAGCGAGAGCAGCGGAAGAAGAACGGTTCGCTCGATGGTGTTGGTCACGACTCGTACGTCAGGGCAGATCACAGGGAAAAGGGTGCGGCGCGGCCCCGCGGGATTTCCCGCGCTGTTGACGCGGGCCCCGGTACCAGCCCCGGATAGTACCGCACGGGCGCCGGATGGTGCCGCGTCCGCCCGGAACGACTGTGTGCGATTCGCGACGGCGTGGCAGGCCGCACACGACGGCACACTATGGCTGCGGCTCCACCCGTCGGCACTTCGCATGCGCTGTGCACACCACACGCACGCTCCCCGGCGGCAGCCGCCGCCAGAGCGCCGCGAGGCTGCGATCGCTCTCGGTCACATCGTCCGACATCTCGGGGCGCGCGCCCGACCACCCGGTGAACGGCCGCCAGTTCATCGCATCGCCCACGAACAGGATGCCACGAAACACATATGCCGTGCTCCCCGGCGTGTGCCCCGGCACCGGATACGCAAACACCGTGTCCGCGCCGAGGACGAACAGCGTATCGCGCGTCACCGGCACGAGATCGAGGTCGCCCCTCGCCGGCAGGTCAGGCTGCCGGATCCGTCGCGACAGCCTCGGCACCCACCCTTCAGGCGCGCGATCCCCCACCAGCAGCGCGATATCACCAGCGCCGATCACGACGGGAACGCCCCCCACCTGTCGCCAGCCGGCGACATGATCGCGATGCGCGTGCGTAATGAACACGCGAGCCACGTCCTCGCGTGAGGCGCCGATGTCGTAGAGCGCCCCGCGCACGGCCCGTTCCGTTCCCGTCCAGCCAAGGTCGATGACGATAGCCCCGCTGTCGGTGCGCGCGGCGTACACCATGCTCGCCCATGCGCCCGTGGTGGTGCTGATGGCGGCGCGCCCGGGATCGTCGATCAGTGCGACGCCGTGCGTGATCGGTCGCGTGAGGGCGAACGTCACCGCCAGCGCCGCACCGGCGAGCAGGACGATCCGGCGACGCTTCAGGGCTGCCCTTCCGGCGCCCGCCGCGGGCGGATGAACTGCATGGCCACCGGCACGAGCGAAAGCACGATGATCGCGATCACCACGAGTCCGAAGTTGTCCTTCACTATGGGTATGTTGCCGAACAGGTAGCCGCCAAGCAGCATGGAGAAGATCCAGAGCACCGCGCCCATGACGTTATAGAGGGCGAAGCGCGCATACGTCATGCGTCCGCAGCCAGCCACGAATGGCGCCACCGTACGCACGATCGGCACGAAGCGCGCGATGACGATCGCCTTGCCGCCGTACTTCTCATAGAACGCATGGGTGCGGTCCAGGTGCTCCTGCTTGAGCCACGGGATGCGACCGTCGAACAGCTTCGTGCCGAAGTACGATCCCGTCCAGTAGTTCACCGCGTCGCCGAGCACCGCCGCGATGGTGAGCAGGACGAGGAGGATCCGGATGTCGAGCACCGACGTCGCCGCCGCCAGCGAACCGGCGGCAAAGAGGAGCGAGTCGCCGGGGAGGAACGGCGTGACCACCAGCCCCGTCTCGCAGAAGATGATGGCCGAGAGCGCCCCGTAGGTCCACGCGCCGTACTGCTGCACGATGGCGGTGAGGTGCACATCCACGTGCAGGATGAAGTCGA
>DASSBZ010000212.1:0-2130 GCA_035698205.1 Gemmatimonadaceae bacterium | reverse complement strand
CTGGTGGACGCCGCCGGCGCGCGCACCGTCGTGCCCTCCGACGACGCGGCGTATTCGCAGCGCCTGAACCAGGAGGCCGCCAAATCGCTGGCCGCCGGCCGGGCGATCGGACTCGATATCTCGAAGGAGCACGCCTTGGAGTGGATTACGATCAATCCTGCATGGGCGCTCGGTATCGACAGCGTGACCGGATCGATCGAAGTCGGCAAGAATGCCGACGTCGTGCTCTGGTCGGGCGATCCGTTCAGCGTATACACGCGCGCGGAGAAGGTGTGGGTGGACGGCGCCATGCTATTCGACCGTGCGGATGCCGCGCAGGACTGGCGAACGGACTTCGAACTCGGCTACGTGCCGGCACGGGGGACCCGCTGATGCGCACGCGTCTCCTCTCCCTCGCACTCGTCGGCGCCGCGGTGCTCGTGATGTCGCCAGCGGCGGCGAACGCGCAGACCATCGCCATCACCGGCGGCACGGTGCACCCTGTGAGCGGACCACCGATCGAGAACGGCACGGTCCTTATTCGCGACGGCCGCATTGCCGCCGTCGGCGCGAACGTCACCGTTCCGGCCGACGCACGTCGCATCGATGCGACCGGCAAGTGGGTCACGCCGGGCTTCATCAACTCCGCCACCACCCTCGGGCTCAGCGAAGCCGGCGGGCCGAGCTTCTCCGGCGGCTACAACGACACGCAGGCCGAAGGGGCGGACGGTATCGCCGCCAGCTTCAACGCCTGGCGTGGGCTCAACCCGGCGTCCACGTTCATTGCCCCGGCACGAGATGAAGGCGTCACCTCGGTTGTCGTCCTGCCCGGCGGCGGCGGCATGGTCTCCGGCGCGGCGGCGTTGATCGACCTCATGCCCGGCACGGTGCGCGAGATGGTGCGCAAGGCACCGGTCGCCATGCTGGGCGACTTCGGCGACCCAACCGCCGGCACCAACGCCCGCGCCGAGTTCTGGGCGAAGTGGCGCGCGCTCATCGCCGACACCCGGATCTACGCCGAGCGCAAGCAGGCATACGAGAACGGTGCTACGCGCGATTTCATCACGAGGCGCTCCGAACTCGAAGCAATGCTCCCCGTGGTGAACGGTGAGCTGCCGCTGCTGCTGTCGGCGAACCGCAAGTCCGACATCGAGGCGGCGCTCGACTTCGCGCGCGAGATGCGCGTGACGATCTGGCTCTCCGGCGCCGCCGAAGGCTGGATGATCGCCGACCGGATCGCGGCGGCGAACGTCCCGGTGCTCACCGGCGCAATGAACAACATCCCCGAGAGCTTCAGCGCGCTCGGGCAGCGGCAGGAGAACGCCGCGCTGCTGCGCGCGGCCGGTGTGCGCGTGGTGCTGATCGGCAACGGCCCCGGCGACCCGGCATCGTTCAACGTGCGCAACATCCGGCAGGAGGCGGGCAACGCCGTGGCCTACGGGCTGCCGTGGGACGAGGCGCTGCGCGCCATCACGCTCACACCAGCCGAGGTACTGGGCGTGGCCGACAGCGTGGGATCGATTGCCCCGGGGCGCGTCGCGAATATCGTGATCTGGAGCGGCGACCCGTTCGAGTTCGCGTCGCAGGCCGAGCATGTGTTCGTGCGCGGCGCGGAGTACACGGCGCCGTCGCGGCAGGAGCAGTTGATCGAACGCTATCGCACGCTGCCGCCGCGGTATCGACAGCCCTGACGCGTCGGAACGCACGAAACGAATCAGGGGCGGCGTCCGCAGTGGACGCCGCCCCTGTTCGTTCACAGCTTCAGATGATTCGGACGAGCACGAACCGCGCGCAGGTCGACCGCGTCACGCGGCGCCGGGGGGCGCACCGGACGGTGCGTCGCTGGCCGGGGGCGGCTCCGGCTTGATGTCGTTGGCCTTCATCTCCGCTTCGAGCCGCGCGGCCTCTTCCTCGTGCGCGGCGAGCGTGCTGCTCAGGCGCGCGTAGGTGGCGGCGTCGATCTCCTGTCCGCCCTGGCGGGCCCGGAAGACCGCGTAGCCGAGCGCCTGCGCCGCCTTGTCGGCGAGCTGCCGTACACGATACGCCTCGAGACGCAGCTTGCCATCGTCGAGTGCTTCGCGGGCCGCGTTGCCAGCCCGGTCGAGCTCGGTCTTGAGCTTGTTCCAGATCGCCATGGTGTCCTCGTGAGGG
>DASSBZ010000211.1:0-2213 GCA_035698205.1 Gemmatimonadaceae bacterium | reverse complement strand
GCTGCCGGCTACTCGCCCGGCTCAGTGCGTCAGCCGGGGTCGCCTCAACGCACGGTGAAGGCTTTGTCGCTTCAAACACACTACTCCGCGAGTTCAGAACATCATTCGGGTTCGCTGAGGATCTCGTTCAGTGGCTGGGTGAAGCTCAACGCAGAAACCTCGTAGAGTCAGAGCCTCCGCGAGTCGCTGAGCCGAATGAGGCGGATGCTTATCGCATTACAGCTGCAGGGGAGTATTACTGGAAGTACCTAGGAATCGGCAGGGAACAATTTGCCCATGCCGCGATGGGCCGGCGCAATCTATGCGACTTGGCACTGCCTCCCGTATCTGGAGTGCCCAATGCCCTCATCCCGCATACACCGGTGCGGGTGCGCGAAGTGCCGCGCACACCGGCCCCACCCGGATCGCCCGCTGCACTGGCAGGTCAACCTGTTCCTCAGCCGGCTCGATGAGCAGCAGCGCCGCTGGTTCGTGGCGCTCGAGGCCATGCGCGTCGGCTACGGCGGGGAGCAGCGGCTGGCCGAGATCACGGGAATGAGTCCCCACACCATCCGGCGAGGCCGGGAGGAGCTGGAGGCGGGCCTGGCCGATTGTCCGCGTGAGCGCGTGCGGGCGCCCGGCGGCGGCCGCCCAGCTCGAGAGGAGCAGGACCCCGGGATCACGGCGGCGCTGGCGGGGGCCGTGGCCGAGGAGACCGCCGGCGACCCGATGGGCCGGCACGCGAAGGCGACGCGTCGCTCCCTGCGGCACCTGAGCGCCGTGCTCACCGCCGCGGGGCACGCCGTGAGCCGGCCCACCGTCAGCCGCCTGCTGCACCAGATGGGCTACTCGCCCAAGCGCAACGCGCGGCGGACCGAGGCGCGGAGCTCGCCGGCG
This sequence comes from Gemmatimonadaceae bacterium, assembly GCA_035698205.1. Taxonomy (GTDB): domain Bacteria; phylum Gemmatimonadota; class Gemmatimonadetes; order Gemmatimonadales; family Gemmatimonadaceae; genus DASSBZ01. Next base: position 1,337 of record DASSBZ010000211.1, on the reverse strand, counting down.
GAGCGCGATGCGCAGTTCCGCCACATCGCCGCGCAGCGCGCGGCGTTCGCCGCGGCAGGGGAGCCCATTATCAGCGTGGACACGAAAAAAAAAGGAGCTCGTCGGTGACTTCTCCAACGCCGGCCAGCGGTGGTGTAAACAGGCCGACCCGGTGCTGGTCCACGACTGGCCGCAGGACGCGGTGGGCCAAGCGATCCCGTACGGCATCTACGAGCTGACCTCGAACCGCGGGTTCGTCTGCGTCGGCGACTGCTTCGATACGCCGCGCTTCGCGGTGGAAGCGATCCGCGACTGGTGGCAGCTCGACGGGTGCCGCCAGTTCCCGCATGCGACGCGGCTGCTGATCCTCGCTGATGCCGGCGGCTCGAACAGCTGCCGCTCGCGCGTGTGGAAGGCGCAACTCCAGGAACAGCTCGCCGACGCGGGCGCGCTGGAAGTGACGGTGTGCCACTACCCGACCGGCTGCTCGAAGTGGAACCCGATCGAGCACCGACTCTTCAGCCAGATCAGCGTGAACTGGGCGGGCGTGCCATTGCGCACGTTCGAGACGATCATGCGCTACATCGCCGGGACCGTCACGGCGGCGGGCCTCCACGTCACGGGCTACCTCAAGCGCGGCGGCAACGAGACGGGCGAGCGGGTCTCCACTGAGGCGATGCGACGCCTGCGGCTCACGCCCCACGAGGTCTGCCCGGCTTGGAACTATACGCTCCGCCCACGGCCGGTATGACCGCGGCGAGTCCAGGCAAATTGTTCCCTGCCGATTCCTAATTCCTTTCGAACATGCACCCTCACTACCTATTTCGGAAGCACCCCTTCGTCGTCGCTCGCCATCGCACCAGCCACCAACGACTTATCCCACGCGCCCCCTCAGACCCCGCAGAAATATCAGGTGGCAACCCACTGCCTAATTCTCCCGTTCCCCGGCCTCGTCGGTGCGCTCGTGACTGCAGTGCCGAGTACTCCGCCCGGAATCCACCGCCTCCATCCTCAAGCGCGTCACCCAGATGAACGCAGCATCACCAACGCGTACGATCCAACCTGTCTCGCGCGCATTGCCACGACGAACCAACGAGTAACCGTTGCGTGGGATGTTATCTTCGCTTCTCCGCACGTCCTTCCAGCCGCTCCACCCGCCTCACCCTCCGCAGGATCGATGTCGACGTTGCCGCACACTCCCAGCATGCTCATCCCGACCATCGCGCGCGAGCTTGCCCTCTCGCCCCAGCAGGTTGCCGGCGCGCTCACGCTCTTCGACGAGGGGAACACGCTCCCCTTCATCGCCCGCTATCGCAAGGAGGCCACGGGCGGCCTCGACGAAGTCCAGCTCCGCGACG
>DASSBZ010000210.1:0-5640 GCA_035698205.1 Gemmatimonadaceae bacterium | reverse complement strand
AGTCGCCATGACGCCAGACACCCGGCCACCAAGCAAAGTACGCGCCGCGATACAGCGCGCCATCCGGATCATTCCAGAAACGAACCGGCATGCTGGGGAACGGTGCCGTGCACACCAGCTCACCGGGCTCACCCTCCACCGGCGTACCGTCCGGTCCGAACACCTCCACCTTCATCCCCAGGCCGCGCACCTGCAGTTCGCCACGCCAGACCGGGCCGGCCGGATTCCCCAGTGCAAAGCACGAGATGATGTCGGTGCCGCCGCTGATGCTGCTCAGGCACAGGTCGCGCTTCACATGCTCGTACACGTAGTCGTAACCCGGCGGCGCGAGCGGGCTGCCGGTGGACAGGATCATGCGCAGCGCATGGAGGTTGTGCGTGCGTGCCGGTTCGAGCCCCTCCTTCTCGATCAGCGCGAGATAACGAGCGCTGGTGCCGAAAACCGTCACCCCTTCTTCGTCCGCCAGGTCCCAGAGCGCGCCGGTGTGCGGCGACAGCGCCGAGCCGTCATACAGCACCACGGTCGCCCCCGTTGCCAGCGCGCTCACGAGCCAGTTCCACATCATCCACCCGCAGGTGGTGAAGTAGAAGATGCGATCGTCGCGCCCCAGGTCGGTGTGCAGCACATGCTCCTTCAGGTGCTGGAGCAGGGTGCCGCCGGCGCCGTGGACCATGCACTTCGGCAGGCCGGTGGTGCCCGACGAGTACATGATGTACAGCGGATGATCGAATGGCAGCCGCACGAACGCGGGCGCGTCCGGACCATCCCCGGCGGCGTCGAGCCAATCCCCCCACGTGATGGCGATCGGCAGGGCGGAGAGATCGGGATCATCGCGCAGCATCGGCACCACGACCACACGCCGGATCGATTCGATCTCGACCGCCACCTGCCGCACGCGCGCCAGTGAGTCGATCGACTTGCCCGCATAGCGGTAGCCGTCGGCGCAGATCAGGACAGTCGGCTCGATCTGGCCGAACCGGTCGAGTACCCCGGGCACGCCGAAGTCGGGGGAGCAGGAGCTCCAGATGGCGCCGAGGCTGGCCGTGGCCAGCATCGCGACCACCGTCTCAGCCACGTTAGGCATGAACCCCGCCACCCGATCGCCGACCCCGACGCCCTCGGCGGCGAGGGCGCGCTGGGCCCGCGCCACCTCGGCGGCGAGCTGCGCGTACGTCAGCGAGCGGAGCCTGCCCCGTTCGTCGCGCGAGACGATCGCCTGCCGGTCATCGCGGAAGCGCAGCAGGTTCTCGGCGAAGTTGAGCCGCGCACCCGTGAACCAGCGGGGACCGGCCATGGGATGCGGGGGCGCCATGCGGTCACCGCCAACCAGCACCTCGTCCCATGCGCTGCCGTCGTCGCGCGCGTCGGCTGTGACATCGCAGAAACGCCAGACCGCCGGCCAGAAGCGCTCGGGGTGCGCGACCGACCAGCGGTAGAGGGCATCATAGTCGACGCGACCTGGCTCGATGCGCCCCGGGTACGCGGCGTGTTCGCGAGCGAACGTCGCGAATGCGTGCAGCCGCGTCCGCGCCACCTGCGCCGCCGTCGGCTCCCACAGCGGTGCGGGCATCCGGAATGACGTCAGCGGCCGGGCGTCGATCAGTGAAAGTCCACGAACTCGATATCGAACAGCAGGTTCGAGTTGGCGGGGATGCCGGCGTTGAAGTTGCCGTCGGGGTATCCGAGCGGACCGGGGATGATGATCCGGCGCTTTCCACCAGGCTGCATGCCTTCCATGCCGAGGCGCAACCCGGGCACGACCTGCGCCAGCGGTACAACATACGCATCTCCGCCAACGTTCGAGTCGAACTGATAGCCGGTGGGGAGATAGCCACTGTAGAAGATGGACACCGTTGAAGCGGAGGTCACCGACTCACCGGTTCCGAGCTGGTCATCCCTGATGTAGACGCCGGACGACAGCTTCGTCATCTCCGAAAAATCCACGTCGAGGACGGAGTTCCAGGTATCGGCCGGCGGATCGATCGGATCCGGCACGCGTACGCTGGTATCGAGGCTGCAGGCCGCGAGTACGAACACGGCGAGCAGCGGCGTGAGCGATCGACGAAGGAGGGACATGGGTTGCATCTCGACGGTAAAAGTCAGCGCACGTTGTGATGAAACGCATCGCGCGGGCGGCGCGAGCGACGGCCGTAGCATCTCCTGCACACGTGGCCGGCGCAAGCCCTGAGGGCGCATCACGCCGGGTGGGCCGGCGAGCAATGCATTGGAGGAGCGCGGCGTGGTGTGCCGTTTGGCGCCCATCGAAGCGGATAAACATCGCAGCGGCGCAGCGTACTCATGGAATCGCAGCGTGACGGCGACGCGAGCGCGTTCAGGTTCAGTGAATCACCCGCGCCGCCGCCTCACCATGCTGTAACGCCGGCCAGCCGATCTTCCCCCCTCGCCCGCGCCCCTACCGCGTATACCCGGCCGAACTGCGTGTGGGCTGCTGACACTCCGGCCACTCCGTCTGCGTGCTGACCCCCGTGCGCGGGTTGGTCCGCGTGGGCATCACGCGACGATCGCGCGCCACGGTCTGGTCATCCTCCGACGCCAGATACACGAGCATCGCCGTCAGCGTTGCGTTGTTCTTCAGGTCGTCCATCACGACCTTGTCGAACGTGTCCCGGTTGGTGTGCCACGTATATGTGCCATACTCCCATCCCAGCGCTCCAAGGCTGAAGCCCGGTGCGCCCGTGCAGACGAACGAGGCGTGGTCGCTGCCGCCACCCGCTGGCGATCCGGGGAAGCTCCACTCGATGAAGCCGGCGATCTCCTGCGGCAGCTGCGCGCCCCAGTCGGCAAGCGCCCCGCTCGCGGACACGAGCCCGGAAGCGCTCATGCGCACCACGCGACCGGTGCCGTTGTCCTGGTTGAAGAGCGCCTGCAGCCCCTGCACCACCTCGGGGTGATCCGCCGCGAACGCCCGTGAACCGTTGAGCCCCTGCTCCTCCCCGCTCCAGTGCCCGACGAGAATCGTGCGCTTCGGATTTGGATACACCTTCTTCAGGATGCGCATCGCCTCGAGCATCGTAATCGTGCCGGTACCATTGTCGGTCGCGCCGGAGCCCGCGTCCCACGAATCGAAGTGCGCCGAGAGCATCACGTACTCGTCAGGCTTCCCCGATCCCTTGATCTCGGCGACGGTGTTGAACACCGGCACCTCGCCCATGAACTCCGCCTCGGCGGCGATGCGCAGCGTCGGCCCCTGGTTCTGCTCGGCCAGGCGGTACACCAGCCCGTAGTCCTCGCAGCTCAGGTCGACCGATGGCGACCGCTCGGTGCGTGCGTCGAACACCTTCTGCACGCCGTAGCCGTTGGACCACCGCGACGCGATCACGCCGGCCGCGCCGGCCTCCTCCAGGCGGCGCCCCAGCGTGCCGGTGCCCAGCCCCACCGAGTACCCCGTATTACGCACCCGCTGCGCCCAGCGCGCCCGCGCCGTATCGCGCTGCGCATCCATGCGCGCGAACGACTCCTCGGTGGCGAACTCGCGCCACGTGGCATCGGGGCGGCAGGTGGGCTGCGGCATGGACACCAGCACGAACTTGCCCCTCACCTGCGGCAACCAGACACGGAAGGCATTGGAGTCGGCCACTTCAGGGAGAATCACCACCGACCCCGTCACCGGCTTCCCATCGGGGGTGCCGGCGCTCCACGCCAGGAGCGTGCCTTCGAGCGTGCGCACGCGCGGCGTGAGGAGATCGATGTGCGTCACCCCACGCTCCCACCCCTTCCAGGTGCCGTACTGCTCGTTGCGGGCGGGGATCCCCCACGCCGTGTAGGTCTTCACCAGCCAGTCGTTGCCGCTCTTGATGTGCGGAGTACCGGTCAAGCGCGGGCCGATGGAGTCCATCAACACCTGCGACAGGTCCCAGACGCGCGAATTGTCCATCCCCTCCGTCCAGATGGACTGCAGCACCGGATCGTCGGTGGGGAACTGCTGGGCCGCCAGCGGCGCGGCAATGGCGCCTAACGCCAGGGCGATCGGAAACGTGGCTTTGAGCATGAATTCAGTCCAGTCGGTGTGGAATGAAGCGATGGATGCGCGAGAGCCCCGGGGTGGAGGCATCAATGAAAGACTTGACCCCGGATGCGACACCGGATGCGAGGACGGCGGCACATCGCTGCGCCGCCGCCCCGATCATCCATCAGCGCATGTTGTGCATGGCCGTCCCACCGCCACCGGCGGGGTTGTCCCAGTAGATACTGTTGAAGAACAGCTTGAACGTGCCTGCCGGCGTGGCGCGGAACAGAATCTCCGGCCCGAACAGGTAGAGCGTTCCCTTGCCGACGTCGGCCTGGGCCATGGTCACGCCACCTTCCAGATAGCCCTGCCCCCATGCCCAGCCGCTGCGCAGCGGCGTGGCGGAGTTGAACCATGCGATCGGGCGCACACCATGGTTGGCGGCGTCCGGCCCCAGCGTGAACACCGGGCTCTCATCGAACATGACATCCACGTCGTGCGGCATCCCCGCCGTCACGGGGAGATGATCGCTCACGTGCACCTGCAGAATCGAGCCGGGCACGTAGTACTTCTCGCTCGGCAGCGGCTCCTCCTCGCCCGCGGCGGTGCGCTCGACCATGTGATTCGAGATCGGCAGGCCGAGGTGATAGCCCAGGGCCGTCGATCCACCAATCGTCACGATCGTGCCGCCGGCCTCGAGGAACTCCTTCAGCTTCGGCACGGTCTTCTCGACCGTCACGTTGCCGAGCCTGTTGCGGAACTCGGCCGGGATCTCGCTGGCGTCGGGGCCACCGCCGCCGAAGCCGCGGAAGCCACCGCCCTCACCCGACGGAATGGCGCCGTCGACGAACACCAGCACGTCGTACTTGCTGGCGAGATTGCCGGCATCGAAGCCCGCCGGGTAGACGACCTCGAAGGGGAACTCGAACTGTTCGAGCAGCCAGCGTGTGTGGCCGGATGGCATCGACCCGCCGTAGCGATCCCACAGCGCGATGCGCCGCGGCGCGAGCTTCACCGCGTCAGCCGCGGGGCGTGCGGTGGTACCGGTGAAGTTCAGCCCCTTCTCGCTGGCCAGCTTCTGCAGCATGGCCACCGTACCGCTCTTCGCGCCAATGTAGAACGTCCCGGCGCCGAACGACTTGCCACCAGCCGTGATCGGGGTGCGCAGCCAGTACACATCGCCGCCGGCCTTGAGCGCGCGGTTCACGGCGATGAAGGCATCGTTGGTCTCGTGGCCGAGCAGGAATCCGGCGGCACCCTGCGCGCTCGCCACCTGTCCGGCCGGCGGCGTCGCGTAGCCCTCGATCGGCGTGCACGGGCACTCGAATCCATCGAGAATGCGGTCGAACTCCACCCCCATCTGGAACGCGAGCGTCCAGCCGGCGTTGTCGTACGGCCGCTTGGGCGGGCCACCCGGGTACGCGAAGTCGTTAGGGTGATCCTGTGGCTCGAACATGTCCAGCAGGTACGGCCGGAACGCCTGCGCCCCCATCACCACCAGCGAGCCCTCGGGGTACGTCTTGCCGGCCACGGTGAACGAGCGCGTGGCCCGCTCGACGGCGACGTTCGCCTTGCGCAGTGCGTTGATGAACTTCACCGCCGTCAGGAAGTCGGCCTGGTCGGACGGCAGGATGTAGCCGCGCGCATCGCGGTGCGTGGGATCGCGCAGGATC
>DASSBZ010000209.1:0-8745 GCA_035698205.1 Gemmatimonadaceae bacterium | reverse complement strand
AGCGTGAGATCCTCGTTCCCGGCGACGACGACGTTGCTGCCATTCGCCGTGAAATTGCCCGCCAGCGAGGAGTTCAGGTGCACGCCGTCGGTGGTGGCGGCGTCGAACTGCGACTGCGGGGTGCCGGCAGCATTCAGCAGGGTGAACCAGCGATAGAAGGTGACACCCGTGGCCGTCACGTTGGGGCAGTTGAAGCGCTGCGACCCGGCGTCGTAGCTGCAGCTGGACGGCGTGACTGCCGACGCACTGGGTGTGGCCGGCATTCCGGGCACCAGCGTCGCCGAGACCGACGGCACGGTCATCTCGGTAAGCACTTCGCCGAGATCCGCTGGCTGGTGATCGGGCGCGGTAGAGTCGGTGCACGCCGCGGTGAGCGCGGCGACGGTGACGAACGTGAGAGTGCGAAGCGCACGAGCCTTCATGGATCCTCCTCAACAGGGTGCGAGCATCAAGCTTCGGTCGAGTATACCCTGGTTCATGCGCGCGAAAAGTGCGCTACGCCACGAATGCAGAACGGGGGAGCGGCCACAGCCGCTCCCCCGATTCGCTCCTGCCGTGCTGGAGATTACTTAAGTCGCGCCCTGGTCGTGCGCGGTGCCTTCTCGCACTCCGGCCAGGTGGTGGGGAAGCGGCGGCCAGCGCGCGCGCTGTTGCCGTTGTTCTGCGCGGCGAGGCGCGCCTGCATCTCCGCCGCGACCTTGGCGAGATCGGCGCGCTCGCGGGTGATCAGCGTCGGATCCTCGCTCGCGAGGTAGACGAGCATCGCGGTGAGCGTGGCGTTCTTCTGCAGGTCGTCGAACACGACCTTGTCATACGTGTCGCGGTCGGTGTGCCAGGTCTCGTTGCCGTAGTTCCAGCCCAGCGCACCGAGCCCGAACGCGGGAAGACCGGCGCAGGCGAAGGGGAAGTCGTCGCTGCCGCCGCCGGCGGGGAAGCCGATGCCGCCGTACTGGACCTGCTCCTGAAACACGTCAGGCACCTTGCTCAACCAGCCGCGGATGTGGACGTCGGCATTGGGAAGACCGCCCGCCGCCATGCGCACGATGCGGCCGGTGCCGTTGTCCTGATTGAACAGCGCCTGGAGCCCCTTCATGATGTCGGGGTGATCTTCGTAGAACGACTTGGAACCGACCTCACCCTCTTCCTCACCGGTCCAGTGGCCGACGAGAATCGTGCGCTTCGGGTGCGGGTAGACCTGCTTGAGGATGCGCATCGCCTCGAGCATGGTGAGGGTGCCGGTGCCGTTGTCCGTCGCGCCGCTGGAACCATCCCACGAATCGAAGTGCGCGGAGAGCATGACGTACTCGTTCGGCTTCTCCGTGCCGGGGATGCGCGCAATCGTATTGAACACCGGCTGCTCGCCGAGGAGCTGCGCGTCGAGGTTCATCCGGACGCGCGGATGATCGCCACGCTCGGCGAGACGAAAGACGAGGCCGTAGTCCTCGCAGCTCAACGTCAGCGTGGGCGAAACGGTGTTGTACGTCTCAAAAATTTCACGCGTGCCGAGCGCCTGCTTCGGGCGCGAGGTGAGGAGGCCGGCGATGCCTTCCTTGTCCATGCGGAGCCCGAGCTCACCGCCGCCGAGGGCGAGACTGTAGCCGGTGCCGCGGACGTTACGGCCGCCCCACTCACGGTTCACGGCGGTACGGAGCGAGTCCATGCGCGCGCGCGAATCGGCCGTGGCGTACTGCGCCCAGTCTTCGGGTGGGCGGCAGGTCGGCTGGGGTGCGTTGACGAGGACGAGCTTGCCCTTCGCCTGCGGGAGCCACTTCACGAACTCCGTGCTGTCGGCAAAGCGGGGGAGGATGATCGCCTCGGCGGTGACGTCCCTGCCGCCGGTGCCGGGGCTGTAGCCGACCATTGTCGCCTCGAGCGTGCGCAGGCGCGGCGAGACGAGGTCGATGTGCGAGTGGCCGCGTCGCCAGCCGCGCCAGGTGCCGTACTGCTCGTTCTTCGCGTCGATCCCCCACGAGGTGTAGGTCTTCACCAGCCAGTCCTGGGCGCGCTTCGTGTCGGGTGCGCCCTGGAGGCGCGGGCCGAGCGAGTCGAAGAGCGTGGAGGCGAGCTCCATGGTGTGGGAGCTGTCCATGCCGATGGCCCAGATGCGCTTGATGATCGGGTCGTCGGTGGGGAAGGTGGTGGTGGACTGGGCACGCGCGAGCGCGAGTGGCGCGGCGAGGGCGAGGGCGGCGGCGAGGAGCCGAAGGCGCATCGGAGGGTTGTGGCGAGAGAGGGTGTGACTGGCTGATAGCAAGAATACGGGGCGGGGAGGCGAGGCGCTGGGGCCTGTGCCGAGTGGCGGCCTGTCCTTCCGTATCGCAGTATCACGCATGACGCCAGACGCCGAGGACCTCCCGCCACCGGCTCGCCGCGAGCTGCGCACCCGCAGCGCCGGCTGGCCGAACGCGATCGCGCGCGCACTCGCTCGTGCCGGCGTCCGCCCGAATCATGTCTCCATCGCGAGCCTCGTCTTCGCCGCGATCGCCGCGTGGGCGTTCTACCGCGCCGGGCGGTATCCGATGCGCTCGGGCGACCTGTTCATCTTCATGGGCGAGCGCGTCCGCCGGTGGCGCACCTGGTCGGCGTGGTGGCTCGTCCTCGGCGCCGCGGGGATCCAGCTTCGATTGTTGTGCAACCTGCTCGATGGGCTGCTGCCGATCGAAGGTGGGCTGAAGACGAAGACAGGGGAGCTGTTCAACGAGATCCCCGACCGCATCGCGGATGCGCTGATCCTCGCCGGAGCGGGGTACGCGCTCGGGCGCGCGGGATGGGGACCGGCGCTCGGCTGGAGCGCGGCGGCGCTCGCCATGCTGACGGCGTACATACGCGTGCTCGGCGGGTCACTCGGGCTGGCGCAGGACTTCAGCGGACCGATGGCGAAACAGCACCGGATGTTCGTGCTGACGATGGGTGCGCTTGTGGCGGCGATGGAGATCGCGATCCGTGGGCGGGTGACGGCGCTCTGGATCGCGCTGGTGATCATCGTCGCCGGGTCGGCGCTCACCGCGGCGCTGCGGATCGCGCGGATTGCACGTCAGCTCAGCGAGCGATGATCGAACGGGTGCTGGCGCGGCTGGCGCGAGTGATCGCGGGCGCGTCGGTGCGGTGGACGGTGCCACCCGGCCCACCGGACGTACAGCGGGTGTACTTCGCGAATCACACGAGCCACCTGGATTTCATCCTGATCTGGTCGGCGCTGCCGGCGGCGGCGCGGGTGCGCACGCGGCCGGTCGCGGGGGCTGACTACTGGGAGCGCGGGCGCGTGCGCCGGTACCTGGCGACGCGGGTGTTTCACGCGGTGCTGATCGAACGACATGGCGCGATGACCAGCCACGAACGCGAGGAGAGTGGGTCCCGACACGTGCTGCCGCACGTGCGGGATGACAGAGGGGCGCAAAGGACAATCAGGACGATCGCCGAGGCGATGGGGAAGGAGACGTCGATCATCGTGTTTCCGGAGGGGACGCGGAGTCCGGATGGGACGCTGCTGCCATTCCGGAGCGGGCTGTATCATCTGTGTCAGCTCAAGCCGGAGCTGGAGCTGGTGCCCGTGTACCTGGACAACATGACGCGCATCCTGCCGAAGGGCGAAGTGCTGCCGGTGCCGCTCCTGAGCCGGGTGACGTTCGGTGCGCCACTGCGGCACGAGCCGGGCGAGGAGAAGCACGCGTTCAACGACCGGATGCGCGAGACGCTGCTCGCGCTGCGCGACGCATGACGTTCTCGATGCCGACGGTGGTGTCGTCGCTGCTCAACCCGATCCTCGCGCGACTGATGCTCGGCGTCGTGGCGCTGCTGATCATCGGGAGCATCGTCGGGGTGGTGCTCGCCCGGCGAGCGGCGAGCGACGCCGCGAAGGCCACCGTCGCCAACCTCAACGCGCGCATTCGTGCGTGGTGGGTGATGGTCGCCGTGTTCGCCATCGCGGTGACAACAGGTGGCGTGGGCTCGGTGATCCTGTTCGCCGCGATGAGCTTCCTCGCGCTGCGCGAGTTCATGACGCTCACGCCGACGTCACGCGCCGATCATGGCGTGTTGTTCTGGGCGTTCTTCATCTTCGCGCCGATCCAGTACGTACTGGTGTGGATGCAGTGGTACGGCCTGTTCGCGATCCTCATCCCGGTCTACGCGTTCGTGACGATCCCGGGGCGGATGGCGCTGGCGGGTGACACGACGCGCTTCCTCGAGCGGACGGCGACGGTGCAGTGGGGGCTGCTGGCGTGCGTGTACTGCATCAGCTACGTGCCGGCGCTGCTGATGCTCGTCGTGCCCGGCTACGCCGGCGGGCGCACGGGGCTGTTGTTCTACCTCGTGCTGCTCACGCAGCTCAACGACGTGCTGCAGTACACCTTCGGGAAGCTGTTCGGCAGGCGGCCGATCGCCCCGACGGTGAGCCCGAACAAGACGTGGGAGGGATTCATCGGCGGCACGGTGACGACGGTGGCGATCGGCACTGCGCTCTGGTGGGCGACGCCGTTCACGCCGCTCGTGGCGGGGGTGATGTCATTCGTGATCACGATCATGGGCTTCGCCGGCGGGCTGACGATGTCGGCGATCAAGCGGGACCGCGGCGTGAAGGACTACGGGACGCTGATCGAGGGGCACGGCGGCGTGCTGGATCGCGTGGACTCACTGCTGTTCGCGGCGCCGGTGTATTTCCACCTGATCAGGTTTTTCTACGTGCCGTGAGGAGGACTCTGCGGGGGAGCAAGAAAAGCAGAAGAGAGGAAACGGCTGAAACACAGAAACTGCAGGATTCTTTCTCTACGCCTCACTCGCCATGCGCCTGACGCCTGCCGAGGTCGTTCCAGAATTCATTCAAGAATCCTGGGAGTGCAGGGCTGAGCTTCGGTGCGCGGAGCAACCATTCCGCCGAGGGAAGATCCTGTAGTTTCAGCTCTTTTCGCCGTTTCCTCTCATCTGCTCTTGTCAGTTCCTAAGGATTACCGGAACGACCCCAGGCACGCCCCCGGGCCGCCGTCGTAGCCGGCCTTGAAGTTCTCCATGCGCTGTTCGCGCGTGCCGTGGCCCATGAGCGCCATGCGGCGCGCGATGCGCCGGTCGATCCGTCGGTCGCCGGTGCGCTGTGGCGTTGGATCGCCCGCGGCCGCCAGGCCGAAGAACGCTTCCTCGAGATCTCCCTGCTCCAGCAATCCGTCCTTCTGCGATTGTTGCGCGAAGACGCCGGCGAGGCAGTCGGCGGCTGCTTCGTTCTCGTAGGGCACGTCCGACCAATCGTTCAACTGAGCGGCGACGGCGTGGCCCATCTCGTGGGCCACGATGCCGACGGCCACCATGTCGCCATCGGTTCCCAGCGCCGCCGCAGCATTCTTCGCCTGGCGGGCGATGAACACCTCGTCAAAGTAGATGGCGTTGCGCGATGGACAGTACTCGGCATTGTCGCCGCCGAGCACGCCGCAGGCGGTGCGCACGGCGCCGCGATAGCGGAGCAGCGCAGGCACCTCGAACCGCATGCCGAGCTGCTCGAAGTCGGTCGACCACATGCGGACGAGCGCGCCGTAGGCGGCGGCAATCTCTTCATTGGACGCGGCGACGTCACGCTCGGTGAGGGGAGCGTCGACGCGGGCGGACGCGAGGCGGGGCTGGGCGGCGGCGGTGCTCGCCACGGTGCCGAAGGCAATGGCGATGGCGAAGCCAGCTCGACGAGCCAGACGGGCAAGTGAGTGCATGATGTACCTCCACCAAGGAATACCCTCGGCCGGTGCGATGGTTCTGCCAGCCAGGCACGGGAACAGGAGCCTCGGTGGCGCGCCTCTACCGCCGCGCACGCTTCTCGCAAACTTTCCGGCCGATGCCCGACGACGCCCTTGCCCCCTTTCACCCGATCGTCCGCGAGTGGTTCACGGAAACGCTCGGCGAGCCGTCGGCGCCGCAGCGGGCGGGATGGCCGGCAATCGCTGGAGGCGAAGACACGCTGATCCTCGCACCCACGGGCACGGGCAAGACGCTGGCGGCGTTCCTGTGGGAGCTGAACGCGCTGATCACCGATGGACTGGAGGCACCGCTCGCCAACGCGGTGCACCTGCTGTACGTGTCACCACTCAAGGCGCTCAACAACGACGTGCAGCGGAACCTCGAGCGCCCGCTCACGGAGCTGGCGGCCCGGTTCGCGGCGGCGGGGACGAAGTTCCCGGAGGTCCGCGTCGCCGTGCGCACGGGAGACACGCCGGCGAGCGCCCGTGCGCGGATGCTGCGCAAGACGCCGCACATCCTGATCACGACGCCGGAGTCGCTGCACATCCTGCTGACGAGCGTGCGCGGCCGGACGCTCTTCAGCGCATTGCGCGCGGTGATCGTGGACGAGATCCACGCCGTGGCGGGGACGAAGCGCGGTGCGCACCTGGCCGTGACGCTGGAGCGACTCGCGCGGCTCGCGCCGGATGCGCCGCAGCGGATCGGACTCTCGGCGACGCAAAGGCCGCTGGAGGAGATCGCGAGGTTTCTGGGCGGGACCGAGGGCGACGTCTTTCGTCCCGTCACCATCGTCGACTGCGGGTTGGTGAAAAAGATGGAAACTCGCGTCATCTCGCCCGTACCGGATCTTGCCGACGTGGGCGGGACGATCTGGACGTCGGTGGCGCCGCTGGTGCTGGAGCAGATCCGCAGCGCGCGCACGACGCTGGTGTTCGTCAACAACCGCGCGCAGGCCGAGCGGGTGGCGGCGCGGGTGAATGCGCTGGCGGAAGAGGAGATCGCGTTGCCGTACCACGGCTCACTGTCGCGCGAGCGGCGGTTCCTGCTGGAGGAGCGGCTCAAGGCGGGGGAGCTGCGCGCGCTGGTGACGACGAGCTCACTGGAGCTGGGGATCGACGTGGGTTCGGTGGACCTGGTGGTACAGCTGCAGAGCCCCAAGCGTGTCTCGGCGGCGCTGCAGCGCGTCGGGCGTGCGGGGCATTCGCTCGACGCGACGAGCCGAGGCGTGTTCGTGCCGACGTTCCGCGACGATGCGCTGGAGCAGCTCGCGATCCTCGACGCGATGCGCGCCGGTGACGTGGAGCCCACCCACGTGGTGCAGAACGCGCTCGACGTGCTGGCGCAGCTCATCGTGGCCATCGTCGCGAGCGAGCAGCCGGAATGGACGAGCGCCGCACTGTTTCAGTTCGTACGTCGGGCCTACCCCTATCACGGACTCACGCGTGCGGCATTCGACGAAGTGCTCGGGATGCTGTCCGGAAAGTATCCCAGTGACGTAGCGGCGGAGCTGGATGCGCGAGTGTATTGGGACCGGGTGAGCGACGTGCTCACCCCGACGCGCAGCGCACGGATGGTGGCGACAATCTCCGGCGGGACGATCCCCGATCGCGGGCTCTATACGGTGAACCTTCCCGACAAGACGCGACTCGGTGAGCTGGATGAGGAGTTCGTGCACGAGTCGCGCGTCGGTGACGCGTTCCAGCTCGGCAGCTCGACATGGCGGATCAGGTCGATCGAGCATGATCGCGTGGTGGTGGTGCCGGCGCCCGGTGCGCCGGCGCGGATGCCCTTCTGGCACGGCGAGTTCATGGCGCGGTCGAAGCACCTCACGCCGCGCGTGGGCGCACTGCGGCGCGAGCTGGACGACGCGCGCACGCTGGCCGATCTGGCGGCGCTGCAGCAGGAGCACCACGCCGACGAGGCGACGACGCGCTCGCTCGTGGAGTACGTGCAGGCGCAGCGCGCCATCACGCGCATCGTCCCCGACGACCGGCGCCTGGTGCTCGAGCACTTCCGCGATGAGGTGGGGTCGGTGCGCATGGTGCTGCATGCGCCATTCGGCGGACGGGTGCACGCTCCGTGGGGGATGGCACTCGGCCGGCGCATGCGCGAGCGGCTCGGCGTGGAGGTGCAGGTGCAGACGACGGACGACGGGCTGATGCTGCGGCTCCCCGACCTGGGTGGCGCGCCACCGACGGACGTGATCCGCTCGCTGACGGTGGAGGATGCGGAGCGCCTGGTGGTGGAGGAGGTGGGGCAGTCGTCGCTGTTCGGCGCGCGCTTCCGTATGAACGCGGCGCGCGCGCTGCTGCTGCCGCGCGGGAATCCCCGTCGCCGGATGCCGCTCTGGCTGCAGCGGCTGAAGGCGCTGGACCTCCTGCAGGCGGTGCGCGAGTACCCGAGCTTCCCGATCGTGGTGGAGACGTACCGCGACGTGCTGCAGGACGCGTTCGACATGGGCGGTCTGCGCGACGTGCTGGAGCGCATCGCCGAGGGGACGATCACGATCCGCGTGGTGGAGACGGAGATTCCGTCACCGTTTGCGGCATCGCTGCAGTTCGGCTTCGTGATCGATCACATGTACGGCAAGGACGTGCCACGCGCCGAGGAGCGCGCGGCACTGCTGTCACTGGACCGCGCGCTGCTGGACGAGTTGATGGGTGGGCAGGGGGCGGACGAACCCACGCTGGCCGTGCTCGAGGAGCTGCTCGCGCGGCGGCGCGGTACCGCTGCGGGGCGACAGGCGCGCGACGCGGACGAGCTGGCGGTGCTGGTGGATCGGGCGGGGGACGTCACGCGCGAGGAGCTGGAGGCGCGAGTCGCGCCATCGAGCGAGTGGCGGCGGGGCGAGCCGATCACGGGATTGCTGGCGAGCGGGCGGATGATCGCGGCCGAACTGCCGACGTCGCGCGGGAGCGAGCTGCGCTACCTGCTGGTGGACAACTTCGCGCGGTATGCGACGGCGTTCGAGTGGGAGGGGGGCGACGACATGCTGGTGATGGCGGGAGCCGCGCTCGAGTCGAAGCGTGC